>DASRJA010000630.1:0-4082 GCA_035649695.1 Mycobacterium sp. | reverse complement strand
GGCTGAGCGGTCAGCCGCTGCACCAAGTCGTAGCCCGCCTCGGCGGTGACCGCTTCGAGCTCGTCCAGCGCGGGCCACGGGCGCTCGGGGTTGACGTGATCCGGCGTCAGCGGCGACACCCCACCCCAGTCGTCGACGCCGGCGCCGAGCAACGCCATGCACTCGGCGCGCGACACCAGGTTCGGCGGCGCCTGAATGCGCATCTTGGGACCCATCACCAGCCGGGTGACGGCCACCGTCGCGACGAAATCATCGAAGCCCGCGTCGGGAACCGAGGCCATGGCGGTGTGGTCCTTGGCCCTGAAGTTCTGCACGATCACTTCCTGAACGTGCCCGAATTCCTTGTGCGACTGGCGAATTGCATGGATGGTCTCGGCACGCTCGACGAGCGTCTCCCCGATGCCGACCAGCAGTCCGGTGGTGAACGGAATCGACAACCTGCCGGCATCGGCCAGGGTGCGCAGCCTCACCTCGGGATCCTTGTCGGGGCTGCCGTAGTGCGCCAGGCCCTTGGTTTCGAACAGCCGCCGCGACGTCGTCTCCAGCATCATCCCCATGGACGGCGCGACCGGCTTGAGCCGCGAGAGCTCCGACCACGACATGACGCCCGGGTTCAGGTGGGGCAGCAGCCCGGTCTCCTCGAGCACCCGGATCGCCATCGCGCGCACGTAGTCCAGCGTCGAGTCATAGCCGCGCTCGTCGAGCCACTGCCGGGCCTCGTCCCACCGCGCCTCCGGCCGATCACCGAGTGTGAACAACGCCTCCTTGCAACCCAATTCGGCACCCCGGCGGGCCACGTCGAGAATCTCGTCGGGCTCCATGTACATGCCCATCCCCGCGGCCCGCAGCTTGCCCGGCACCGTGACGAACGTGCAGTAGTGGCAGGTGTCGCGGCACAGACGAGTGACGGGGATGAACACCTTGCGCGAGTAGGAGACGGGCAGCCGGCCGTTGGCCCCACGGCGTCCGGCGGACTCGAGCCCGGCGTCGCGCACTCGCGCGGCACTCGCGCACAAATCAGCCAGATCCTCGCCACGGGCGGTCATGGCGATCGCGGCCTCGTCGACGTTGAGTGCGACGCCGTCGCGGGCCCGGCGCAACACCCGCCTCAAAGCGGCAGAGCTGGGGGCAGCGGACTTCACAGGGACCACCGGGCTGGGCAGATCGGCGCCGCGCTGGGGGTTCAGAGCCACCCTGGTTTAACCCCACGGTCGTCAAGAATCATCCGCGCGTCTCACATTCTGAAACCACTGCGCCGAGCATATCGGCCACAGTAGTCCGAGCCCGCCACTGCGGTGTGGGCCCGTCCTGGCTTGTGTTGCCGAATGTGGCACGACAGCTTTTACCTCCGCGTAAGTTCACAGCCGGGGAGGACCGCAGCTCGCGGGAGGGGTTCTCATGGGTCATTTGATTCGTTCATGCCTGACGGTAGGTGTCGCGACCGTCACCGCAGCGGCCGTCGCCGTCTGCCCATCCGTCCAGGAACCCGTGTCGTCACCAACACGGGCCTCGACGGTCCGACTGATCGCCGCCGTACAGCCACTGGCACTAGCGGAACAACCGCCACTACTCAATGTCCTGCTCAGCTCGCCGCTGCGGCTGCTGGGGCCCGCAGCGACACCGGGCACATTGCCCCCGCCCCCGGCGCCGATTCAGTTCGCGATTGCACCGAATCTCGCGAACACGATCGACGGCGTCTACACCGCGGTTGAGCCGTGGGTGCGATATGGGTTCGAGGTCGCCACCGCGGTGGTGCGCTGGATTCCGTATGTCGGCTGGTTCGCCGGTCAGATCATGGTCTTCTACAACTTCTTCGAAAGCATGGTCGCCAGCGGCGTTTTCAACTTCACCGATTGGCTCCGCGGCGACGGCGGCGTCGTCGAGAATCTGGTCGATTTCGGCGTCGATGTCGGCCTGGCATTCGTCTGGCTGGGACTCGATGAAGTGGCTCAGTTCATCCCGTTGCCGCCGTTCTGCTGCTACCCGCCGAGGCCTCCAGTGCAAGGTCCGTTCCTTGCCCTCGACACGCTTGCGGGCCCGGCTGAGACGGCCGACGCGATGATGGCTGCATCGCCTGCCGACATCTCGCAGCCCACCGAAAAGCGCAGTGCGGTGAAAGGTGAGGACCTCGCTGAGGCACCCGATGAAGTTGCGACCGACCCCGCCGACGAGGTTGCGGTCAGTGGCGAAAGGGAACCGAAGATCGACGCGGTCAAGGAGCCTAAGGAACCCAAGGCGAAGGCCGACGTCGCGGCTCAGGGTGAGGTCCGCGCCGTGTCAACGGAGAGCACTTCGGAATCTACGACGGTCTCAACCGGCGGGAAGAAAGCCGATAACGGACCGGCGGCCAAGGGTGCGACGGAATCGTCGAGCTCGCCGACCAATGACGAAAACAAAGGCGAGAAGAAGGACGACACAGGCAAGAAGGAGTAGCCGTCATACGGCCGACCGCACGTAGCGCCACAACACCAGCGCAGGGGGCAGCGCGCCCAGGACAAGCAGCAGCAGCGGGGCGTACTCCATCACCCCGACACCGCCGAACACGATGTCGTCGCCCGGCCCGCCGAATGTCAGCCCGGCGACGGTCAGCAGCCAGCACCACAACGGCAACGCCGCGACCCGCGGAGCCGACGTCCACTGAAGCGCCGCCCACACCAGTGCCGCGTTGACGAGCCCACTGATCAGAGCGCTGATCGGAAACGGCACCGAGCCAATTCGCAACGGAAGGAAAACCGCGGCCGCCACGGCCGAGAGCACGCCGTCGATCGCCAGCAGCGTCAGAACGGCGGGACGCGGCGGGGTCAGGTCGGGATGCTGTCGAGCAGCGCCACGAGCGACCCGAGCACCCACTGGAAGTTGTCTGCGCGGTCCTGCCAGTGCTGCAGGTTGGGATCCATGTCCGGGTCCATTGCCATCCCTCCACACGCGACCGATTTCGGGCAGCTTACCGCGAGCCCGTTGCGCTATTCCAGGTTCAGGCCGGCAAGCAGGTCGGTTTCCCACCCGCGGGCGTCGCGCTCCCCGGGCGTGCCCGCCGCAAGGATGTAGTGCTCGATTGCGCCGATCGGCAGCGCGATATCGTTCGACAGGGCGCAGGACCGGCCGTCCGGGGCCACGGTCACCTGGGTCGCGTGCGCACGCAAGGCTGCGACCTTCGCTGGCAGCTGGTCGGGCACGTCCATCACCGCGTTGATCGCCTCGTCGGGGTAGCCGAACGGGACGTCGTCGACCGAGACCCTGATCCACTCCGGCGGCACGTCGTCGAGCGCGTCGAGACCCGCGCCCATCGCAGACTTCGCAATCACGGTCCAGTACAGCTTCGGCACCGTCCATGGTTCGCCGGGATACTCATTGCTTCTCGATGCGGCCACAGCGGCCACCGTGACGTCGTGCGCGTGTATGTGGTCGGGATGGCCGTAGCCGCCGTTGGCGTCGTAGGTGACGACGACGTGCGGGCGCAGATCGCGGATGACGCTCACCAACGCGCCGACGGCCTCGCGCGGATCGGCGTCGACGAATCGCTGACGGTGTCGCGGCGCCGTGCCCTCCATCCCCGAGTCGCGCCACCGCCCGGCGCCGCCGAGGAAGATCGGTCCGTCGACTCCCAGCGCGTTCAGGGCAGCGCTCAGCTCGGCAATGCGGTAACCGCCCAGCTGATCAGCGTGGTCGACCGCCAGCTGGGCCCAGCGCTCGCCGATCACCTCCCCCTCCTCGCCGAGCGTGCACGTGACGACACGCACCTGCGCGCCGCGGGAGACGTAGTGGGCGATGGTCGCGCCCGTCGTGAGGGTCTCGTCGTCGGGATGGGCGTGCACGAACAGCAACCGCGGGGTCTCCATTTGCACCAGCTTGCCCGGTCGCTGACATAGATTCACCCGGTGACGCGTCGCACCCTTGAGTTCGGGTGTGCGATTGTCATCATCGGCCTGCTGGCTGGCGTCGCCGGTGCCGCCACGACCCTGCTGCTGCACGCGGTCGAACACCTCACGTATCACTACACATTCGGCACGCTGTTGACCGGCGTCGGCGAAAGCAGCCCGGTCCGGCGCGCCATCGGGCCGATGGTCGGTGGTGCACTCGCC
>DASRJA010000629.1:0-9110 GCA_035649695.1 Mycobacterium sp. | reverse complement strand
GACCACCGAGCGCACCGCGATGACGGTGTCGATGCGGTTGTGACCAATCGCGATCCCATGATCGGTGATCGATCTCTCAGCGTGTCGCTCGTATGTTCGAAAACTGTCAGTGGCGGTTGCGACGATGAATCCATGACGGGGGACGATCAAGACGACATATCAACCGCCCGAGAGGCAGTGGTCGATGCGCGCCGAGAGGCCGCCGCCGCGTCGGCCCGGTTGGCCGAAGCAGCGGTCCAGTACGCCGATTGTCGGACTGCCGACGACACCGCAGCCGGCATTGGATCGGGTCGGAGGAGTCGGGTCAGACCGGGAGAGTTCGTCGCGGATGAGTTGGCACTGCTGCTGCGCGAGCAGCCCTACCCCATGCGCTGTCTGCTGGCCCGTACTCGCCGCCTCGCCAGCGGCCTGCCCACCGTGTGGGAAGCGTTCCGGTGCGGCGATCTGGACCCCGAGCAGATCCGGATCATCGATCGGGTGGCGCGGCGGGTCACCGAGCCCGCCACATTGGCCGCCATCGACGAACACGCCGTCGAGGCGGCACAGGCTAGGTCTCCGAAGCAGCTTCAGGTGTGGCTGCTGCGGCTGGTAGTGCAACTGGAACCGTTGGCGTTCCAGCAGCGGCATCGCCGGGCCCTCGCCGAACGTCGGGTCACTGTGGTGCAAGGTGCCGACGGCATCGGTTATGTCACCGGCGAAATGTCGGCGGCCGACGCCGCGGCGATCGATGCGGTGCTGGCGGCTGCCGCCCGGAACCTCGGCGCCGACGACCCACGCACCGACCAGCAACGCCGCGCCGACCTGTTCGCCGACCTGCTGCTCGGCCGGCTCGCTTTCGACCACACCGACACCGACGACGAGGATGAGGAGGAAGAAGACACTGCCGGTGCCGAATCCGACTGGCTGGAAGTGGAGAACATCGATTTCGACACCGGCGAACTCCTCAGCACCAAGCTGCAACGCATCGATCCTCAAGGTCAAACCATTGGCGAGCCGGTTGAGGCAGCGACACACCGTCCCCCCGGTCAGCCACCAAAGATCATCAAACGACCGCAGCAACAACGCATCGGCATAGTGGTGCCGCTGGCCAGCCTGCTCGATGCCAGCGACACACCCGGCGAACTAGCCGACCGATCCGGTTTCATCCCCGGCGACATCCTCATAGAACAAATCGCTGCAGCCCTCAATTCGGACAGCCGCGACGAAGTCTTGTTCACCCGGCTGCTCACCGACAATGGCGGTCGGCTGCTCGATGTCACCGAAATCGGTCGCTACCCCTCAGCCCGGTTGGCCCAAGCGATCAAGATTCGGGCCGGCAGCTGCCGATTCCCCACCTGCACAGTGCCTGCCGACCGCTGTGACCTCGACCACCACGAACCAGTGCCCAAAGGCGTTACGTCGGGACGAAATCTTGACCCGTTCTGCCGCCGACACCATCGCGGTAAGACCTTCGCCTGGCACGCCGCACACCGAGACCACGACGGCGTCGACTGGACCATGCCCGACGCCGAACACTACCGATGCATCGACGAACCACTACCCACTGGACGAGCGTCGGTCGTTCGCCCTTAGGTCGGTCGGCCTGCCCGCAACGCTCTCAGCGTGCTGTTGCGACGCTTGCGAACGAGGGCCCGGAGAGTTCCGGCATCCCGGTAGCCGACCGCCGCCGCGATCGCGCTCATCGACATGGGCGTATCGCGCAGCAAGAAGGTGGCCTCGTCGAGGCGTACCTGCTGGATGAAGTGCAGTGGCGACATGCCGACGACGGAGGCGGTCGTACGCTGCAGCGTCCGCTCGCTGATACCGAGGTCGCGCGCAGCGGCCGATATGCGGATGGGTTCGGAAAGTCGTTGCCGAACCCACTTTTCGAACGCTGCCATCGTCGGGTCGGTCCGGGCAAGCAGCGCCGGCATGGCGAACGCTGCCTGCGACGGCCGGTCGCCGGTGAGCAGATACCGCGCGGTGAGGTCTGCCAAGCTCGGGCTGTGCTGCTGCACGATCGACAGTGCAAGATCAATATGGGCGAATGCGGCACCGGCGGTGGTAATCTGCGCATCCCGAGCGATGATCCGAGTCTCGTCCACGTGTACCGCTGGATACCGGCTGCGGAACGCGGGTCCGAGCCACCAGCTGGTCGTGGCCAGCCGTCCGTCAAGGACACCAGACTCGGCCAAGAAGAAGGTTCCCGTGCAGGCACCAGCCAGCTCCGTGCCGTTCGCGTGGTTATCCCGGATGAGGTCGAGGGCCGCGTGCCCGCGGACGGTGTCGATGATCTCCTGAGGTGTCTTGACGCCCAGTGCCGGCATCACCAGCAGATCCGGATGCTGCGCCATCTTCTTGGCAAGAACGGGATTCACAGTCAAGCCGTTGCCCGTCCGCACCTGCCTTTTGAGTCCAACGATCGTCACCGTGAACCCGGTCGGGGGTGCCGGCACATCCTGTCGGAGGGCGTTCGCCGTCCCGAGCACGTCGACCACCGCGGAAAGCCCTGAGTCGAAGCAGCCGTCCACCGCGAGAACCGCTATGTCCACGTCGGAAACGATACGCAACGTGGCGGGTCCGCCACTACCGGTTGGACCGTTTGGATACGTACGGTAGGGACATCCTGGGAGGAGTTCCGATGAGTCCGAAGTTGGGAGTACTTGCGCTGCTCGAAGCCAAGCCTGGCAAGGGTGACGATCTTGGGAAGTTCCTAGAGGGCGGACGCGACCTCGCCGCAGCCGAACCGGGCACGGTGACCTGGTACGCGTTCAAGATCACCGACACCCAGTACGGGATCTTCGACACCTTCAATGACGACGATGGCCGTCAAGCACACCTGGGCGGCCAGATCCCGGCAGCACTGAGCCAGGTAGCCGAGGAATTGCTCGCTACTGCACCCGACATCCGCACGGTCGATGTGTTGGCAGTGAAGTAAACGGCGCCGATCGTGCAGCAACGCCATCCCTATCGAGAGACCTACTGAGGAGGGATCAATGCAGGTACCGGCTCCGTTCGAGTACGAGCGCGCCACCAGCGTCGACGACGCCATCGCACTGCTGGAGCGGCATGGTGAGGAGGCACGGCTGATCGCCGGAGGGCACAGCATATTGCCGCTGATGAAGCTGCGTTTTGCTGCGCCTGAAGTTCTCATCGATATCAATGACCTGACGGAGCTGGAGCGCATCTGGGTAGCAGGTGACCAGTTGTGTATCGGTGCGCTGGTCCGCCATGCCGACTTGCTCGCTTCGGCGGTGGTCGGTGAGCACTACCGGATCCTTCACGACGCGGAGCGGGTGATCGCCGACCCTGTGGTCCGAAACCGAGGCACTGTCGGCGGGTCGCTGTGCCACGCTGACCCTGCCGAAGATCTTTCCGCCGCGCTCGGTGCGATCCGCGCGGACGTCGTGATCATGGGCTCGGGTGGCGAGCGGGTGGTGCCAGTACGCGGGCTTCAGACCGGACCGTTTGAGACGTGCATCGCCCCGGCTGAGATTGCCACCGAGATTCGGCTGCCGATCCGGCCCGGCACAGGAAGCGCGTACTGCAAGGTGGAACGGCGAGCCGGGGACTATGCGGTAGCCGCGGCGGGTGCGGTCGTCACCTTGGACGGTGACACGATCAGCGAGGTTGGCATCGGTCTCGCCGCGGTAGGGGCGCCGCATTTCGTTGCCTCCCGGGCCGAGGACGCCATACGGGGCCGCGGTGCGGACGATGAGGCAGTCAGCCTGGCCGCCCAAATCGCGGCGGACGAGTGTAACCCGCCCACCGACCAGCGTGGGCCTTCGGACTACAAACGCGCGCTCGCCGGCGAACTCGTGAAGCGGGCATTGCGAACCGCGATCGCCCGTTGCCGCGGACAGGAGGCATGAATCATGCAGGTCACAGTCAAGGTGAATGGCGAGGAGTACAGCCGCGAGATCGAGCCGCGGCTGCTGCTGGTGCACTTCCTGCGCGACGAGCTCGGCCTGACCGGCACCCACTGGGGCTGCGATACGTCCAACTGCGGCGTCTGCGTGGTCCAGGTCGACGGCACCCCGGTGAAGAGTTGCACCATGCTCGCGGCGATGGCTAGTGGGCACGAAGTTCTGACGGTCGAGGGCCTGGAACAAGACGGCGAGCTCGATCCCATCCAGCAGGGGTTTATGACCGAGCACGGTCTGCAGTGCGGATTCTGTACCCCAGGAATGATGTTGACCACCCGATGGCTGCTCGACGCCAACCCGCACCCGTCGGACGCCGAGATCCGCGAAGCGATCTCGGGCAATCTGTGTCGCTGCACGGGATACGAGAACATCGTGCGCGCGGTCCACTGGGCCGCAGACCACCCGCGGGTTGCCGAAACTGAGGAGGTCGCGTCATGACCGTCACCGCGGACCAGGCGAATGTTGGTTTCGGGCGCCGGATGCGCAAGGAGGACGCTCGATTCCTGCGCGGCAAGGGCAACTACGTCGACGACTTCGTGCTGCCGGGGATGCTGCACGGCGCGGTGCTGCGCAGCCCGTACGCGCATGCACGGCTGGTCTCGATCGACACCTCAGCAGCCGAGGCGCATCCGAAAGTCCGCGCAGTGATCACTGGGGCACTGCTGGAGACCCTGAAGCTTGCCTGGATGCCGTCGCTGTCGTATGACGTGGTAGCCGTGCTCGCCACCGACAAGGTGCGCTTCCATGGGCAGGAGGTGGCCTTCGTTGTCGCCGACGACCGCTATTCGGCACGGGACGCGCTGGAGCTGATCGACGTCGAATACGAGCCGCTGCCCCCGGTCATCGACGCGCGCCGAGCCCTCGATCCCGATGCGGCGGTCATTCGCGACGACATCGAAGGCAAGACCGATAACCACATCTTCGACTGGGAGGTCGGCGACAAGGCGGCGACGGACGCCGCGTTCGCTGATGCGGAGGTGGTGGTCTCGGAGGACATCCTTTACCCGCGCGTGCATCCCGCCCCACTCGAGACCTGCGGTGCCATTGCCGACATGGACAAGGTCACCGGCAAGCTCACGATCTACTGCAATACGCAGGCTCCGCACGCACACCGCACGCTGTACGCCATCGTTGCCGGCCTTCCCGAGCACAAGATCAGGATCCTCAGTCCCGACATCGGGGGCGGATTCGGGAACAAGGTCGGCATCTATCCGGGCTATGTCCTGGCCGTGGTCGGGTCGATCCTCACCGGCCGGCCCGTCAAGTGGGTCGAGGATCGTGCCGAGAACCTGATGTCGACCTCCTTCGCGCGCGACTATCACATGCACACCGAAATCGCAGCGACGCGCGAAGGCAAGATCTTGGCAACGAGGGTGAACGTCCTGGCTGATCATGGCGCGTTCAACAACACCGCGCAGCCGACAAAGTATCCAGCTGGCTTTTTCCATATCTTCACGGGCAGTTACGACTACCCCGCCGCGCACTGCACCGTGAAGGGCGTCTACACCAACAAGGCCCCCGGCGGCGTGGCGTACGCGTGTTCGTTCCGGATCACCGAGGCGGCGTACGCCATCGAGCGCATCGTCGACTGCCTGGCCTTTGAATTGGACATGGACCCTGCGGAGCTGCGCATGAAGAACCTGCTCCATGCGGAGCAATTCCCGTACAAATCGCCGACCGGCTGGGAGTACGACTCGGGCGACTACCCGCGCACGCTGGAGATGGCGATGGACATGCTCGGCTACGACGAGCTGCGCCGGGAACAGGCCGAGAAGCGCGAGCGCGGCGAGCTGATGGGAATCGGCATCAGCTTCTTCACCGAGGGTGTCGGCGCTGGGCCGCGCAAGCACATGGACATCCTGGGCCTCGGGATGGCCGACGGTGCCGAGTTGCGGGTCCATCCCACGGGCAAGGCCGTGGTACGAATCTCGGTCCAGTCGCAGGGTCAAGGACACGAGACGACTTTTGCCCAGATCGTCTCCGAGATCACGGGAATACCGTCCGACGACATCGATGTCGTCCACGGCGATACCGACAACACTCCTTTCGGGCTAGGCACCTACGGCAGCCGTTCCACGCCGGTCTCGGGCGCCGCGGTTGCGGTCGCGGCGAAGCGTGTCGTCGACAAAGCGAAGATCATCGCGGCGGCGATGATGGAGGTCTCGCCGGACGATATCGAAATCGAGAAAGGCACCTACTCGGTCAAGGGTGACCCGACGATGTCGAAGACGATCCAGGAGGTAGCGCTTGCGGCGCACGGATCACTGGAGTTGCCCGAGGGTGTCGAGGGGCATCTGGATGCGGCGTGCGTGTACGACCCACCCAACTTGACCTATCCGTATGGGGCCTACATCTGCGTCGTTGACGTGGATCCGAGCACTGGAGCCGTGAAGGTGCGGCGGTTCGTCGCAGTTGACGACTGCGGCACCCGAATCAATCCGATGATCGTGGAAGGGCAGATCCACGGTGGGCTCGCCGACGGTGTCGGCATGGCGCTGATGGAGGTCATCGCGTTCGACGAGAGCGGGAACTGCCTCGGAGGGTCGTTCATGGACTACCAGCTGCCCACCTCGATGGAGTGCCCCAGCTGGGAGCTCGGAGAGACCGTGACCCCCTCGCCGCACCATCCGATAGGAGCGAAAGGTGTCGGTGAGTCGGCCACCGTCGGCTCGCCGGCTGCTGTGGTCAATGCGGTGATCGACGCCCTGAAGCCCTACGGCGTACGTCACGCCGACATGCCACTGACACCAGCCCAGGTGTGGCGGACGATCCAGGGCCGGCCGTTCCGTACCGACCTGGCGATCACCGACTGAGGCGGTGCTGATCTTGAGGTGGGGCCTGGTTTGAGGAGGGGCCGATGCCGGCGCGTCTAGAGCTCGCAGGACGGGCTGAGGCGCTCGCCGCTGCCGGCACCCCCTTCGTATGGGCGACGGTCGTCCGGGCAGAACGACCGACCAGCGCAAAACCGGGCGATTCGGCGCTGGTGCTCGCGGACGGTCAAGTTGACGGCTTCGTCGGCGGCGACTGTGCGGAGTCGACGGTGCGGGCTCAGGCACTGGAGGTGCTGGCTACCGCCACGCCACGGTTGGTGCGCATCACGCCGTCGCCCGAGGATGTCGGTGTCGCCGACGATGATGGCGTGGTGACGGTACACAATCCCTGCCTTTCTGGCGGCAGCCTGGAGATCTTTCTGGAGCCGTCGGTTCCATTGCCGGTGGTAGCTGTGTTCGGTCACGCTCCGATCGCCACAGCCTTGCTGCGCGCCCATCGCCTCTTCGGCCAGCAAGTTCTGCGGATAGACAAACCCGACGATCCCCTGCCGTCGGGGGCTCGTGCGGTGGTAGTGGCCTCGCACGGTAACGACGAGGAAGCGGTCCTTGAGGCGGCATTACGAGCGGAGGTGCCCTATGTCGCGCTGGTGGCCAGCCGACGACGCGGTCCGGCAGTCCTTGCCGCGCTGGAGGTGGACGATCGGTTGCGATCGCAGGTACGCACTCCGGCAGGACTCGATATCGGCGCGCGAACACCCCCTGAAGTCGCACTATCAATCCTCGCCGAGATCGTTGCGGTGCTGCACGAACCTGGCTCTGCTAGCAAGGATGAACCCGGACCTGTGCACGAGATGACCGAACTGGTGCGTGATCCGGTCTGCGGCATGATGGTCGCCCCCGTCGACGCGTCGCCGCACGTCGAGACGCCCAACGGGGTGGTGTACTTCTGCGGCACCGGCTGTCGCAACGCCTACCTCGACAATCCCTTGGCGTACGCCCAGTGATCGGCGGTAACGCGAGCGTCGCGGAACTTCTGCCGGATCTGGAGACGCTTCGAAATGCGCTCGACGGTGTCGACTACCTCGCTGACGATGGCACCGTGATGGCGCTGTTCTGTGCATCCAGACTGGGCCAACCAGTTCTTATCGAGGGCGAGCCAGGGGTCGGCAAGACCGAGGCCGCGAAGGCGCTTGCCGCCGCGCTGCAGACCCCACTGGTACGGCTGCAGTGCTATGAGGGGATCGACGTCGCCGAGGCGCTCTACGAGTGGAACTATCCTCGACAGCTGCTCGCGATCCGGCTTGCCGAGGCGCGCGGCATCGAGCTGGCCGAAGATGCCCTGTTCAGCAACGGGTTCTTGATCGCGCGTCCGCTGCTCCTCGCACTACGCCATCCTGGCCCGCGACCGGCGGTGCTTCTGATCGACGAGGTCGATCGCGCCGACGACGATTTCGAGGCGTTCCTTCTGGAGCTGCTCGGCGAAGGAGCCGTCACCATCCCCGAGCTCGGCACGGTGCACGCAACCCATCGGCCGATTGTCGTGTTGACGTCGAACCGGACTCGGGAACTGCACGACGCGCTCAAGCGCCGATGTCTCTTTCACTGGATCGAGTACCCAACCGCGGTGCGGGCGGCCGAAATCGTCCGGCGGCGGGTACCCGGCAGCTCGCGAACGCTCGCTGAACAGGCGGCACGGGTGGTCGCGCAGCTGCGTGGGTTGGATTTGCAGAAGCGGCCAGGCATCGCCGAAACAATCGACTGGGTCGCCGCGCTGGAGTTGCTCGGCGTGCAAGCTGTGGACGCGGCCACAGTCGACCGGACACTCGGCTCGGTACTGAAGTACGTCGAGGACCAGCAGCTCGCCCGGGCCGCCGGGTTGCCGGCCGATCATGCGCCCTGAGGGCTCCGCGCACATCCGTGCCGACAGTGCGACGCTGCTGGCCCGATTCAGTGAGCGGCTTCGGGACGAGGGCGTTGCCGTCTCGCCGGACCAGACGATGCGGCTCGCGACGCTGGTGGCACTCGACGTGCCGAGGACCGTGGACGAACTGTACTGGTGCGCCCGGGTGAGCTTGCTGCGATCTACGGCCGATATCGCCGCATTCGACTCCGTCTTCGCACTCGTGTTCCGCGGGATGGTCGATATTGCCGAGTCTCGAGGCGATTCCACTGATCCCGATGATCTTCGGATACCGCCGCGGCACCATGATCACGTTGTCAACAACGAGCTGAGAGCGAAGGCGGCGTCCACAAGACGATTCGAGGGAGCGGAAAGCACGGCGGGGGAGGAGGTCGGACGGCCGATACCGACGCTCGCGAGTTGGGAAGAGAAGCTGACCAAGATCAACTTTGCGCAGCTGACAGCGGCCGAGGTCCGTGCGCTGGCCCCATTGCTACGGATGCTGTGGGTCAGCCCACCACTGCGGTTGTCCCG
>DASRJA010000628.1:0-8319 GCA_035649695.1 Mycobacterium sp. | reverse complement strand
ATTCGCAGCGCTTCATCGGGTCCGTGATCCTCCAGCAGAGTCTTGAAACGCTCTGCGGCAGACAAGTTTTCAAATGTCAGCGAGCGCTGGCGGCCGCCTTTGCGCCACAGCACCCGGTAGGTGTTCCCGGCGCGGTTCTTCTGGGCGTGGATGCTTGCCACAACCCTCGATGTTACGTGAACTGTTACGCGGTTGCGGACGTAACTTTAGAAACAGGCCCTGACCTGCTGAAATGTTGTGGAGCTAAGGGGAATCGAACCCCTGACCTACTCGATGCGAACGAGTCGCGCTACCAACTGCGCCATAGCCCCTGGTGCCGGTAGCAGGCTACCAGCCGCAGCGTCGCCGCCGAAAATCCTATTGGCCGGCTGCTCGCGGCAGGTCAATGTCGCGTGCGAACGGGGCGTAGTCGAGGTGTTCGAAGAAAGGGTCCTCATCGTCGATCTCGAGCACCACTGAACCCGGGCGCCGCAGCCTCGACGGGACTACATCGAACTCACGATCATCGGTGTTCTCCACACCCAGCCTTGCGCGCGCCATCCGCTGGGCACGGCGCCGCCGCAGCCGCTCCTCGATGCGTGTCTGACGACGCAGGTACGCCAGGTAGAGCATCGTCATGGCGCCCAGCGATCCGCACCCCCACCACGCGACAGGTGCCACGGTGTACGCCGCCGCGGCCGCGGCGATGGTCGCCAATGTCATCACGGTCAGCATCCGTTTGCGGAACTTGTACTTGCGCACGGTCACCGCGGCCGAGGTCTTGGACTCATACCGGCGCTTGCGCGCGGCGCTGATCGACTCGGCTAATTGCAGGTCGGTATCCGACGGCGCCTCCAGGCCGGAGGAATCGGCGACGTACTCGTACTCGTCGTCCGTGCCATCGGGCTCGTCGTCCTCGTGCACGTCCTCTTCCTGCACGTCCTCCGTCTCGGTGGCCCCGAAATCCAATGGCAGCTCGTCGGTTTGGTCCTGGCGCTCTTCGATCTCCTCATTGACCGCCTCATTCGCCGACGCGCCCACCGGCAACGCGCCCGAGTCCTCGTCAACGACGTCGACGTCGAGGTAGTCGGGCTCGCTGTCGACCTCGGTCTCGACCGCGGCCACACGCACCACCGAACGCTCCGCCGACTCGTCATGGAGTTCGTCGTCGTGGTCCTCGTCGAGATCCTCGTCCGATGGCTGCCAGTCCGGATCACTGCGATGCCCGGCCGCCGGACCGCCGCGCCGCAGCAGCCGCGCTGCGCGACCGGTGTTGAGCACCCGCGTCGCCAGGGCTACGTCGCTGGTGCGGCGAACGGCATCACGCTTGCTGATCAGCATCGGGACTAGCACGAAGAGCCAGAGAACGACGAGGGAGATCCACAGGAGGGATTGGGGGATGCTTGGCATGTCGCCTGCTCCTTTCCCCTTCAGGCTAGGTCCGTGACCAGCGCATCCAAGGACGGCGCGCCGAAGTCAATTACACACCTGTAATTCACAGCTGACAAGCACCATCAGTAACAAATGTCACAGCAGTAACAGCTTTGCCGGTTCGCTAGACGGCGTCAGGCCCAGCTCGCGTGGCCCTCGCGCACCAGCGCGGACGCTACCGAACCGTTGAGCTCCTCGACCGTGATGGCCACCAGCAGGTGGTCGCGCCAGGAGCCGTCCACCTCGAGGTATCGCCGCAACAGTCCTTCTTCGCGGAAGCCCACCTTGGCCAGCACGGCCCGGCTCGCCGCGTTCTCCGGGCGCACCGTCGCCTCGACGCGGTGCAGCATGACCGGTCCGAAACAGTGATCAAGACCCAGCGCCAGCGCGGCCGTCGCCACCCCGCCGCCGGTCGCCGAACTCGCCACCCAGTAACCGATCCACGCCGACCGCAGCGCGCCGTGAGTCACGTTGCCGATGGTCAGCTGCCCGGCGAACTCCCCGTCGAGCTCAATGACGTACGGCAGCATCCGACCCTTGCGGGCCTCCGAGCGCAGTCCGGAACAAACCGACGGCCACGACGAAACTGCGTGTCGCACTTCCCAATTCACATCGGTGGCCGGTTCCCACGGTTCCAGGTGCGCACGGTCGGCCAGCCTGATGCGGCTCCACTGTGACGCGTCGCGCAGCCGCACCGGGCGCAACCGCACCAGGCCGGCGGGGACTCGCAGCGGGCCGACAGGGCTCGGCCATCCCGGATGCAAAGAACTCGAACGCCACAGGTTCATGACAGCACGCCCGGTTTCGGTCAGCCGCGCTGCGCCAGGAACGCGACGTCAACGATCTCGCCGGTGCGAATCTGCTCCGCCTCGCTCGGGACAACCACCAAACAGTTCGCTTCGGCGAGCGTCGCCAGCAGGTGCGACGACGCACCCGGAGCGCCGCCCAGGGCCTGCACCAGGTACTCGCCGGTGTCCTGGTCGCGCATCAGCTGGCCGCGCAGGTAGCCCTTTCGGCCTGCGACCGACGTAATCGGCGACAGTGTGCGAGCCTGCACGACCCGCCGCATCGGCTGGCGCTTGCCCAGCGACAGCCGGATCAGGGGCCGCACCATGACCTCGAAAACGACAAGCGCGCTGACCGGGTTGGCCGGCAGCAGGAACACCGGCACACCGTCTGGTCCCAGTTGGCCGAAGCCCTGCACCGAGCCGGGGTGCATCGCGATGCGGGTGACCTCCATTTCGCCGAGTTCGGCGAGGACCGACCGGACGCCTTCGGCGGCGGCACCTCCGACGGCGCCCGCGATCACCACCACCTCTGCGCGATTCACTTGGCCCTCAACGATTTCCCGCAGTTCCTTGGGGTCGGTGTCGACGATGCCGACGCGGTTCACCTCGGCGCCAGCATCGCGGCCCGCCGCAGCCAGGGCATACGAGTTCACGTCGTAGACCTGCCCGTTGCCGGGCGTACGGGAAATGTCCACCAGCTCACCGCCGACGCACATCACCGACAGCCGAGGCCGCGGATGCACCAGCACGCGGTCCCGGCCAACAGCCGCGAGCAAGCCCACCTGTGCCGGACCGATGATTGTGCCGGCCCGCACCGCGACGTCGCCCGGCTGAACGTCGTCGCCGGTGCGGCGGACGTAAGCGCCGGAACGCACGCCCCGCAACACCGTCACCCGCGACTCACCGCCGTCGGTCCACCGCAACGGCAGCACCGCATCGGCCAGCGTCGGCATCGGCGCACCCGTCTGCACGCGCGCGGCCTGGCGCGGCTGCAGCCGACTCGGCGTGCGGGTGCCGGCGTCGATCGACGCCATCACCGGCAAGCTGATTTCGCGGTTGTCGTCCTCATCGGAATTCGAGTCGTCGTCACCGACGCCCAGCACGTCGACGCTGCGCACCGCGTAGCCGTCGATGGCGGCCTGATCGAATCCCGGCAGCGGGCGCTCGGTGACGACCTCCTCCGCGCACATCAACCCCTGTGCCTCGGCGATCGCGACCCGGACCGGTCGTGGCGCCACCGCGGCGGCCGCTACCCGGGCCTGTTGCTCCTCCACCGAACGCACTGCACGCCTTTCTGCCGTTCAGGGCCACCGCGGCGTATCAGCAGTCGATCAGCCCCAATCGCTCCACCAACCACCGCCGCAATTCGGGGCCGTAGTCGTCGCGCTTCAACGCAAAGTCAACCGCAGCCTTGAGATAGCCGCCAGGATTTCCAAGGTCGTGTCGGGACCCGCGGTGCACCACCACATGCACCGGATGCCCTTCTTTGATCAGCAATGCGACCGCGTCCGTCAATTGGATCTCACCGCCCGCTCCCCGCGGAACCCGCCGCAGCGCATCGAAAATCGCGCGGTCGAGCACGTAGCGGCCGGCCGCCGCATACGGCGACGGCGCGTCCTCGGCCTTGGGCTTCTCCACCATCCCCTTGACCCGCAATACGTTCGGGTTGTTCGTGTCCGGTACCGGCTCGACGTCAAAAACGCCGTACGCACTTATCTCGTCGGGCTCGACCTCGATGGCGCATAGCACCGTCCCGCCGCGCTTGGCACGCACCTTCGACATGGTCTCCAGCACGCCGGTCGGCAGCACCAGGTCATCGGGCAGCAGGACCGCGATCGCGTCTTCGTCGTCGGACAGGCTGTCCTCGACGCAACCGATGGCGTGCCCCAGGCCGAGCGGTTCGGCCTGGACCACCGACTCCACCTTGATCAGGGCCGGTGCGCGGCGCACCTTCTCCAGCATCGACTTCTTGCCGCGAGCCTCCAGCGTGCCCTCGAGAACGAGGTCTTCGACGAAGTGCGCGACGACCCCGTCCTTGCCCTCGGAGGTGATGATGATCAGCCGCTCGGCCCCCGCTTCGGCCGCCTCGGCAGCCACCAGTTCGATGCCGGGGGTGTCAACGACGGGCAGCAACTCCTTGGGCACGGTCTTGGTTGCTGGCAGAAACCGGGTCCCCAGACCCGCAGCAGGGACGACCGCAGTGTGCGGAATCGGAACCAGGGACCGTGTCATCCTGCACACACTAACGGCATTAGCTCCGATAAGCCGCGAAGCCCTCAGTTGCGTTCGTTTTGCGACTGCTGCGAAGAGGCTGTCATCGTGGACGCGTGGCGCCTGCGACAAAGACCGAACTGCGAGCCGAGATCCTGATGACCCGCCGCACGCTGGCGCCACAGCTGCACGACGCCGAGGCCCACGCGCTGTGTGGGCACCTGCCGACGTTCATCGGCGACGGCGAAACGGTCTGCGCGTACGTGCCGGTGGGCTCCGAACCGGGCTCGGCCGAGCTGATCGATTCGTTGCTGCGGCGCGGCGTACGGGTGCTGCTGCCGGTGGCCCGTCACGACCAGGCAGGCCTGCCCGCGCCGCTGCAGTGGGGCGAGTACCGCCCCGGCGGCCTGGTTCAGGCGCGGTTCGGATTGCGCGAGCCCGTCGAGCCATGGCTGCCTGCTGACGCGATCGCTTCCGCCACAGTGGTGTTGGTGCCTGCGCTCGCGGTAGACCGCGCCGGGGTGCGGCTGGGGCGGGGCGCGGGGTTCTACGATCGATCGCTGCCACTGGCCACTCCGACGGCACGGTTGGTGGCTGTGGTCCGCGACGACGAGCTCGTCGACCGGTTGCCCGCCGAACCGCACGACGTGCGGATGACACATGCGCTGACACCGCGGGCCGGCTTGGTGGCGCTGACGTGGGAATGATCGAGCCCACATAGCGGTTCTAGCACTTGAGCCGGTAGAGTGCTAAGAAGTTTGACCACCTCGGAGGTTTTCGTGCCTACCTATTCCTATGCGTGCACCGAGTGCGGCGATCGGTTCGACGCGGTGCAGGCGTTCAGCGATAGCGCGCTGACCACCTGCGCCAAGTGCAACGGCCGGCTGCGCAAGCTGTTCGGCAACGTGGGAGTGGTGTTCAAGGGCAGCGGCTTCTACCGCACCGATAGCCGCGAATCGGCCAAGAGCTCCTCCAACGGCTCCGCCACCACCTCGGAGTCCACCAGCTCATCGCCGTCCGAGAAGTCGTCCGAAAAGTCCAGCTCCACCTCAACCAACGGGTCGAGCTCCAGCTCCACTACCGCGGCGCCCGCTGCGGCCGCATCCAGCTGACCCGTTATCCACAGGCGCGGCCCGCGCTTGCGCCGACGCGGCGGTTCGCCGCCTAGCGTGGCGGCATGGGGGACTCGCTCAATCCATCGGTCGTGACCCGGCTGCTGGCCGCGCTGCGACCGGACTGGTCGCGTACGCTCGCCGCCCGCCGGATCGCCGCGGGCGCGCTCGTCATCCTGGCCGCCGTCATCGCACTGCGCTCGGACCCTCAGGGTGACCACACCGAAATTGTCGTCGCGGCCCGCGATCTGTCCTCAGGTGTCGAACTGACCGCGGACGATGTCCGTCTCGAAACCCGCACGGCGGCAACGGTTCCCGATGGTGCACAATCGGACGTCGGCGCGATCATCGGTACAACGCTGGCCGGCCCGGCTCGTCGCGGGGAGGTGCTGACCGACGTGCGCGTGTTGGGTCCGCGGCTGGCCGAATCGGTGGCAGGCCCGGATGCACGCATCGTGCCGCTGCCGCTGTCCGACACCGCGCTGCTGGATCTGGTCCGGCCCGGTGACGTGGTGGACGTGCTCGCCGCGGGTCCCGAATCCAGCGGCGCGGATGCCCAACCTCAGCTGGTAGCGACCAACGCCGTCGTGGTGCTGGTGTCGGACAAGCCGAAGGGCGCAGGCAGCGGAAGCGACCGTGTGGTGCTGGTGGCCGTCGCCGCTCACGCCGCCAACGACGTGGCGGGCGCGGCGCTGCTACAGAACGTCACGCTTACCTTCCACTGATCCCGTCATCGCGGCGGCGCAGGCACCGGGGTGGTGGTCGGGGCCGCTGGATTGCCGTGCTGGATCGCGTCCAACACCATGTCGGCCAACTCGTCGGAGGTCGATGTGGGTCCCGGCGCAGGGGGCTGCGTCGGTTCCGCGCTGGCCGTGCCGATCGCGAACACCGAGAGCCCAATAACCGCCACCGCCGACCACAGCCACCGCATCGCCACTCGCTTTCCTTTGGTACACAGCTTGATTCCCCGGCGAAGCTAGCACCGGACCGCATCCGCCGCACGCTCAACGCGACTAACGTCAGGGCTTGTCAGGCAGCACACGAATGCAGGAGGGATTCGAGCGCATGTTGAAGGGCTTCAAGGAGTTTCTGTCCAGGGGCAACATCGTCGACTTATCCGTCGCTGTGGTCATCGGTACCGCGTTCACGGCGTTGGTCACGAAATTCACCGACAGCATCATCCAGCCGTTGATCAACCGCATCGGCGCCGGCAAAGACTCCGATTACGGCATCCTGCGGATCGGCATCGGCGGCGGCCAGTCTATCGATCTGAACATCCTGCTGTCGGCGGCCATCAACTTCGTCCTTGTCGCCGCAGTGGTCTACTTCCTGGTCATGGTCCCGTACGAAAGGCTTCGCAAGAAGGGCGAGGTCGAGCAGGCCCAGGACACCGAGCTGAGCCTGCTCACCGAGATCCGCAACATCCTCGCCTCCACCGATGGGCAGTCCGGCGAGACGGTCACTGGCCCCGGCACGGGACCAAGCCCCGACACCGCCAAGCACACCAGTGCCGACAGGTCCTAGTTCATGTTCCAGGGTTCGCCGTAGGTGGTGACGCTGTCGCCGGCCTTGGAGATCAGCCGGGCGAACGGACGCAGCAACACTCCACCGGCCGCACCAGTCACCGTGCCGTGAGCATTGGAGACCGCCACCTTGCCGTGCGGACCCGCCACGTCAACCGAGAAGGTCGCGACCTCCTGAATACCCGGGCCGTTACCCAGATCGGCGCTGATCGACACACCCGGGAACAGGTTCGGCGTAATGACCGAGCCCAGCGGGTTGAAGCCGACGCTCAGCGGGTTGATGTTGGTGTCGTCAAGCAGGATGTTCGGCGTGGTGTAGCTGAAGTTGATACCCACACCCAGCGACCAGGGGAAACCAATCTGGTAACCCAGCTCCAGCGTGCCCTCGAACGCATCGGCACCCGGGCCGGCCACGTCGTAGACGGCACTGCCGGAGTGGAACCACTCGCGGGTCAACCGGTTGCGGTCCAAGGGGAACACACCATTCAGGAAGGTGTCCCACTGCTGGATCGTCATCGTCCGGTCCTGACCGTCGACCAGACTCATCTCGTTATCCAGAGCTGCGTGAGAGGTGCCAGTGCTCACGAACAGCGCGGCAATCGCCGCTACCATCGCGATCAGCACCCGGCTGATTGCCTTCATGTGTTCCCCATCTCTTAAGGGCCTGGCGTTACAACGGGTGATCGCAAACGGTGATGCAACCGTTACAGATGTTGTAGCTGATTTCTCTCGTTGCTGTGGTGGTTAACGAAAAAACAGCCCCCGGCAAAATGCCGGAGGCTGCTTCTTATGCCCTGAGCTGGGAGTTAGTTCATGTTCCAGGGCTCGCCGTAGGTGGTGACGCTGTCGCCGGCCTTGGAGATCAGCCGGGCGAACGGACGCAGCAACACACCACCGGCCGCTCCAGTCACCGTGCCGTGAGCATTGGAGACCGCCACCTTGCCGTGCGGACCCGCCACGTCAACCGAGAAGGTCGCGACCTCCTGAATACCGGGACCGTTACCCAGATCGGCGCTGATCGACACACCCGGGAACAGGTTCGGGGTAATGACCGAACCCAGCGGGTTGAAGCCGACACTCAGCGGGTTGATGTTCGTGTCATCAAGCAGGATGTTCGGCGTGGTGTAGCTGAAGTTGATACCCACACCCAACGACCAGGGGAAACCAATCTGGTAACCCAGCTCCAGCGTGCCCTCGAACGCATCGGCACCCGGGCCGCCCACGTTGTACACGGCACTGCCGGAGTGGAACCACTCGCGGGTCAACCGGTTGCGG
>DASRJA010000627.1:0-6149 GCA_035649695.1 Mycobacterium sp. | reverse complement strand
TGAGCCACAGTTCTTTTCGATCAATGTGGCCGAATTCTCCAGCGGGCTGGCCGTCAAGTCATGGTTGGCGACGGTGGCCATGTTGCTGGCGCTGTTCCAGCTGGGGTCCGCATTCGCGATGTACCGGCTGATTCCCGGTGGAAAGGCGCCGGCGTGGATCGGCACCGCGCATGTGTGGTCGGGGCGGTTGGCGGTGCTGGCCAGCGTCCCCGTCGCGGTGCACTGCCTGTACGCGCTGGGCTTCGAGTCCTATGACAACCGGGTGCTGTTCCATTCGCTGTTCGGCTGCTTCTTCTACGGCGCCTTCGTGACAAAGATGGTGCTGCTCACCCGCAAAGGCCTTCGGGGATGGGTGATTCCGATCGCGGGCGGGTTGGTGTTCTTCGGCTTGGTCTACGTCTGGCTGACCTCGGCACTGTGGTTCTTCCAAACCAACGGAATTAGGTTCTAGCGAAAGGACTGCCATGCATCGCAAACAGTTCCTCCTCGGCGCCGGCCTGGGCGTGGTGACCGCCGTAGTTGCGGCCTGCAGCACATACGGCAAGAAGCCCGAAGCGGCAGGCGAATCCGGCACGACGACGACCGCCGCCCCGGCCACACCGGGCGGCACCGCCGCGCCGGCGGCGAACGTCATCGCCAAGACGGCCGATGTGCCTGTCGGGTCGGGCGTGATCGTCGACGAGGTCGTGGTGACACAGCCGACCGCGGGTGTGTTCAAAGGGTACTCCGCGAAGTGCACCCATAAGGGATGCATGGTGGACAAGATCGCTGACGGCACCATCGACTGCCCGTGCCACGGCAGCAAGTTCAACCTCGACGGCACGGTGGCCAATGGACCGGCTGATAAGCCGTTGCCGCCCGAGAACATCACTGTGCAGGGCGATGAGATAGTGCTGAGCTAGCGGTCAGGTTGAACTGACTCCCGGGATCCGGCCTTCGCGGAACGCCTCGACGAAGTGGCGGTGATCGTCCCGCACGGTTCCGGCGTACTCCAGCCCGAAAGCGACGATGTCGGCCACGAAGTCGTCGGTGTCGTCGCCGATCACGTCGACGATGGCCTCCTCGGTTTGGAACTCGACCAAAGTCTGGTCACTGTCTGTGTCGCTGACGCAGTGCACTTTGGCCACCGCCTGCCCGAGTTGCTCGATGACTTCTGTGAGCTCGTCCGGCTCCGTCAACTCGCTCCAGTCCAAATCGGCGTCGTAGGGCGAAATTTCGCTGACCACGTAGCCGACCCCGTCGATGTCGGTGTAGCCGAGCAGGGGATCGGCGTGGGCCTGCAGTGCCCGCTGCGACACGGCGGTGCGATGGCCGTGGTGCGTGAAGTACTCGCGCACATCCGGGTCATCGACCACCCGGCTCGGCGCGGCCACATTGCCCTGTTTGATCGACAATACGACGTCGTTGTCCAACGCCTGATTGAAGCCCTCGATCAGCACGGTGTAGGCGGGCAGCCCGGCGCTGCCGATCCCGAGTCCGGTCTTGCCGATGACGTCCTTGATGTCATAGGCGATGCCGCGGAAGCGTTTGGTTTTCGGGATCGTCTCCAGATAGCGGTCGAACGCGTCGGCCACCTTGTCGCGTTCGGCATCGTCCAGCTGGCGTGCGCCCTGCGAATCGCGAAAAACCCTGTCCCACTCGTCTACTCGGGTCATGCGGTCCAGCATCTGCGCCCTGGTCGACAGGCGTGCTGACTGCAACGCCGATAACACCGCACCGCGAGCTGTCTCGAGGTTCAGCGAGAACGACGAGTCGTCCTCGACGTCGACGAACCACCGGACCTGGCGGACGTAGGCGCGGACGAACGTTTCGATCAGCGCCGTGATCTCTTCGTCGGATATCGCCTTCTGCCAGCACATCAGCGCGACGCTGGCGGCGAACCGCTGCAGGTCCCAGGTGAAGTGGCCGACATAGGCCTCGTCGAAATCGTTGACGTCGAAGATCAACACACCTGAGCCGTCCATGTAGGTGCCGAAGTTCTCCGCGTGCAGGTCGCCCTGGATCCACACCCGCGAAGTCCGTTCGTCGGCCCACCTGTCCTTGCGGTCGGCGACGTCGGCGTAGAACACGCATGCGCTGCCGCGGTAGAACGCGAACGGGTCGGCCGCCATCTTTCGGAACTTGGTCCGAAACGCGTCGGGATCGGCCGCCATCAGGTCGGAGAACGCGTTGACGAGGCAGTCGACGATGAATGACTCGCGTTTGTCTTGCATGGCCACGGAGTACCCGCAATCAATGTCGGTCATCGCCGCGACAATGGCGCCGTGCTCGACCTCGTCCTCCCGCTCGAGTGCGGTGGCTGCGGCGCCCCCTCGACCAGATGGTGCCCCGCCTGCGCTCAGGAGCTGGCGGTCAAGCCCGACCAACCGCACGTCATCACCCCGCGAATCGATCCCGGTGTGCCGGTGTTGTCGCTCGGCCGCTACGCCGGGTCGCGCCGCGAAGCGATCGTCGCGGTCAAGGAGCATGGCCGCGCCGACCTGATCGCGCCGCTCGCCGTCGCGTTGCGAGCCGGCCTGCAGCGTCTGCTTGCGTGGGGCGTGGTCGGCACACCGCTGACCATCGTGCCCGCGCCGACCCGCCGGTCCGCGGCCCGGCGCCGCGGCGGCGATCCCGTCACCCGGATGGCGCGGACGGCGACGGCGGGCATGGGCGGTATCGAGGTCGTTCAGGCGCTGAGGCTGCGGAGTATGGTCCGCGACTCCGTCGGCTTGTCCAGTGCCGACCGTCAGCGCAACATCGCCGGACGCGTCAAGATCATCAAGCCGGTAGCCGCAAACGTCCTCGTCGTCGACGACATCGTGACCACCGGCGCCACTGCCGCCGAATCGGTCCGCGTCCTGCACATCGCCGGTGCTCACGCGGCCGGGGTCCTTGCCATCGCCAACGCTTGACAGCTCCGGCGATTACCCCGACATCAATCGGACGTGAAGAACTGAAAACGCATGCGCGAATTTACTGGCACGACCGGGTGAACACGATTACCGTCGGCACCAACCACCCGTGAATGCCTCACGGCGGCGCTCAACCCGAAGCGCCAGCATCGCCGACCAGCGGTAGGAGGTGAGTACTCGACACCTTGCGCCGGCGGACGGAGCGACATTGCAGGCCCACCGGCGCGATTCCCAAGACAAGCCGGGCACGCGAAGCGTGCGACTCCGTAGAGAAACGAGTTGCCAAGCATGTCAAGCCATTCCGTGGACTCAGACCGCACCATGGTGATCGAGGACGAGACAGCTGAACCCACTCCGAACGCCGAGGTCGTCGTCAAGGGCCGAAACGTTGAGGTTCCTGATCACTTCCGCATCTATGTCTCAGAAAAACTGTCCCGCCTGGAACGATTTGACCGCACCATCTACCTCTTCGACGTCGAACTGGACCATGAGCGCAACCGGCGCCAACGCAAGAACTGTCAACACGTAGAGATCACCGCGCGAGGTCGCGGCCCCGTCATCCGCGGCGAGGCCTGCGCCGACAGCTTCTACGCCGCCCTCGAGTCGGCGGTCTGCAAACTGGAGAGCAGGCTGCGCCGCCATAAGGACCGCCGCAAGATCCACTACGGGGACAAGACGCCCGTCTCGCTGGCCGAGGCCACCAAGATAGAGCCCGAGTCATTTCAGCCGCCCGCATCGCTCGCTGAGGAAAACCTGCAGGTCGACGGGGTGGCGGTCGACGATCACGAGCCCGGCCGGGTGGTGCGCACCAAGGAGCATCCGGCGACCCCGATGACCGTCGATGACGCGCTTTCCCAGATGGAGCTCGTCGGCCACGACTTCTTCCTGTTCCACGACAAACAGAGCGACAAACCCTGCGTGGTGTATCGCAGGCACGCCTACGACTACGGACTGATTCGTCTGGCCTGACGCTGTTCGGCCGGGGCGCAGGCCGTGTCACCTACCATGGGTTGAGCTCAAGAAATCCAACCCATAGGGGATAGCGTGCTGTCGAAGTTGCTCCGTCTCGGTGAAGGCCGCATGGTCAAGCGCCTCAAGGGGGTGGCTGACTACGTCAACACCCTGTCCGACGACGTGGAAAAACTCTCCGACGCCGAGCTGCGGGCCAAAACCGACGAGTTCAAGAAGCGCGTCGCCGACGGAACCGACCTCGACGACCTGCTGCCTGAGGCGTTCGCGGTGGCCCGCGAGGCGGCCTGGCGGGTGCTCGATCAGCGGCATTTCGATGTCCAGGTGATGGGCGGCGCGGCGCTGCACTTCGGCAACGTCGCGGAGATGAAGACCGGCGAGGGCAAGACCCTGACCGCGGTGCTGCCGTCGTACCTGAACGCGCTGTCCGGCAACGGCGTGCACGTCGTGACCGTCAACGACTACCTGGCCAAACGCGACGCCGAGTGGATGGGCCGCGTGCACCGCTTCCTCGGGCTGGGCGTCGGCGTGATCCTGTCCGGCATGACGCCCGACGAGCGGCGCGCCTCCTACGCGGCCGACATCACCTACGGCACGAACAACGAGTTCGGCTTCGACTATCTGCGCGACAACATGGCGCACTCGCTGGCCGACCTCGTGCAGCGCGGTCACAACTTCGCGATCGTCGACGAGGTCGACTCCATCCTGATCGACGAGGCCCGCACCCCGCTGATCATCTCCGGGCCCGCCGACGGCTCGTCGAACTGGTACACCGAGTTCGCGCGGCTGGCGCCGCTGATGGAAAAGGACACCCACTACGAGGTCGACCTGAAGAAGCGCACCATCGGTGTGCACGAGGTCGGCGTCGAGTTGGTCGAGGACCAGCTCGGTATCGACAATCTCTACGAGGCGGCCAACTCGCCGCTGGTCAGCTACCTCAACAACTCGATCAAGGCCAAGGAGCTGTTCCAGCGCGACAAGGACTACATCGTCCGCGACGGCGAGGTCCTCATCGTCGACGAGTTCACCGGCCGCGTGTTGATCGGCCGTCGCTACAACGAGGGCATGCACCAGGCCATCGAGGCCAAGGAGCACGTCGAGATCAAGGCCGAGAACCAGACCCTGGCCACCATCACGCTGCAGAACTACTTCCGGCTCTACGACAAGCTTTCCGGCATGACGGGTACCGCCCAGACCGAGGCGGCCGAGCTGCACGAGATCTACGGCCTCGGCGTGGTGAGCATCCCCACCAACAAGCCGATGGTTCGCGCCGACCAGTCCGATCTGATCTACAAGACCGAAGAGGCCAAGTACATCGCGGTCGTCGACGATGTGGCTGAGCGCTACGAGAAGGGTCAGCCGGTCTTGATCGGCACCACCAGCGTCGAGCGCTCGGAGTACTTGTCGCGCCAGTTCCAGAAGCGGCGGATCCCGCACAACGTGCTCAACGCGAAGTACCACGAGCAGGAGGCCGGCATCATCGCCGAGGCCGGCCGGCTGGGTGCGATCACCGTGGCGACCAACATGGCCGGCCGCGGCACCGACATCGTGCTCGGCGGCAACGTCGACTTCCTCGCCGACAAGCGGCTGCGCGACCAGGGCCTCGACCCGGTCGAGACGCCGGAGGATTACGAGGCCGCCTGGCACGAGGTGCTGCCGCAGGTCAAGGCCGACGCGGCCGACGAGGCCAAGGACGTCGTCGCCGCCGGCGGCCTGTACGTGCTTGGCACCGAACGTCACGAGTCCCGCCGCATCGACAACCAGCTGCGCGGCCGCTCGGGCCGCCAGGGTGACCTCGGCGAGTCGCGGTTCTACCTGTCACTCGGTGATGAGCTGATGCGTCGGTTCAACGGCGAGACGCTGGAGTCGCTGCTCAACCGGCTGAATCTGCCGGACGATGTACCGATCGAGGCCAAGATGGTCTCCCGCGCGATCAAGAGCGCGCAGACACAGGTGGAGCAGCAGAACTTCGAGATCCGCAAGAACGTCCTCAAGTACGACGAGGTGATGAACCAGCAGCGCAAGGTCATCTACGAGGAGCGCCGCCTGATCCTCGAAGGGGAGAACCTCGCCGAGCAGGCCCACAAGATGCTCATCGACGTCATCACCGCCTACGTCAACGGCGCCACGGCCGAGGGCTACTCGGAAGACTGGGACCTCGAGCAGCTGTGGACGGCGCTCAAACAGCTCTACCCGGTCGGCATCGACCACCACGACCTGATCGACTCCGACGCGGTCGGTGAGGCGGGCGAGCTGACGCGCGACGAGCTGCTCGATGCGTTGGTC
>DASRJA010000626.1:0-2777 GCA_035649695.1 Mycobacterium sp. | reverse complement strand
GGTCAGGGCATCCAGTCCAAGGGCATGGGCATGGAGGTCCGCGCCCGGTCCAAGGCCGCCCGCAAGGTGTGGGACACCGCCGACAAGTTCACTCGCGACACGTTGGGCTTCTCGGTGCTACACGTGGTGCGCGACAACCCGACCAGCCTGATCGCCAGCGGTGTGCACTACCACCACCCCGATGGCGTGCTGTTCTTGACGCAGTTCACTCAGGTCGCGATGGCGACCGTGGCTGCCGCGCAGGTGGCCGAGATGCGTGAGCAGGGTGCCTTCGTCGAGGGCGCGATCGCCTGCGGCCACTCCGTCGGTGAGTACACCGCGCTCGCTTGCGTGTCCGGTGTCTACGAACTGGAGGCGCTGCTGGAGGTCGTGTTCCACCGCGGAAGCAAGATGCACGACATCGTGCCGCGCGATCACCTGGGTCGGTCCAACTACCGGTTGGCCGCCATCCGGCCGTCGCAGATCGATCTCGACGACGCCGACGTGAAGGCCTTCGTGGCCGATATTTCCGAGCGCACAGGTGAATTCCTGGAAATCGTCAACTTCAACCTGCGTGGCTCGCAGTACGCCATCGCGGGCACAGTGCGCGGTCTGGAAGCGCTCGAGGAAGAGGTCGAGCGGCGCCGCGAGATCTCCGGCGGCAAGCGGTCGTTCATCCTCGTGCCGGGCATCGACGTGCCGTTCCACTCATCCGTGCTGCGCGTCGGCGTTGCCGACTTCCGGCGGTCGCTGGAGCGGGTCATGCCGCGCGACAAGGATCCGGACCTGATCATCGGCAAGTACATCCCGAACCTGGTGCCGAGGCTGTTCAGCCTGGACCGCGACTTCATCCAGGAGATCCGCGATCTGGTGCCCGCCGAGCCGCTCGACGAGATCCTCGCCGATTACGACACGTGGATCAACGAGAAGCCTGCCGAGCTGTGCCGCAAGGTCGTCATCGAGCTGCTCGCTTGGCAGTTCGCGAGCCCGGTGCGGTGGATCGAGACGCAGGACCTGCTGTTCATCGAGGAGGCCGCGGGCGGCCTCGGCGTCGAGCGGTTCGTCGAGATCGGCGTCAAATCGGCTCCTACCGTCGCCGGCCTGGCCACCAACACCCTCAAGCTGCCCGAGTATTCGCACAACACAACGGAAGTGCTGAACTCGGAGCGCGACGCGGCGGTGCTGTTCGCGACCGACACCGATCCTGAGCCGGATCACGAGGAAGAGGAAGCGCCTGCGCCAGTCGCCGAGTCAGCGCCCGTCGAGGCTGCTGCACCTGCAGCGCCTGCGCCTGCGCCCGCCGCTCCTTCCGGCGGCCCGCGCCCGGACGATCTCGGCTACGACGCGTCCGATGCCACGATGGCGTTGATCGGGCTGTCGGCGAAGATGCGCATCGACCAGATCGAGCCGCTGGATTCGATCGAGTCGATCACCGACGGTGCGTCGTCGCGACGCAACCAGCTGCTGGTGGACCTGGGCTCGGAGCTCAACCTCGGTGCCATCGACGGCGCGGCGGAGGCCGATCTGGCCGGGCTGAAGGGACAGGTCACCAAGCTGGCCCGGACCTATAAGCCGTTCGGCCCTGTGCTTTCCGACGCGATCAACGATCAGCTGCGCACTGTGCTCGGGCCGTCCGGCAAGCGTCCGGCCTACATCGCCGAACGGGTCAAGAAGACCTGGGAGCTCGGGGACGGCTGGGTCAAGCATGTGACCGTCGAGGTGGCGCTGGGTACCCGCGAGGGCTCCAGCGTTCGCGGCGGCGAGCTCGGTGGTCTGCACGACGGTGCACTCGCCGACGCGGCGACCGTCGACAAGGTCATTGACGCGGCGGTTCTCGCGGTCGGTGCGCGCCAAGGTGTTTCGGTGTCGCTGCCGTCGGCTGCCGGTGGTGCTGGCGGCGTGGTGGACTCCGCCGCGCTGGGTGAGTTCGCCGACCAGGTCACCGGCCGCAATGGCGTGCTGGCCTCGGCGGCTCGGCTGATCCTCGGGCAACTCGGCCTTGACACTCCCGTCCCGGTGCCCGAGGCCACCGATGCGGAGCTCATCGACCTGGTCACCGCCGAACTCGGTTCGGACTGGCCGCGTTTGGTTGCCCCGACATTCGACGGCCGCAAGGCGGTGCTGTTCGACGACCGCTGGGCCAGCGCCCGCGAGGATCTGGCCAAGCTGTGGGTGCTCGACGAGACCGAGATCGACACGGACTGGCCGCGACTGTCCGAGCGCTTCGAAGGTGCCGGGAATGTCGTTGGCACGCAGGCCACCTGGTGGCAGGGCAAGGCCCTGGCCGCGGGTCGCAACGTCCACGCGTCGCTCTACGGCCGTGCCGCGGCTGGTGCGGAGAACCCGGGCAAGGGTCGCTACACCGACGAGATCGCGGTTGTCACCGGCGCGTCCAAGGGATCCATCGCCGCGTCGGTGGTGGCCCAATTGCTCGACGGCGGTGCGACTGTGATCGCGACGACGTCGAAGCTCGACGACGACCGGTTGGCGTTCTACCGCAACCTGTATCGCGACAACGCTCGCTTCGAGGCGAAGCTGTGGGTGGTGCCCGCCAACATGGCGTCCTACACCGACATCGACGCGCTGGTGTCATGGGTCGGCAACGAGCAAACCGAAAGCCTTGGGCCGCAATCGATTCACCTCAAGGACGCCCTGACGCCGACGCTGCTGTTCCCGTTCGCGGCGCCACGGGTAGCCGGCGATCTGTCCGACGCCGGGTCGCGCGCCGAGATGGAGATGAAGGTGCTGCTGTGGGCCGTCCAACGGCTCATCGGCGGGCTGTCGCACATCGGCGCGGA
>DASRJA010000625.1:0-4238 GCA_035649695.1 Mycobacterium sp. | reverse complement strand
GTAGTCGTCCCCACGACACCGCCCCTATGGATGGTGCCAACCGGGCATCCACGAACGCGGCCTGCTCGACGGTCAAATGCCGGGTGGCTGAGGCGATGCGGCGGGCTTGATAGGCCGGCACCTGACCCGCCTGGACGGCTGTCCAGATGGTGCGGAGTCGGTGCCGCAGATCCAACGCGTCCGCGATCAGCCGGCACGCCGACCCGTCGGAGATTCGCAGTACGCATCCCAATTCGGCGGGTGCGAAGTCGCCGACAGTGGGTGTGCCGTCCCCGCCGAGTTGCACGGGGTGTTCGGTGCCGGGTAGCCGACTCTGCACAACGGCGTCCCCGGGATGCAGGTCTGCCCAGTGGGCGGCGAGGTGGAGGCGGCGGGTTTCGGCGGTGATCAGGGTGTGTTCGTTGGCTTCGGCGGCAGCCAGAGTCTGCGCGGCATCCAGCTCCACCAGCTCATTTTCGAACACGCATTCAATATATGGTGAGACGCCGACACTCCGCAGCGCATCGGGCATGTCGAACCGAACGGACAACACCTCACCGATTCAGACAACACTTCCCGATCCCGGACCGCTTCAGGGTCAGGGTGCAAGACTCGCGAGGATCGCCCGTCCGAGCTCCTCAGGCCGGGTGAACTGCGGCCAATGACCGGTGGGTAGGTCGACGTACACGACGTCGCGGACCTTTGCAAGCTCGCGTACGTACGCGTGCTTCTGTTCGAGCAGCTCCTGGATCTCTGAGCTCGGGAACTCGCATGAGATGACAGTGATCGGTACGTCGTGGCGACGCTCATCGAAGAGTTGCTGTGGGTCGGTCGCAACATGCGCAGGCGACGGAATGGCACGTTCGCGGAACTTCGCACGCCGCTCGTCATCAAGATCAACGAGGTCTTCCTCCTCGAAGCGCGACCAATCCGGCAGGGGCATTTCGCCGTTCTCGGTCGGGAACTCGTTGTTGATCACCGCACCGTCACCAAGCGGAACGCTGTCGACGTACACCACACGGGTGATGCGGTCAGGCCGCGCATCGACCGCAGCATGGGCGATGGCGCCACCCCCCGAGTGCCCGACCAGTACCAGCTGACCATCGTTCGCGTCCAAGGAGTCGATCACCTCGACAACCGCGTCGACGTGGTCACGCAGCGTGATCTTGGAGCGGTCGGCGCCCACCGACTCCATGCCGGGCAATGTAAGCGGATGTGTGCGATGTCCGGCTTGTCTCAAGGACGGGATGACCTCGTCCCACGATGAGGCGTCGAGCCACAAGCCGGGAATCAAAACGATGTCCATTCGCCAGAGGCTAGCCAAGCCATTTGCGGTCAGCCGAAGCTCCCCAGGCCAACGGGCCGGGATCACGCCACCTACTGAACCCCGCGGGCACTGACGTGTTCGGCTGGCGCTACTCGTCCCTGCCCGCCAATTCCCGGGCGGCGTCGAGCCGACGACGAGCTTCCGCCAGTGCGTTCACTGCCGCTCGTTGCCGCGACTGCGCCTGGGTGAGATGCCTCTGAGCAGTGACCTTGTCCCGACGGGCTTCGATGCGCTTGGTGTCGAGTGAGCTCACCACGTCGTCGGCGGCCTCAACGGCCGCCTCGGCGTCCGCGAGATCGAACTCGGACTGCCAGTGCGCAGCCTCGGCGGCAGCGAGGACCTCCTCCGCCAGGCGCAGCTCACGACCAGCCGGCCCGCCACTCTCGGATCCGCTACCCACATCGTCGTCCGCTACGAACCAATCGTCAGCAACCTCGACGATCTGGACGGTCCAGCGGTCGCGGTCGCCCACGGCACGACGCTGCCGCCGGGCTTCCAGCTCATCTTCGACCGGGGGGCCCTCGGCGTGAGCCGTTGTTTCGGCCGGTACCTCAACAGGCCTCAGTTCAAGAGTTGATCTGCCTTCCGAGACATGGAGAGGCGGCCTCGGCCCGAAGCCGCTGTGCGAGAGCGGTCGCACGAGACGGCCATTACGGATCGTCAGCGCACCCGCAAGATCGACAAGAGCCGCCTGCAGCGTCGCCTCGACCTCCGATAGCACAGCGGGGGTCACCCGCACTCCCGACTCAGCGGCGTGGGCCTGGGCACGATCCAGCAAATCGGCGATCAGTTGACGGCGCTGCTCGGCGAGGCTGCGCAACTCCGCACCGGCCAACCCGGTCTGGGCATCGCGCAGCTCACGACCAAGGGCGGACAAGCGCTGCATCGCAACCGGGTCGCGGGCCAAGAGATTCACCAGCCAGGCGCTGCGTGTGGGGCGGCGCAGGCCCTGCAGCCGCTCTGCGACGTCGCGACTACCGGCCGCCCTGGCCTGGCGTACCAGCTCGTTCCGGGCAGCGACGAAGTTAGTCGGTGGGAGCACATAGAGCTCGCGGACAATCTCGTCCAACTCGCGCCCGGTCATCTGCACACTCATTCCCCGGTCAATCTAACGTGGCGATTGCCGGTTGACCCAAACCGGGGTTAGGACGCCTCCGCCCAGTCGATTAGCTCATCGGACCCGCAGCAGCCACCCCGTACCGCGATGCAGTCGACGATGAACGCGTGCCGAAACAGATCCGGGAGGTCGCAAGCGGCATCGGTGCAGTCGACTGCACGGTCATCGTGCATGATCAGTGTGCCGTGGCAGTGATCGACGTCCAGGCCACAGTCCGAACAGCTGCTCATGCCGTCGTTCGTATCATCTGCATCAGCCAGGACGCGGTATTGCAACGGGCGTGTCGCAGAGTTGCGGGCGCGAGTTAGCTGTCAGCCGCGCTTCTTCGGCACATGAGCTTCGCGTTCGGCCTGTGCTGGCTTCTTTGGCTTCTTCTTGGCCGCGCCGGTGCTTGTTGCGGTGCGGCGACGTCCGCCATTGTCTGCCGTTGATCGGCGTTGTTTGGCCGCGTCAATGCTGGCGCGCAAAGCCGCCAAGAGGTCGACCGATGCCGCGCCGGGCCCAATGTCCTGGGTCGGCGTGCGCCCCGTCGCCTTGGCATCAATCAGAGCGGTCAGCGTCTCCCGGTGGACGTCGCGATACCTGCCCGGGTCCAATTGCTCATCCGACAGCGAGTCGATCAACGCCTCCGCCATCGCAAGCTCCTGGCCGGGCGTCGACCACTCGTCCTCCTGGGCTTGGAACGGGAAGGAGGGCTCTCGGACTTCGTCAGGCCACAGCATCGTGGCCAGGACGAGCACGTCGCCGTGAACTCGTAACGCCGCGACAATCTCGCGACTGCGGAGTGTCACTTTCGCAATGGCTACGCGTCCCTGCTTGCGCAGCGCGTCCCGCAGCAGCCGGTACGCCTTAGCACCCTGCGGTTCCGGCTCGACGTAGTAGCTGCGGTCGAGATAAATGGGGTCGACGACCTGTATCGGCAGGAATGAGATCACCTCGATGGAGCGCGAGGTCTTGGCGGGCAGCATGGCGAGATCGACCTCGCTGAGCATAACGATCTCTCCGGTTGCGGACTCATAGCCGCGCCCGATCTCCTCGTACGGCACCTCGGCACCGTCGATCGAACACACCCGCTTGTACTGCACTCGGCCGCCGTCGCTCACGTGGACCTGGTGGGAGGGAATGTTCTTACTCTCAGTAGCCACGTACAACCGAACCGGGATCGTGACCAAGCCGAAAGAGATGGTGCCTCTCCACACGACCCGCATCGCCGTATCCCTCCGACTAGGTTGGTGACCCGTCAATACCGCCGTCATACCGGCTCCCTCCATTGTCACCGCGGGTCCCGCGGATCTACTTCACCCCCCGGCACAACGTCTGCCGACTGTCGTTCCGAAGGTCGGCACCACTCGAACATACTCGCGATTCTTGGGACGATCTAGTCCCGTACGGAGCTGGCTGACGCCTCCTTGGGCAACCGAAGAGTGACGCCACAATTGCGCTTTTGAATTGATTCAGGCCTCCTCACTCGCCGCACTCTCGGGAGAAAGCGCCCATAGTCGATCCATGGCGTTCCTTCACCAGCGTCGTTGCTTCGTCATCACCCTTGTCGTCGCCTTGCTGGCGGGGTGCAGCCCGTCTGACAACACGGGTTCCATCGAGCAGGCGTCTGAGCCAGATGACCAGGTCTCGCCAGGGCTCATCGCCTTCGTCTCCGACCGTGAAGGTTCCGATGCCTTGTTCCTGATGCGGCCCGACGGCTCAGGCGTACGGCGCCTCACCGGAGAGCTGCCACCGGTGTCCCATCCCTCCTGGTCGGCGGACGGGCAGCGGATCGCTTTCAATGCGGGATCGCCCATCGCGAGTGACATCTAC
>DASRJA010000624.1:0-2519 GCA_035649695.1 Mycobacterium sp. | reverse complement strand
CGAATGGGTTCGAGTAGCCCGGTGTACGTCGCGGGATTGCTGCGCCGGGAGCCGCGGATCGCCGTCTGATCAATCGCCACCACGCCGTCCAGTCCCGCAACGGATCCGTGGATCAGCGAGCTCTTGCCCGAGCCCGCCACTCCGGTCACCACGACGAGCACACCGAGCGGGATATCGACGTCGACGTCCTGCAGATTATGGGTACTGGCACGAAGAATTTCCAACGCGCCGTTGGGTTTCCGCACCGACTCCTTCAGTTCGGCCCGATCGTCGAGGTGTCGCCCGGTGACGGTTTCGCTGCCCCGCAGCGCATCGACGGTGCCCTCGAATACCACTTCGCCGCCGGCGGCACCCGCGCCGGGGCCGAGGTCGACGACGTGATCCGCGATCGCGATCACCTCGGGCTTGTGCTCCACGACGAGCACCGTGTTGCCCTTGTCCCGCAGTTGCAGCAGCAGGTCGTTCATCCGCTGGATGTCGTGGGGATGCAGACCGATCGTCGGCTCATCGAAGATGTAGCTGATGTCGGTCAGTGACGATCCGAGGTGGCGAACCATCTTGACGCGCTGCGCCTCACCGCCCGACAGCGTGCCCGACGGACGGTCGAGAGACAGATAACCGAGCCCGATCTCGACGAAGGAGTCAAGGCTGTGCTGTAGCGCCGCCAACAGGGGCGCGACGGATGGCTCGTCCAGACCCTTGACCCATTCCGCCAAGTCGCTGATCTGCATCGCGCAGGCGTCGGCGATGTTGACCTTTTTGATCTTCGACGACCGGGCCAACTCGGACAGCCGCGTGCCGTCGCACTCGGGACACGTCGTGAACGTGACCGCCCGCTCCACGAACGCGCGGATGTGCGGCTGGATCGCGTCAACGTCCTTGGCCAGGAATGACTTTTGGATCGTCGGGATCAGCCCCGCGTATGTCAGGTTGACGCCATCGACCTTGATCTTCGTCGGCTCTTTGTGGAGGAGGTCGTTCAACTCCTTCTTCGTGTACTTACGGATCGGCTTGTCCGGGTCGAAGAAGCCGCAGCCGCGGAAGATCCGGCCGTACCAGCCGTCCATGCTGTAGCCAGGAATCGTCAGCGCACCCTCGTTGAGCGACTTGCTGTCGTCGTACAGCGCGGTCAGGTCGATGTCATTGACCGAGCCGCGGCCCTCGCAGCGCGCGCACATGCCGCCGGTGATGGAAAAGCTGCGGCGCTCCTTCACCGTCTTCCCGGCTCGCTCGAGCGTGACCGCACCTGCTCCGCTTATCGAGGCGACGTTGAATGAGAACGCCTGCGGCGAACCGATGTGCGGTTTCCCGAGCCGACTGAACAGGATTCGCAACATCGCGTTGGCGTCGGTGGCGGTACCGACCGTGGAGCGCGGGTCGCTGCCTAGCCGCTCCTGGCCGACGATGATCGCGGTCGTCAACCCATCCAGGACGTCGACGTCGGGCCGCGCCAGCGTTGGCATGAAGCCCTGCACGAAGGCGCTGTACGTCTCGTTGATCAGCCGCTGCGATTCCGCCGCGATCGTGTCGAACACCAGGTAGCTCTTCCCCGAGCCCGAGACGCCGGTGAACACCGTCAGCCGGCGCTTCGGAAGCTCAACGTCGATGTCCTTGAGGTTGTTCTCGCGCGCGCCGTGCACGCGGATCACTTCGTGGGTGTCGGCGGCATGCAGGGCAGGAGACCGTGTGGACTTGCTCATAGCGTCAGCGCTGCTCCTGGATGCGGACCATGTTGCCAGCGGGATCCCGCAACGCGCAGTCGCGCACCCCGTACGGCTGGTCGGTCGGCTCCTGTACGACCTCGACGTCGCCGGCCTGTACCCGCTCGAAGGTGCCGTCGAGGTCCTTGGTGGCGAGGTTGATCTGGGCGTAGGTGCCCTTGGCCATCATCTCGTGGATGAGACGGCGTTCGTCGTCGGTGAGGCCGGGGGTGGCGTCCGGCGGGTACAGGACGATGTTGGTGTCAGGCTGGTTTGGCGGGCCCACCGTGATCCAGCGCATGTTGCCGCCTCCGACGTCGAGGCGGACCTCGAAGCCGAGGGTGTCGCGGTAGAAGGCGAGGGATTGGTCCGGGTCTTCGTGCGGGAGCATGCTCGAGTGAATGTTGATGTCCATGGTGCTCACGCTAGGTGGAGCGCCGTGCCTGGCGCTTCTCGATTCCTGATCGGTCTGGTGATCTGTTTCTCCACACATGACGGCATACCTTCCGTCACGTGGGCCGTCTGCTCCCGGTAGGCGCTGGGCGGCATCCCGACCAGCTCAGTGAACCGGGTGCTGAAGGTCCCCAAGGACGAGCATCCGACGGCAAAACACACCTCGGTGACGCTCATGTCGCCACGGCGGAGCATCGCCATCGCACGTTCGATGCGCCGCGTCATCAGATACGAGTAGGGCGACTCGCCGTACGCGAGTTTGAACTGGCGGCTGAGGTGGCCGGCCGACATGTTCACGTCGCGTGCGAGCGCCTCGACATCGAGCGGCTGCGCATACTCGCGGTCCATGCGGTCATGAACACGGCG
>DASRJA010000623.1:0-3512 GCA_035649695.1 Mycobacterium sp. | reverse complement strand
GCCGCGAACACTTAGCCGCTACAGACCTCGAATCGCCAACCCCCTCACCGAACCTGCCTCCTGCTGCTCTAATCTCGATCCGACATCGATCTAGATCCGCGTCAAGTATCCAGCGAGGCCGTTTCGGGCGGGTTCAACGGGTGTGCGCAAGAAGCTCGGCGAGCCGTTCCAATGGTGTCATGTACCCGAGCGTCTTGCGGGGACGGTTGTTGAGGCTGTGCTCGTACCTAGCTAGGTCGTCGGCGGTGTGCACGGATAGGTCGGTGCCCTTGGGCATGAATTGGCGCAGCAGTCCATTGGTGTTCTCGTTCGAGCCGCGTTGCCATGGCTTGTGTGGGTCGCAGAAGTAGACCTGGATGCCGGTGGAGATGGTGAATTGGGCGTGGTGGGCCATCTCCTTGCCCTGATCCCAGGTGATGCTGCGGCGCAGCTGTTCGGGCAGGGTGCTGATTGCCTGCTGCATCGCGCGCTCGACGCCTTTTGCGCTGCGTCCGTCGGGTAGGTGCAGCAGCAGCACGCAGCGGCTCGTTCGCTCGACCAGGGTCCCGACCGCCGAGCGGCAATCTCCGCCGATGAGAAGGTCACCCTCCCAATGACCCGGCACTGCCCGGTCATCCGCCTCCGCCGGCCGTTCGCTGATCATGACCATGTCGCGCAGCTGGCCCGTGTTCTCTGGGCGGCGCCGGGCACGCCGCCTGACCCGGCCGGTGCGTAGGCACCGCACCAACTCGCGACGCAGCTCGCCGCGGCCCTGCACGAACAGCGCCTGGTAGATCGTCTCGTGACTCACATGCATCATCGGATCGTCGGCGAAGTCCAACCGCAACCGACCGGCGATCTGCTGCGGCGACCACCACTCTTGCAGCCACAGCGTGACCTGACCGGCGAGCCTGGGACAGCTCAGCTTCGGCGTCTTGGGACGACGAGCCCGGTCTCGAGCCCGTTGGTGCGCGCGCCAGGCCCGGTAGTCGTCTCGGCCGCCATTGCCGCCGACCTCCCGGGACACAGTGGACACCGCCTTGCCAAGCTTGATCGCTATGACGCTGAACGAGTCGCCACTGCGCAGGCCGAGACTGACCTCCTCCCGGTCCGCCAAGGTCAGCCGCCCCGGCCCCGGCTGCCACCCGTCCGACCGCACCGGGCGCTTGGACTCGCCGCGCACGACGCTCCGCACGATCTCATGGGAACAGCCAACCTGGCGGCCGATCTCCCTCAGCGATAGGCCCTTCGCGCTTAGCCGTCGGGCCAACTGCCTTTGCTCCATCGTCAGATGGGCGGTCATCAAACATCTCCCTCAATAGATCAACGAGATTCTCGCTGACCCACCAAGATCGTGCGTTGACCCCTTGAACCCGCCCGTCGTGGTCCCGGCTGATGCTTGACATGATCGGAACAACCGCGCGACTTGCGGCAAGTGAGGATCGTTTCGCTAGGGCGTGCAACAAGCGAGCTGTGTCGTGTCGCACCCCGGATCAGTAGGAGTTGAGCCCGCGATGAGCGGCGGCTCTCGATGGCAGAGCGAAGCCCTCTACGACGGCCAGCCGCGTGGAGGATCGTGGCCAACGACGGCAGTGGTCCGATTCGTTCACGGCCTCATCCGCTGACGGTCACCGCCGCCGGCATTCCGGCGCTGCTGACCAGGACGCGATTCCCCAGCGGCGCGGCGAGCGTGACTGTGTACTGCTGCACGCGCAGCATCAGGTCATATGCGCAGTCGTCCCGGCGCGATCCGGGCGCAATCGAGACGATCTCGCGGCGCACCCCGACCGCGACAACGGTGCTCTCCTCGAGGACCACTGGGTCGTGGCGGTATATCGGGTCGCCTGGGCAGGCGCCAGGGTGCGGTGCCGGCATGGTCACGGTCAGCGTGACGGCGTCGGCGGCGAGCCGACCATCGCTGACATCCCCGCCGACCGGAAGGTCGCCCAGACGCCAGAACGCATCCGGATGCGGCGCGGGCCAGGCCAGCGGCTCGAACGAGTCAGGTGCGTGGAACAGCCAGGCGGGCAGATCGAGCGCTCCGCGGTCGGTCTGAAACGACGCCGTTCCAAGCTCGACTCTGGTGATCTGTAACGGGGCCGGACTTTCACCTGGGGCGTTGGCGGGGTCGCCGGTGGCGCGGAGGCGCTCGTACGCCTGCGCCGCGGTGATGATTGGGAGCTGGAACGTGCCATCAGGCAGCGTTGCCGGGCTGGTGGTGGGATTAGTCGACGGCAGCGTCGCGGCCAGCTCGTAGCGTCCGGTCGCGACAGCCAACTTCGCGTCGTCGGTGTGGTAGCCGGTCTCCCGCAAGGGCGCCCCCAGAAGCAGAATCGGCCGCGGCGTACGGGTGACCGGGAAGTTCCGCCACCCGTCAAGCACGGCCGGGTCGACCCCGAACGGATCTGTGTTCGATTGGCCTCCGATGCCAGCGTCGCCACCGCTCGTCGAACGGGCGCAGCCGGCCAAAAACGCGGTCAATACGGCGCCTCCGGCGGCGAGCACCGTACGGCGAGACATCTCGGACATCACGGCGCCTCCGTTGATGTCTCGGCTAATCGGATGTGACGCGCACAACTTAGCGTGTAGCGGCCGCTGTCGAACGCCGGCGAGCCTCATGTCGACATAAGTGGATGCGTCCGACGCGGTCCATGATGGCGCGGGCCGGACTCATTGTGATCATGTTAAGCATCCTGCGAGGCCGTTTCGTCATGCATCATGTGAGACCAGGCACCGAAGTGGACAGTGTGTCTGACTCCGGGTGATGCTTTACCCGCGCACCTCGTCGCTCATAAGGATGTACTGGTTCTTCGCAATGGCACGCCGGCGCCCGCGGCCTCGCCTCGCCGAACAACGCCGCGGTGAGGTGGTATAAGAATTCACCGTCAAGGGCTGACGGCCGGACGCCGACGGTGTCATGCGTCTGGTGCTCGGCGCCGACCGCGCGCCGTCCATAGCCGGAACCAGAGCCGCCGGGTGGTCGGGTAGATCTGGCGGAGCAGCATGTTTCGTAGGCGCACGACCAGTACGGCGAACGGGACGAACAGGAACCATGCCCGCAGGTCGTCCAGGACGGAGCGCGCTGCCGGGGCGTACGCGCTGAGGATCAGTCCTGCAGCGGTCATCACGATGAGGATCACGCCGAACACGACGACGGCCTTGCGGATGTCGGCACGCAGCCGCCACCGAATGCCGCGCGGCTGCGCCGTCCACTTCCGCGCTGCTAGCCAGCCGAAGCCAGCCAGGATCAGCGCGGCGGCTGCGAGTTCAACCGGCCGCCGCCAGGCGCCGAGAGGGCGGTCGATCGCGTTGAATAGCAGCACGTGCGCCGCGACGGCCAGGGCCATAACGTCGAAGAGGCGCCACAGCACACCCCGCGCGCTCTCCGCGTGCGCCTGGCCAGTGATGGCGTCGTGCGGCGCGAACGAGAGCGCGTCGGTGAACTTCCGTGCGGCGGCGTCGACCCGGCCGCGGGCAAGGTCGATGACGGCAAGGTTGTGCAGAGCGGCCTGATGCTCTGGATCGATCGCGAG
>DASRJA010000622.1:0-12429 GCA_035649695.1 Mycobacterium sp. | reverse complement strand
GCCGCCGACTCGTGCCCGACGCAGGCGATCACCGTCGCCGACTAATCGGGCTCAACGCGCGGAGCCAGCAGCGCGATCGACGCATCCACCGCTTCCTCGGTGATGTCGCCCACCCGGCCGCCCTCCTCGACGGTGATCGCGGTGAGTTCACGCAGGCCGCCGAGCAGCATGATGATGCGTTGACGCGAAACCGGCCCGATGCCCGCGGCACGGAACTCCTCGGTGCCGCCCAACGCCTGAACCATCTCGATGAAGTTCTCCATCGCGTCGCGCTGCAGCCCGCGCGCGGCGACGCCCAAGGACGGCACGTCGCGGATCCAACTCAACATCAGCGCGGAGCGCGATTCGCCCGACGAGATCCAGGCCTCGACCGCCTGCCGCACCTGGCTTCGCCACGGCGCGTGCGGGTCGACAGCGCCGGCTATCTGCCGGACCTGGTCGGCGTTGGCGTCGGTCAGGAGGGCGACCAAGCAGGCTTCTCTGCTCTCGAAGTGTTCGTAGAAAGTGCGCCGCGAGGTCCGCGCCCGCCGCACGATGCCGGCGACGGTAGTACGCGGGTAGCCGTCTTCGGCGATTGACGCTTCGAGGGCATCAAGGAGGCGCTGGCGGAAGTTGCTCTTGTCCCCGTCGGCGCGTGGTCGCGCCGCGTTGGCTGCCGTCACTGGGGACCTCTCATGTCACAGGCATCGTACTGCGACGACACCGCTCACCGAGCCGATGGCGCCTGGGCGGCACACGTCACGGGCGCGCTTCGGCTGCCGTGAACAACGCTCTCGCCATGCGGACTCATCGTCACGCGCGGCGGGGTCGCCGTCGATGTGCGGCAGAACATTCCCCGTTTCTTCGTCGATGTCACTGCGGACATCGCGTGCCTGAGAGAGTTGAAATATATGGCCGTTTCCAGCGCGCGGGCGTCGACGGCTGAACCCGGCGGGGCCGAATTTCGTAGTACTTGTTGACTTACGGTGAATAAGTTGCCGCTGATCGTGCGTCCGCGGGTACGGAGAGGACGACGTGCTGCAACGAATCGCATTGCTGGCGATCGCAGCCCCGCGGCGGGTCATCGCGGTCATTCTGTTGCTGATGCTGGCGGCGGGCATCTTCGGTATACCGGTCGCCAAACGCCTGTCCTCGAGCGGATTCCAGGACCCGACCTCGGAGTCAGCCAGGGCCACACAGCTGCTGACCGACAAGTTCCACCAGGGCGATATGCAGATGCTCATCACAGTCACCGCTCCGGACAGCGCCAATGGCCGGTCCGCCCGTGCGGTGGGTTTAGCCATCGTCGATCAGCTGGCGCGGTCGCCGAACGTCACTGCGGTGGCCTCGGCGTGGACTGCGCCACCGGCGGCGGCGGAGCGCCTAGTCAGCAAGGACGGCAAGGCCGGACTTGTCGTCGCGGGCATCGGCGGCGGAGAGAGTGTCGCGCAGACAACGGCCCAGACGCTCTCCGATGAGATCGCACGCGATCATCCGGTCGGGACGAACGGCGTCATCGTCCGATCGGGCGGGGACGCCATGGTGAACGCGCAGATCAACTCCCAGTTGCAGCGCGACCTGCTGCTGATGGAGTCAATCGCCATTCCATTGAGCTTCGTCGTGCTGGTGTGGGTGTTCGGCGGCCTGCTGGCGGCCGCACTCCCGGTTGCGGTTGGGCTGATGGCGATCCTGGGCTCGATGGCGGTCCTGCGCCTCATCACCTTCGGCACTGATGTGTCGAACCTCGCACCCAACCTCAGCACCGCGCTCGGTCTCGCCCTCGCGATCGACTACACGTTGCTGATCATCAGCCGCTATCGCGACGAACTGGACGAGGGCGCCGACCCGCACGCCGCCCTGATCCGCACGATGACATCGGCTGGGCGCACGGTGCTTTTCTCGGCGACGACAGTCGCGTTGTCGATGGCGGCGCTGATCCTGTTCCCGATGCACGTCCTGAAGTCGTTCGGCTATGCCGGTGTCGCCACCGTCGCGTTCGCCGCGCTCGCAGCGGTGGTCGTCACGCCGGCGGCGATTGTGCTGCTGGGTGGTCGGCTGAACGCCCTGGATGCCCGGCGATTCGCGCGGCGCCTGCTGCATCGGCCCGATCCCGTGCACCGACCGACCGAAGCGCAGTTCTGGTATCGGTCAACGACGTTCGTCATGCGTCGCGCCCTTCCGCTGGGCCTTGCCGTCGTCGCGCTGCTGCTGATACTCGGCGCGCCTTTCCTCGGGGTGAAATGGGGCTTCCCCGATGACCGGGTGCTGCCGACGTCGGCGTCGGCGCATCAGCTCGGCGACCAGTTGCGCAATGACTTCGCCGACAACTCGGCCACCGGGGTCACCGTGATGATCCCCAACGCCGACGGCCTCACTTCTGTCGATCTAGGGCACTACGCCGCTGAGTTGTCCAGCGTCCCGGATGTTTCGGCGGTTTCAGCACCGACGGGCACGTACGTCGCCGGTGCGCCGATCGGGCCACCTTCGGCGCCCACCGGGGTGTCGCAGGGCAGCGCGTTCCTCACTGTCGATAGCACGGCCCCACTGTTTTCCGACGCCTCGCAGACCCAACTGGACCGGCTGCATGCGGTACCTGGACCGGCCGGCCGGCCGGTCGAGTTGACCGGCATCGCGCAGACCAACCGCGACAGCGTAGACGCGATCACGTCACGATTGCCCGCGGTGCTGGGGCTGATCGCGGTGATCACGTTCGGACTGTTGTTCCTTCTGACCGGCAGCGTCGTGCTGCCGCTCAAGGCGCTGGTGCTCAATGTGCTGTCGTTGACGGCCGCGTTCGGTGCTCTGGTTTGGATCTTCCAGGACGGTCACCTGGCTGCGCTCGGAACGACGTCCACCGGAAACTTGGTCGCCAACACGCCGGTGTTGTTGTTCTGCATCGCATTTGGCCTGTCGATGGATTATGAAGTGTTCCTAGTGTCTCGGATCCGCGAATACTGGCTGAGATCGGGGCGGACCCGTGCCGACAACGACAAGAGCGTCGCACTGGGGCTGGCTCGCACCGGCCGGGTGATCACCGCCGCGGCCCTGGTGATGTCGATATCGTTCGCCGCCCTGTTCGGTGCCCACGTGCAGTTCATGCGGATGCTCGGGCTCGGCCTGACGCTGGCCGTACTGGTCGACGCCACGTTGGTGCGGATGGTGCTGCTGCCCGCCTTCATGCACCTGCTGGGTAGATGGAACTGGTGGGCACCGAAACCGTTGATATGGCTGCACGACCGCATCGGCCTGCGCGAGGGTGAAGAGTTGGCCGAGCGCACCACGCTGCCTGTCGCGGAACCTGTTTGACCGCAGCATGTTCCACCGGCTCGGTAGCCACCGTCCGATCCAGCGGCCGCGTCCAATGCGCCGCTACCGTCGCGACGACAGCGGTGACCCGATCTTCTCGGATAGCCGGGCGCCGTTGCGCTCGCCGGGGTTACGCGGTGACCGGCTAGTAAACGGCGGGACTTTTGGGGTGTACTGAATTGCGGAGTAGTGCAAGCTATGCGACGGAATACTTTGTCCCCCTTGGGAGTTATACATAGTGGTGGCTCCGCAAGTTCCCCCGTTTCTTGCATTGTTCTATCAATACAGTGGCAGGGCGTGCGAGGGGCACGGCAGTGCACTGACGAGAGAGGTTCGACCATGAAGCATTTAGCCATCACCATGACCGTAGGCGCCCTGGTCCTCACCGCGCTGGGAATGCCGGGTGCCGCCACAGCCGCTCCCTCTGGTCCCTCACCGGTCGACGACACCGTCGCGAGCCTGCAAGCCGAAGGCTATAAGGTCATCGTGACCCGACTCAGCGGGGCCGAGTCGTCGAATTGCTCGGTCGCCGCGATCCGCCCCGGCCAACAGATCACACAGGAAACTCCCACGGGGGGTCGTGGCAACCACGCTCGGCAGGTCGTCTCCAACACCGTCTATGTTGACGTGCGTTGCTGAATCACACACCACCGCATAACACGAGGGGCACCAAGCCGAGCGTTATCAGCTGACCGGTCGACTTGTCATCTCGATTGATTCTCGCTCCTGTGTGCCGCTCGTTGTCGCTATGCGGCTCTGGCCTCAACCACGCTGAGGGGTGCAGCGGTTTGCACTACCCTGGTCAAACGGAATCCGGCCTGACTGAGCAAGTCTCGGTACTCGGCCGCGGTGCGTTCGCGGGCCCCCAAGTTCAGCAGCATCTCCAGATCAACCCATTTTCCCGGGAAGTCACGGTCGTGGTTGGGGATGACGAACTCGATCAGCAACACCGTGGCTCGGGGGCCGGCTGCCGCGCGAACATTACGCAGGATCTGCAGCGCCTTCTCGTCGCGCCAGTCGTGGATGATGTTCTTGAGGACGTAGGCGTCACCACCGTCCGGAACGCTGTCGAAAAACGAACCCTCCTCAATACGCACCCGGTTTTCGACATCGTGCTCCCGCAACAGGTTTGGGGCGTTCGCGACGACCGACGGCAGGTCATACAGTACGCCCCGCGAAGCCGGCGTCGCCGCCAGGATGGTGGCCAGCAGGGGACCATGGCCGCCGCCGACGTCGACGATCGTGGGGTAGGCGCTGAAGTCGTAACCGGCAACCACGGGCACATCCGTCATTTCCGAAACGCTCGTCATGGTCTGGTTGAAAAGTGTGGCAAGCTCGGGCTCGTCGGCGAAGTAGTCGAAGCTCGACTTGCCGCGCAATGCCGGGACGACCGAAGTCCCGGTTCGGACCGAATCCACCAGAAGGGTCCAGCGTTCGCGCTGTTCCTGCGACCCGTAGAACCGTGCGGCCGATTTCATCGACGCCGGTGCATCGGAACGCAGGGTGTCGGCAAGGGAATTCAGCTCAAACCGGCCGTCGCGGCGATGACGGAAGACGCCCCTGCTGATCAACGCCCGCAGCAACCGGTGCAGTGCGTCTGCGTTCGCGTCCACTCGCGTCGCCAATTCGTCGATCGTCAACGGACCGTCGGCGAGGGCATCGGCGACGCCGAGTTGGGCCGCCACGGTGATCGCCTGCGACGTCCAGCCGGCAAGGATCAGCTCGATCATTGCCGCTGGCGCGGGTGTCAGCCGTTGATGGAGCCGATACAGGTGGTGGCGAGTCCACTCGATGACGCGGGCCAGCTTCGCTGGTGGCACCTTGGCGGTTTTCGACATCGCCCGATCCTTCACAGTCGTAGGGATGATCATCAGGTGCGGATCAGCCGGCTAGACAGGTCTCGGTTGACTTCCGCGGATATCCGCCGGTGGCTTATCGAACGCAGAAACGTCGTCATCGCCCAGGTGCCAAATGAGTCCGAGATCATGGCGGCCGGTTTCAACACCGACTCGCTCTGGGACATCTGCCGCGACGTCACCCAGGACACGGCGGTGAGCCTGCGTCTCCTGGTCTTCTCGTACCACCGCAGTGCGCTCGCGAGATCACTGTTGCCGCAGTTGGGTCCCTTCCGGAAATCCGAAAGTGCCTTGCGCAACACCATCGTGTCGAGCAGCGCCTGATTGGTCCCCTGCGCGAGGATCGGCGGCATCGTGTGCGCGGCATCGCCGAGCAGTGTCATCGCACCCAGGCGCGGCGAGCGGGGAATCGGATGCCGAAAATGCGGGAACGGCGAAGCCGCCAGATCGTCTTCGGTCAACGTCGCGAGTACTTGATCGACCAAGTCGGACCAGCCTGCGAAATTAGCGCGGATCATCTCGATCGGACGTTCCGGTCTGACGAAGTCGGGCGACCACCGCAAGTCGAACCACCACTGCAGATCGCAACCACCGGCGGGCCAGAGGCCAAGGTTTCCGTGCTCGCCGATGACTTGCAGTGCGACGTCCTTGTCGGCGATGTCCGGAAGGGCGATCAGTCCCTGCCAGCTGCACCAGCCGGTCGCCTTCGCGGGCTTCGCGCCGACGATATCTCGGACCATCGAATGCAGGCCATCCGCCCCGATCAGCAGATCGCCTTCGGCCGAGCTGCCGTCTTCGAACTCGATCCGCACCCCATCGCGCGTGCCGACCGCCCCGACAACACGGGAGTTGCATCGGATGTGATCGACCGGAAAGCCTTCCAGCAGACGGTCAAGCAACGCTCGACGCGGGACCATCCGAACCGAACCGCCCAGTCGGTGCACGATCGCGGTCGCGTCGATGTTGACCAGTGGGCGACCAGTCGATGTCGCGATCCGCACGGTGGACAGCAGCTGACCTGCCCCGTGCATATCGACGCCCAGCTGCTCCAGAACCGTTGAGCCGTTGGGCCAGATGGTCACCGCACCGCCACCGGGCCGCATATCCGGCCGCTGTTCGAAGACGGTGACGTCATGTCCGTCTCGCAGTAGTCCCCGAGCAATGGAAATGCCGCCCACGCCGGCGCCGATGACGAGGATCCGGAGTGCGTTCGGTACAGCCATTTTCATGCCCGGCCCATCCAGCTGTGGAAGCGACCGTCCGGATCATAGGTCGAGCGCACCTTGTCGAGGCGCGCCATGTTCGGGTCGGTGATGAATTTCGCCGGGCGTCGGCCGAGATTCTCGTCGGCGAGCGCGGTGCCGGTCGCCAGGTGCGACATCGCCGCCATGTTGGACCCTGACCAGTCGCGGTACCGTTCGTCGTCGGCCGGATCCTGCCAGACGGTGTACAGCGCCATATAGATCTCGTCCTCCACGCTGAACGCCATGTCCGGGCGGTCCGGGGACGCGTTCCAGCCCGTGAATATGAAGTGCGAGGGGTGTGGTGGCATCGTTTCGATGATTTTGCGGATGCCCGGCAGTAGTTCTTCAGCTGAAGCCGACGTCCACATGTTGTCGGCGATATACCGGTGCCCTTTCGGGTAGTTGGTCATCACCGCGGTGTACCAGCTGGCCAGGTTTGTCGGCGCATAGGGGACATTGATCATCGCCTGATCGACGACCGGGCAGGTGCCCAGTGCGGCAAGTGCTTTCGCCGCTTCCTCTTCGGTTTCGGCGAAGACTGGCGAGGCGATGGTGATGACGGGGTGGTCGATCCCGGCTGCCGGAAATGACCGTGTGGTGAGGATTTGCAGTTCGACGCGGGCGTCGATCTCGGGACTGATGGAGCGCCCCCAGGTGAACACCTCGTCGGCGAGCTCGATCGGGTACATGTACAGGCAGGTGCCCAAGACGGACGGGCGCGGGTGAATCCGCAGTTTGAATGAGGTGACTACACCGAAGAAGCCAGGGCCCGAGCCGCGGGCGGCCCAGTACAGGTCGGGATGGTTCTGGGGGTCGCAGTAGATCTGGTCGCCGTCGGCAGTGACAACCTCAAGGCCAAGCACGTTTTCACATGCCGGTCCGAGCACCTTGCTGTGCCAGCCGTACCCACCTTGCAACAAGTAGCCCCCGAGGCGAATACCTTCGCAATGGCCCGTAGGAAAGAACAGCCCTTGCGAGTCGAGCTCGGCCGCAAAGACGTTGGCGATCTTGCCCGGCCCTACGTCCGCGGTCATCCGATCTGTGTCGACGGTGCAGTGGTCGAGGCGGCTGACGTCGAGCAGCAAACCGCCGTCGCGCAGGTGACTGGCCGCCCAGCTGTGCCCCCCCGAACGTATGCCGACTTTATGGCCGTTGGCGCGCGCATAGCGGATCGCCGCGACCACGTCGTCGGTGTCGTGGGCTTGCACGATCACGTCGGGAAAGCGGTCCGGCAGAAGGCCATTCCACACCGTCGCCCGACGGGCCGTCTCGTATCCTTCCGCGCCGCGGAAGTAGTACTTGTCGACGGAAACCAAACCCATTACGTCCCCTTGATTTTCGCATAGCGGTGTCAGCGCCGTTCGGATGAACATCGGCACTCTTCGCTGCGCACCTCGGCCGCAACCCGCGGCTGTTAGTGACACGACGTGCGACTGTATTCTGTTCATCGAGAGTGCTCGATGTCACAGACTCCCAGTCAATAGCTGATCGCGGATCGATCGAAACGTACTTATATCGCCGCGATTTCGGCTATCGCCGTGGCTGGAAGTCAGCTGTGAGATGTGACCTGCTGTGACGCGTGAGTCGCCGCTAGATGGGCTGCGATCTCACGGGCCAGAGGCGTGGCGGCGAGGCGGATCGCGCGCAGTGGGCCATTGGGCGGAATGCCGTAGCCGATCGCGAACATTCCGTCACCGATGTGCGAGGCGAATCCGCCGCGTGGTTTTCCGCGTTCGTCGAGCACGCCGAGGTGGCCGACCAAACCGTCGAGATCCATGCTGAAGCCGGTGGCGGCGATGATCACACCCGGCGGTATGGAGTTGCCGTCGGCGAGGATCACACGGCCGGATTCGATCGCCTCCACAGCGGCGACGACCTCCACCCGACCGGCTCGTACGGCGTCGATAAGCTCATCGGCCAGTGTGGGAATGCGGCCTGTCTGTTCTACCGTCGCCTTTAGCCCGAGCGGCGGCCGGTTGAAGCCGTAGGCCGACAGGTCGCCCCACATCAGGTTCTCGGAGAGCCCGATGATCGGGTCGACAGCGCTCGCAGGCGCCCAGGCGAAGAGCTCGAGGAAGATGTCCGACGGAAACCCTGCGATGGCGCGCCGCACGAGATGTGGCGGTGTGCGGACCGAAAGCCAGATCCGGCGCGCGCCGTTGTTGGCGAGCTGGACGGCGATGTCAGCGGCCGAATTGCCTCCGCCGACAACGAGAATGTCGCGGTCGCGGAAGGGCCAAGCGTTCTTGAAACTGCCGGAGTGGACGAATTCGCCGGTGAATGCGCTCAACCCCGGCCAGCAAGGGATGGTGGGCGTGCGGTAGTTGCCAGTGGCGAGGACGATTGCCCGCGTTCGGATTTCGCCCGACGAGGTGTCGAGCCGCCAGCCGCCTCCAGCACGATCTATCCCGTTGACCTCACAGCCCAGTTCGAGCGTGATGTTCTGCCTCGACACGTAGTCGTCGAAATAGCGAACCATGTCCTCCCGCGTTGGCCAACGGCCGGCGGTCAACGGGATCCGCTGTCCAGGAAGATGCGACAAGAAGCCGGTTGTGTTGAGCCGGAAGTTGTCATAGCGCGTGCGCCACGAAATGGCGGGCGCCGCTGCACGGTCGACAACGAGCGTCTCGATGCCGTGCTGATGTTCGAGCTCACGTGCAACAGCGAGACCTGCTGGGCCCGCACCGATGACAACAGCGTCGAGGCTGTCATCGACCTGTGTGGTCATAGTGGAATTCCTCTTCCGTGCGGTCTAAGTGAAACGAGCGCAGCGTGCACGCCGTCGGAGAATCGGCCGGTCTGGCAGACCGGTGCGTCATGGTCAGCGGCCACATCGACATGCGGACAGTCCAAGTACCTGGCGAGTGCCCGCTGCAAGCCGGGCGGCATCCGCCGGTCATCGGTGAGCACGATGACGGCGCACGGTATTGGTGGCGGAGGTGTGCGACGCAAGTCGAAGCGCGTCAATTGCCTTGCGGCGCGCCACAGCTGGGCCGGTGCGACATCGGCAGTACGGGCGGCAATGAAGATCTCGCGGCCCCGGAAACCCGCGGCGTGGGCGAGCGGTTCGCGGCGGCCAACCGCTGCCAATAGCGCTCCGACGGCTGCAGCCGCGGTCAACCCTGTCCTGAGGCACCGGTCGTTCCAGCAAGCCCCAGCTCCGGCGAGAACAAGACCGGCGAAGCTGGCGGGCTCACGCTGGGCGGCGTATATCGCGGTCGCCGCCCCAAGCGAAAGACCGATAAGGACTGGCTTGTCCGGCCCAAACTGCTCGGCTGCGGCACGGACCGTCGCCCTAGCACTCTCCCACGTAAACGAGGTCTCGCGGGAGGTCCCGTGCCCGGGCAGGTCCGGTGCCGCTACGCGATAGCCCACTGCCCGAAGCGAATCCGCAAGTGACGCCCACGACATCGCTCCCGTCGAACCCAAAGGATGCAGCAGCACCAGCGGTGGAGCGGCGGTCAGCGTGACTGCAGACGATGTTGACAGAGTTACTCCCCGCGGTGATTACTGAACATAAGCGGCGTGACTCCATCGTCACGGTGCCCCGCCAGTAACACGATGCAGAACCGTTTGTGGTTCATCCGGTCAGGGCGCGACCGCTGCCGCAGCCGTACGACTTGGGCACGCACAGAATGAATACGGGCTGAATCGGTTTCGGAGATGTCCGTCTTTGGCGACCTCACGCACCAGACAGACGTAGGGATTGCATATCATGCAGGCGGCGTAGCCGCTCGGCCGTGTCGGTAGGCGGTATGGGGGTAAACATCACCACCTGCAGACCGGGATCGCCCGAGGGCGCCAGGTTGTGTTGTTCCACGTGAAGGTCGCCGACTTCGGGGTGGCGGAATATCCGCTGGCGTGAGGGCAGTGTTTCGATGCCGTAGCTTTCCCAGGCGGCCCGAAACGCTTCACTCGTCTGGAGAAGCCGACTGACGAGGTCGGCGAACGGCGGCTCGCCCAGCCGAGTACCGGCCTGTGCCCGAAACGACGCGACGTTATACATGCCGGTGAATTCCCAGTCCGGCATCAGCGCGCGCAGGTAGGGGTCGGTGAAAAGCAGCCATAGGAAGTTGCGGTCGGCCGCGGCGACTGTTGCCACGTTCGGGTACAGACCCGCGTATGCGGCATTCCATGCCAATATCGCCCAGTCGGGGGCGATCGCTAACGCCGGGTAGTCCGCGAGGGCGTCGAGCAGCCGCTGCACGTGAGCAGGGGCGGTGCCGGGACTCGGGTCTTCGGCGGGAGGAGGCGCGCTGTACCCGGCCAGCGCCAAGAAATGGACGTGTTCCGCGTGCGACAACCGCAGGGTCCGAGCGAGCGAATCGACGACTTGCCGGGACGGGGTGACGTCGCGTGCCTGTTCGAGCCACGTGTACCAGGTGACACTGACACCGGCCAGGTAGGCCACTTCCTCTCGACGCAGCCCGCGAGTCATCCGGCCGGCGATCGGGGGCAGGCCGAGGTCGGCGCGTACGAGCTGATGCCGGCGGCTTGTAAGGAACTGGCCCATGGCCGCGTTTTGCTTCAATGTTGCGCCTCAGCGATTTCGGTAGGACGCGGTGTCAGCTGCCATGCCGAGACTCGTGGGTGTGCCGAACTCGGGCGAACTCGGTGTCATGTGTCCTCGCTCCGAGGTCAGATCTGTTTGGGAACCCAATTGCTAGTTTCCCGTCGCTATGCCCACGATTGCCCGTCTGCCAGAACTTGTCGCCCCGGCTGGCACCCAACATTGCATTCCAGCTAGCTGGAATCGGTGCCTGGCTCTCGGAGCTATTTGGAGCTCTTTGGCCTGATCAACGCCATGTGCAAGGTGCTCGGGATGCGCCGAGATAGAGACTAGTAGCGCCACTACTAGCGTTGGCGCTACCTGCACTTGGGTCCTCGCGAATGCCATTGTCGGTGTTAGGAATCGCCACCTTCCGGCTGCCTAGCCAATTACCCCGCGGCTCTCGCCGCGGAACGTGTAGTCGACGAACGCGGCCTATCCGTCCGGCGGGATGCTGCACTGTCGCAGCCGGTTTAGCTGACAGGACGGCGTAGCTACGCATCGGAATGAGTAGAAAACATGACGACGAGCACCGAAACTGACATTACTGCAGCCGATTTCGCCGGCTGCAGCGACCGCATGTTGGGGTCTGAGCTCAAGCCCCGGAACGACCGCGCAGCGGTGAAGACCGTAGAGGGTCGCGAGGCCGCCACCGTCAAGGGGCTCTACGACGAGCACGCCGCCGCTTTGTGGCGTTACGCCTGTCGGTTGACCGGTGACCCGGCCCGCGCTCAGGATGTCGTGCAGGAGACGCTGCTGCGCGCATGGCAGCACCCCGAGGTTGCCAACGACACCGAGCGGTCGGCACGGTCGTGGCTATTCACCGTCGCCCGAAACATGATTATCGACGAAAGTCGCAGCCTACGGTTCCGTCGTGAGGTGAGCGCGCTGGACATCTCGGGTGCACCTGAGCGCACCTGCCCAGACGAGGTGAATGCCGCGCTGGACCGAATGCTGATCGGCGAAGCGCTGGCGCGGCTGACCCCGGACCACCGCGCCGTGGTTCAGCGCTCGTACCTTCAAGGTCGGACGACGGCGCAGATCGCCGCCGACCTCGGGATTGCTGATGGAACCGTGAAGTCGAGGCTGCACTACGCATTACGAGCACTGCGGCTCGCACTGTGCGAAATGGGTTACACATCATAATCTTTCGGCCACCAGGCGGGCCATCACCGGTGCTAGATCCTGCGAGACACATCTGCTGCCGTCCCTCGACCAAAGTCGGAATCGGCCCGCGTCCTGCCTGCTCAGGATGAGAGCGCGAGAACCAGCTTGCCGCTGCGCAGCCAGTTCGCCCAGCATTCATCCAGGTACGCATCGCCGGATCGATGGACAGGTACTCCACCCGCACGAGGAGTCCACCTTCGGCCGGACTCGGCACCGGCTCCTCGGTGAACGTCAGTCGGTTGCCTTGGGTAGGCCGACCGGCCGCGCGGCCAGGCGGCATTGCGTGTTGACGAGGGTCACTATTCATATCTCCTGGTTTGCGTGGTGT
>DASRJA010000621.1:0-2454 GCA_035649695.1 Mycobacterium sp. | reverse complement strand
CAAGCGCTGAACAACATGAGATCGCTTGCCGCGATCGTCGCTGCGCGGCGCGATCAAATCGGCTCTCTGCTGCGCAGCGTCGACACCATCACCGCGACGATCCGCGATCATAAAGCCAACCTCGGCGCACTGGTGTTGCAGGGCCGAGACCTCTTGGCGGAGATCGTCTCCCGCCGCGCCGAGGTGGAGAAGCTGTTCTCCGGCGCCACAGCGTTGGTCAACACGACAGAAGCAGTACTTGATGACCAACCAGCCATCAACGAAATGCTCGCGTCCATACGAGATTTCTCCCGGATGCTCGCCGAGCATGACGCGCTCCTGCGGAACACGTTTCAAGCCCTGCCGCTGCCCATCCGCAACCTAGCCAATGCGACCGGCAGCGGCACAGCACTCGACCTCAATGTCCCCGCAGGCCCGCTCGTCGACTCATGGATGTGCGCAATCAGCGGGCGCGCCAAACAGTTCAGCCTGACCGACTACTTCACAGACTGCCAACCAGCACCCGACCCATGGCCCGGCTGGCCTCCACCGCAACCCAAAAGGCTGCCCGGATGACTCGCAAGATCATGATCGTCGCCGCCGCATTGATCACTGTCGCCGTCGCGGTGATCGTGTTGATCCCGCATCGCGTCAGCCGGGCGATAACCGTCACCGCGCAGTTTGAAGACAGTGTCGGCTTGTATGTAGGAAACGCCGTTTCGGTGCTGGGGATGCCGGTCGGGAAAGTCACCAGCATCGTGCCCAACGGCAGCTACGTCGAGGTGAGACTCGAGATCGGTGACGGTGTCGACCTTCCCGCCGATGTTCAAGCCGTCACGGTGTCCACCTCGGTGCTGACCGACCGGCACATCGAACTCACCCCCGTGTACCGCGATGGGCCGAAGTTGAGGAACGGCGACGTGGTGGGCTTGGCCCGCACACGCACGCCAGTCGAGTTCGACCGGACGCTGGCCATGGTGGATAAGCTGTCACTCACTCTTAGCGGTGACGGACAAGGCCACGGGCCCCTGGCCGACCTGGTCAACATCGGTGACAAAATCACCACCGGCAACGGGCCCAACATCAAAGCGACGCTGGATGAGCTGGCGCAGGCGCTGCGGCTCGGCGCGGACAACGGCACACAAACCAAGAAAGACATCCAAGCGATCGCGACCAACCTCGCCGAATTGACCCAGGCAGCCGCCGACAACGACAGCGCTATACGCGAATTCGGCTCCAACATCCGCCAGCTCAGCGACATTCTGGCCGATGAAGATCTCGGCACCGGTAATGCGGGAAAACAGATCAACAAGATCCTGAATCAAGCCGCAGGCCTGCTGCAGGAAAACCGGGACGGACTGAAAAGCACCGTCGCCGATGCCAACACCCTCACCGCGGCAATCAACGACTACCGTCGCGAAATCGCCGAATTCTTCGACGTCGCCCCACTGGCCATCGACAACGTCTACAACGCGATCGACGCCAATGCCGGGTCGCTGCGCATCCACTTCCTGCCCGACAAGATCCTCTTCAATGGGCAATTCGCCAAAGAAGTGTGCAACCTTATAGGGGCAAAACAATTGGGATGTGCCACAGGCACACTCGCCGACTACGGACCGGACTTCGGCATCCCCGGAATGCTGGAAGTGATGGCGGGCACGCGGTGATCAACCGCCAGTGTGCTACCGCCCGTGGCGGATTCCGATGCGCGGTAGCGGCCGCCGCAACCGTGGTCGTGGCCGGATGCGGAACCGGGTTGGAAAGCTTGCCGCTTCCGGCGCCTGGCCTGACGGCCAACAGCATCACCGTGACGGCCGTCTTCTCTAACGCGCTGAACCTGCCGGCCAAAGCCAAGGTCAAACTCAACGGCGCCGACATCGGCGAGGTCGAGTCGACCCACGCCCACGACTTCACGGCGCTCGTGACCATGCGGATCAGATCCGACGTTCCGGTGCGCATCGGCACCACCGCCCAGCTGCGGTCGGCCACCCCACTGGGTGATGTGTTCGTCGCGCTCAAGCCGGATCCGAACCAGGCGCCCGGCACACCGCTGCTGCACGACGGCGACGTCATCCCGGTGGGCTCCACCACCGCCGCTGCGACAATCGAGGAAGTGCTCGGCTCGGCGGCGCTGCTGATCAACGGCGGCGCCATCCGTCGTCTGGTTTCAATCATCAACGGCGCCGGCTCGGCGCTCGGCGGGCGCGGCGACAAGGTCGCCGAGCTGCTGCACCAGTCCGGCGAATTGATATCACGGCTCGACGCCCGATCGGCGCAGATCAACGACGCCTTGCGCAGTACCTCGGAGCTTGCCGCCGCGCTCCAGGCACACCAGAACACGGTGAACGAAGCGCTCGCCGCGGGCGGCCCGGCGACGGACGTCCTCGCCGATAACACCGCTGCGCTGACCGATTTAGTCGAAGCGATCGCCGAAATCACCGTGCAGCTCAACAGATTTCCCTCACTGCAGGGCAC
>DASRJA010000620.1:0-6546 GCA_035649695.1 Mycobacterium sp. | reverse complement strand
GTGAGGTATCCCGTGCAATGTCCTGCGCCCTTGGGGTAATTGCCGCTCTGGGTACCAACTTGATCGGGCGGGTTGTTTAGGGTGATACGGCCGGTACCGGGGGTGCCGGCCTGGGTAAAGGATCCGAATCCAGTGTCAGGCTCTTTTTGGTAGCCGCCCGTGCCCTTGCCGCCCACATCGCAAGAGGTACTGCACCCGCCGGGTTGGCCCAACATCGCGATTGTGGAGTGGTCGATCAGTGCTGCACCGGCAACCGCAGGCGCTGACGTTGCAACGACCAATAGTGTGGCGATAGCAAACCTACGCATGGTTGATCCTCTCTGATCAGCGAAAAATATCGGCCACGTCAATCGGACGGTACGCGCACCACATCGCCACCGAAGGGAAATTTGCAGGAAACTACCAGTGAAAGCGTGCACGCACGTTCGCCACTCCGCAGCAATCGGCCCGCCACCAGGAGAGCAGGTGGCGGGCCGACATAGGTACGACGCATCGGCGGGCCGTTGGGTTCCGTCCGCAGTGCGTCCGCAGCAGGTTCACGGGTTGCCCTTTGCCGCCAACGCAGTCAACGCCCACCACCTGTGATTACTCTCCTGATCAATCGCAACCAACGTTGCCAAACATGCTGGAAGAAGTTCCACGGCAACTGGATCGCTGGCTGAGTATCGTGTCCGGCCATGGCGGTGAAATGGCTGGACGAACCTGAGGTTCACGACTACGACGCGGCTGCGGCCTACCTCAGCATGCTCGCGGAGAAGGACGCGGTCGACAAGACCGTGGCGGCGCTGAAGTCCGCGAAGCCGGTGTTTCAAAAAGCCAAGGACATCCTGCGCGCCGCCGGACTGCAGCTGCTGCCGGAGACCAACGCTCACGTCCGGTCGGACCTGGGCAAGATCAGCGACGGGAAGAAACTCTCACCGATCCTTCTGGTGCGCGGCAGCGCGGTCGGCGCTTATCCTCTGCAGATCGCCGACGGCTATCACCGAGTGTGCGCCAGCTACCTCACCGACGAAAACACCAACATCCCTTGTCATTTGGTGTCCTGGCAGTAGATGTCCGGGTTCGGCTTCGACACGCTGGCGCTGCTGGCCGTCATCGGCATGGCCGGACCGCTGCTGGCTTCGGTGCCGCGCTTTCGCGTCCCCGTGGTGATCGGAGAGTTGACAGCGGGGCTGGTCGTCGGCAGGACCGGCTTTGGGATCGTCGACCACACCGATCCGACGTTCACGCTGCTGGCGAACATCGGATTCGCATTGGTGATGTTCGTCGTCGGCACCCATGTCCCGGTGCGCGACAAGACATTGCGTTCCGAGATTCCGACGTCGTTGCTCAGGGCGGTCGCGGTCGGAGCTGTGGCGGCCGTCGTCGGCGTTGTGCTGGCCCAGGCGTTCGGCACCGGACATGCGGCGGTGTACGCCGTGCTGATGGCGTCGTCGTCGGCGGCGCTAGCGCTCCCGGTGATCGACTCGTTGCGGTTGGAAGGTCGGCCAGTGCTGTCGGTAACAACGCAGATCGCGATCGCCGATGCGACCTCGATTGTGTTGTTGCCCTTGGTCATCAACCCCGCCCAGGCTCCTCGGGCGGCGCTCGGTGGGCTGGCGGTCGCGGGTGCCGCGGTGCTGTTGTACTTCCTGCTGCGCACCGCCACCCGACGTGGATGGCGCAGGCGGATGCATCACTACTCACGCACGCGCCGACTCGCGCTGGAACTGCGGCTGAGCCTGATCACCCTCTTCACGCTGTGCGCACTGGCTGTCAGCACGCACGTGTCGATCATGCTGGCCGGCTTCGCTCTCGGCCTGGTTGTTTCGGCGATCGGCGAACCGCGCCGCCTGGCACGTCAGCTGTTCGGCATCACCGAAGGGTTCTTCGCGCCGCTGTTCTTCGTCTGGCTGGGCGCGTCGCTGCAAGTGCGCGAGCTCGGCGAGCACCCCCTGCTGATCCTTCTTGGCGTGGGCCTCGGCGTGGGCGCGGTGCTGGCCCACAGCGTCGGCCGTTTGTTCGGTCAGCCGCTGACGCTGGCGGTGCTATCGGCCGCGCAACTGGGGGTTCCGGTGGCCGCCGCGACGTTGGGCACCGAGGAGCATTTGCTCGCACCCGGCGAATCGTCGGCATTGATGCTTGGCGCGCTGGTAACTGTCACAACCACATCGATCGTCGGAGTGCTCGCCGCGCGGCGTCAGAGCGGTGACGAGGCGAGCACCCCTTCGGAGTAGGGGTCGGCGATGAGAGGCAGACGCTTCGCTGCTGAACGCCGAGGCCAGGCCCCCTCATCGCCATTTGCAAAAGACATCCGACCCCCAGCCACGGTCTCCGCCCAATGCAAGCCTGATGTCTGCGCGTCCCGGTGGCAAGCGCGGAACCCCTCGCCCCGCGTGCGCCGCCGGCGGGTTGAAGCTGAGTTACGGGTGTGCAGCCAGTACATGGCCGTGCCGTTAGGCGAAAGTCATCAGAGTGGTCGGCACCAGCGGATGCTTCTGTGAGCCAGCGGCTTAGAGCGGCCGACTGCACCCCGACCGGGTTGCGGTTTCAACAAGTGCGACGTTAGCAAAGTCGGTGGTGGCGGCGCTAGACCCGAACGGACGCGTTGGACTCGCCGCCCTGCGTCAGAGCGCCGAGGAGTCCAAGGTGGCGTCCGCATAGGCGGCATTCGCGCGGTAGGTGTTCGGGCTGACACCGTAGGACCGTTTGAATGCACTGCTCAGGGCGAACGGCGTGCTGTAACCGACCTGCCGGGCCACTGCGGCGATCGTGGACTCACTGGAGCGCAGCAGGTCGGCGGCCAGCGCCAGCCGCCAGTTGGTCAGGAATGCGATGGGTGGTTCGCCGACCTGTTCGGTGAACCTGCTGGCGAACACGGCGCGCGAAGTTCCCACTGCCGCAGCCAGATTCGCGACGGTCCACGGGTGTGCCGGATTGTTGTAGATCAGCTTCAGTGCGGGACCGACGATCGGGTCGTGTTCGGCGTGCCACCACGTCGGGGCGTTCTCGTCGCGGTCGAACCAGGTGCGCAGCACAGCGATGAGCAACAGGTCGAGAAGCCGGTCGAGGTATGCCTCCTGGCCGGGACCTTCGTGACTTGCCTCGGCGGCGAGCAGATCCACCAGCGGGGTCTCCCAGTCGTCGGCCCGCAGCACGAGCACCATGGGCAACGCGTCGAGCAGACGCGTGCTCACCTCGCTGCGGCCCTCGTAGGCGCAGATCACCGAGCGCGTCGCGCCGGACGGGCTGTTGCCCCACGTCCGCACCCCGAGCGACATCTCGAACTTCAGGCTTTCGCCGCTCAGCGTGGTGCAGCGGTTGCCAGGATGGATGACGACCATCGGCGCGGTGGCCGGGTCGTCAGCGAAGACGTAGTGCTCGGTGCCACGGGTCAGCGCGACGTCGCCGGGCCCCAGCCATGTAGTGCCGCTGCTCTCACCGACGATTGCCGCGCGGCCGTGGGTCTGGCAGATCAGCGTCAACGGGGCGTCGTCCTTGATGCTCATCGACCACGGCGGATCCATCATCATCCGCAATACGAATGCGCCTCGCGCTCGCACACCGTCGAGCAGGCCGACCACGGCGTCCACGCCCGGGAGCTTATCCCTTGCGTGCCTGATAAGCGGCGAGAAAGACCTGGACCCCCGCGCGGACGTCGCCGTCGACGTCGATACCCGCCAGCACCTGCGGCCCCCCGTAGAACAAGGCCTGATCGATCGATCGGCCGACGATCAGGAACGCGAAATGCTCTGCGGCGACCGCAGATTCGGTGACACGCAGCAGCCCCCGGTCATGCAGCACGGAAAAGCAGTCGGCGAACGCGGCCAGCGTGCGGGCCGGCGCGTGCTCGTAGTACAGCTGCGCCAACTCTGGAACCCGGTTGGCCTCGCCGACGACCAGTCGTCGCAACTGCACCACCGGCTCTTGCAGGACCGCGCGCAGGTAGTCGGCGGCCAGCGCGGTCAGATCGGCTTCGAGGTCGGCGGTGTCGGCGAGTGCCCTAATCCGCTCGAGAAACGGTGTCACAGTGCTCTCCAGCGCGGTGTTCACGATCGCCAGCAGCAGTTCGTGCTTGTCACCGAAATGCTTATAGACCGTCTGCTTGGACACCTCTGCGGACGCCGCGATCTGATCGACACTGGTGCCCTGGTAGCCGTTGCTCAGAAACAGATCGCGGCCCGCCGACAGAATGGTCAGGCGCTTACGCGCGGAACGGCCCAGCACAGCCTCGGTCATGCGGCCCTCCTCAATGCAGTACTAGACAGTCTAGTTCCAACACGGCTAGGGTACTGGACAGTCTAGTTTGATTCGAGCGAAAGGCCCGTGATGACCACGACCGATTGTCCGCCGCTTCCGGTGCGGATCACCAAGTCGTTGCTCGGCTACGGCGTCATCGCCGGCCCCACCTACGTGCTGGCGGTGGCGGCCCAGATGGCGACCCGCGACGGGTTCGACCCGACCCGGCACGCGGCCAGCCAGCTCGCGAACGGCGACTTCGGGTGGATGCAGGTCGCCACGTTCGTGGTCACCGGTGCGATGACGATCGCGGCGGCCGTCGGAATCCGGCGCGCGCTCGGGGCGGGACGCCTGTCGGCCTGGGCATCCGGACTGCTCGGGGGCTACGGCGCCGGTCTCGTCATCGCAGGCATGTTCCGGGCCGACCCGTCGGATGGATTCCCGCCGGGCACGCCGCCCGGTATGGGCGAGGTCAGCTGGCATGGTCTGGCCCATTTCGCGGTGGCGGGCATCGCATTCGCGTGCCTGGTAGCGGCATGCTTCGTGCTCGGCGCATGGTTCGCCCGTCGCGGATTGGGTTCGTGGGCATGGTTTTCCCGCATCACCGGCGTGGCGTTCGCCGCCAGCTTCATGGCGCTGTCATCCGGATCTGGTGGAGCGACAACGATTCTGGTGTTCACCGCAGCCGTCGCGCTGGTGTGGGCCTGGCTCAGCGCGGTGTCCGTGAAGCTATACCGGTCGGTGGCGTCAACGCCGATTTCGACGTCGACGACGACGCCGTAGCCTCCTGGAAGGACACGAGGTCGGGCGCGATCCGGCGACGTTGAGGGTGAGCACTCAAAGACGGCGCATGCCGGTTGGGTAGCCACCCGGACGGTCGCGTATGCGGTCGGGACGGTCAACGATGGATCGTCTTCGCGGTTCCCGATTGACTTCTGGTCATGAATACAAGCCCATTTGTGATCCTGACCTCCCTCGCCGCGCTGTTCTCGGCCGCTGCCGGCGGAATGATGTACACGTTCTCCACCTTCGTGATGCGCGGCCTGGACCGCACTGGACCTGTCGATGCGATTACCGCGATGCGTGGCATCAACGCTGAGGCGAACGCCAATCCGGCGTTTCTCCTGGGGTACTTCGGCGCGACGATCCTGGCCCTGATCGTCGGCGTTATGGCAGTGGTGAAGCTGAATCAGCCCGGCAGCTGGCTGGTGTTGGTCGGAGCGGTGTTCGCCCTCCTCGGCGCCGTCATCACGATGGTCTTCAACGTGCCACTCAACAACCACCTCGACACCGTGAACCCCGATGGCCTGTCGGTGGCCGACGCCGCCCGCGAGTGGCAGGCGTACTTCTCGACGTGGACGGCATGGAATCATGCCCGCACCGCCACCAGCTTCGTGGGCGCCTTGCTGATGCTGGTTGGGCTGCGGTACCGGTGATACTCCCCGCGCCACCAGGCCGGTCATTCCGACTGGCAGCGCCACAGGCCGAAGATTCGGTGAACCGTCATGCGCTCCGCCGCGTACCTACGGTATGACCGCCCGACAGGTTGGGGCGGAACTCAACGAGGATGCGAGTTGGTCGCCGCCACGTGAGCGCCGCCCAGTCCGCGACTCTCCGGCCTGCTCGTGCCGCGGCCAGGCCGGTTTCTCGGACCCCGAGTAGGGGGTCGATCAGCTGCTCGCCGGACTAGCCTGACAAGAACGCGGGAGGTCGCGATGGCGAAACCGATGCGCGGCGGAGTCCAGTTACGCGGGGTCAGCAAGACCTACGGCGAGGGCGGGGCTGCCGTGCACGCCCTGCGGGAGGTCGATCTCGACATCCCCGCGGGCGCCTTGGTAGCGATACTGGGCCCGAGCGGATCGGGCAAGACCACACTGCTCAACATCATCGGTGGCATCGAATCGGCCGATTGCGGCACGATCGTGGTTGCGGGGCAGGATATATCGGGGCGCCCACCGCGCGATCTGGGCGCATTCCGTCGGGCACATGTCGGGTTTGTGTTCCAATTCTTCAATCTGATTTCCACTCTCACCGCATACGAGAACGTGCAAGTGGTGATGGAGCTGACGAGGCGGGGGGATCGTGGCCACGTGCCAGATCTGCTTGCCGCAGTGGGCTTGTCGGATCGTGCCGGTCATTTCCCGGCGCAGCTGTCGGGCGGCGAACAGCAGCGGGTCTCGATCGCCCGCTCGCTGGCCACCGACCCCGACCTGCTGCTGGCCGACGAACCGGCGGGCGCATTGGATGTAGCGACTGGGCGTCGGGTTCTGGAGTTGTTGCAGCAGACCGGCCGCGCCGGACGCGGCGTGATCATGGTGACTCACAACG
>DASRJA010000619.1:0-21624 GCA_035649695.1 Mycobacterium sp. | reverse complement strand
AAGAACTTTAGAGTGAGTCTAAGTTTCGAGCCGCCCCCGGAGGACCGACGTGAGCGAGAGCGAGAACCCAGCGATCAAGGCCCCGACGTCGAAGCAGCCGGGCCGCCCCATGAGCAACCAGGACTGGTGGCCGAACCAGCTCGACCTCCAGGTCCTGCACCAGCACTCGCCGCGGGGCAACCCGATGGACGAGGACTTCGACTACGCGAAGGAGTTCGCGACCGTCGACCTCGGGGCGCTGAAGCAGGACGTCATCGACGTGATGACCACGTCGCAGGAGTGGTGGCCCGCCGACTACGGCCACTACGGCCCCCTGTTCATCCGCATGTCGTGGCATGCCGCCGGCACGTACCGCATCGCCGACGGCCGGGGGGGCGGCGGCGAGGGCGCGCAGCGCTTCGCCCCGCTGAACAGCTGGCCCGACAACGTCAGCCTCGACAAGGCCCGCCGCCTGCTGTGGCCGGTCAAGAAGAAGTACGGCCGCAAGATCTCGTGGGCCGACCTGCTCGTGTTCGCCGGCGACTGCGCCATCGAGTCGATGGGCCTGAAGACGTTCGGCTTCGGCTTCGGCCGCGAGGACATCTGGGAGCCCGAGGAGATCTTCTGGGGACCCGAGGACACCTGGCTCGGCGACGAGCGGTACGCCGGCGACCGTGAATTGCAGGGTCCGTTCGGTGCCGTGCAGATGGGCCTGATCTACGTCAATCCCGAAGGGCCCAACGGCAACCCGGATCCGCTGGCCGCCGCGCGGGACATCCGCGAGACGTTCCGCCGGATGGCGATGAACGACGAGGAGACCGCCGCGCTGATCGTCGGCGGCCACTCGGTCGGCAAGACCCACGGCGCGGGCAATGCCGACCTCGTCGGTCCCGAACCGGAAGGCTGCCCCCTGCAGTTCCAGGGCCTCGGTTGGGTGAATCCGCAAGGCACAGGCGTCGGAAAGGACGCCATTACCAGTGGCCTCGAGGGCATTTGGACGGCGACGCCGACCACTTGGGACAACAGCTTCCTCGAGACGCTCTACGCCCACGAGTGGGAGCTGTTCCAGAGCCCTGCGGGTGCCAACCAATGGCGGCCGAAGGACGGCGCGGGCGCGGACACGGTGCCGGAGGCGTTCGGCAACGGCAAGACCCATCCGACGATGCTGACGACGGACCTGTCGCTGCGGATGGACCCGGCCTACGAGAAGATCACCCGTCGCTGGCTGGATCACCCTGAGGAGATGACCGACGCGTTCGCGCGGGCGTGGTACAAGCTGCTGCACCGCGACATGGGACCGATCTCGCGCTACCTCGGCCCCTGGGTGGCGGAGCCGCAGCTGTGGCAGGACCCGGTCCCGGCTGTCGACCACGAGCTGATCACCGACGAGGACGCCAAGGCGCTCAAGGCCAAGATTCTCGACTCGGGTCTGTCTGTCTCCCAGCTGGTTTCGGCGGCGTGGGCGTCGGCGTCCAGCTTCCGCGGCACCGACCTGCGTGGCGGGGCCAACGGCGCGCGGATTCGCCTTGCGCCGCAGAAGGATTGGGAGGCGAACAAGACCGCCGATCTGGACACGGTGTTGCCCGCCCTGGAGAAGATCCAGTCGGAGTTCGGCAAGAAGGTCTCCCTCGCCGATCTGATCGTGCTGGGCGGCTCTGCAGCCGTTGAGAAGGCGGCGAAGGACGCCGGTGTTGAGATCACGGTGCCGTTCGCGCCGGGACGCACCGACGCCTCGCAGGAGCAGACCGATGTCGAGGCGTTCGCGGTTCTCGAACCGCGGGCCGACGGATTCCGCAACTACATCCGCGCCGGCGAGAAGGCTCCGGTGGAGCGCCTGCTGGTGGAGAAGGCCTACCTGCTGAACCTGACGGCTCCGGAGTTGACGGTTCTCATCGGCGGCCTGCGTGTACTGGGCAACGGGAAGAGCAAGCACGGCGTCTTCACCGACAAGCCAGGCGTGCTGACCAACGACTTCTTCGTCAACCTGCTCGACATGGGCACGGTGTGGGATGTGTCCCAGTCGACGGAGAACGTGTACGAGGGCCGCGACCGCCAGACCGGGGCGGCGAAGTGGACCGCCACGGCCAACGACCTCGTGTTCGGGTCAAACTCGATCCTGCGCTCGCTCGCAGAGGTCTATGCGACCGACGACGCCAAGGAGAAGTTCGTGGCGGACTTCGTCAAGGCGTGGGTCAAGGTGATGAACAACGACAGGTTCGACCTGGCCTGATCGACTAATTACGGCGCCCCGCGGGTCAATCGGCTCGCGGGGCGTCGTGCATTGTCAGGTCTTTCGAGTCAGTTGTGCGCCGATCAGCGGTGCGATCTTCTCCGCCATGTAGGCATGGCCTGCGTCGGTCGGATGGACGCCGTCCTTGCCGATCAACTCGGGCCTGCCGACGAACCAGCCTGCGTTGATCGGATCAATGAACGTCGCGCCGACGACGTCCGCCTGATACTTCAGGGTGTCGCGGATCTTGAGCACGGCATCGGGGGGGTCGGCCGTTGGCCATGGCGGGCCGATCACCAGGAATTTCGCGGATGGCGCTGTGCGCCGCGCCAATTGGAAGGTGCCCCACGCCAGGATCGACAGCTGTGTCGGGTCGACGCCTTGGTCGTTGCGGGAGCCGAAGAACACCACCAACGCATCGTCTGGTTTGACCGCGTCGGCGGTGAGGTCCTCGAACACGCTGCCGTGGTTGCCGCGCGTGCCATACCCTGCCCCGCCCTCGGCGGCAACGTCCGCGGTGACGGCTATGCCCTGCCGAGCCAATAACTGCCAGGCCCCGGTGGTCCATCCCTTGGTGCCAAGACCGCCCAGCTCGCCGCCGGTCGTGTAGGAGTCCCCGACCACCGCGATGTGGTTGAGCGACGACTCCAACGTGATTATGTCGTTGTGCCTCACCGGTGTTGACCTCGCGTCGAGGAGGCCGACAAGCACAGCGATCGCGACGAAGAGCGTGACCAGACGACTCACCGGAACAGCTTACGGGCCAACTCTTGAAAACGCCGGTGTCGACCGGATTGTGCGCAATGCGTTACAGAATCGCTGCTTTGCCATCGGGCGCAGTAGGTTTCGGCTCTCCGCCACCGGTCAGCCCGCGCGGGCGGCGACGGCTTTCGCCGGCACATGCCGCGGGCCGTGCAGAGGTTGGAGCTTGCTGTGTGCCGGATCGGCGGCCTCGGTACGAGCTTCGGCCGGTGCGTCGCGCGCGACGGGTTGGGTGTCTCGGACCTTGACCATGTTGCGCATCCAGATCCGGGCGGGCTCCTCGACGAAGTGATACAGCGCCGCGGCGCCGAGGACGGCGACTCCCAGCACACCAACCACGATCAATTTTGCCGACCAGCTCGGTTCCAGGACGATCGCGAATTGCGCTGTGAACCAGTTCCAGGCGGTGTGCACCAACTCGTGCACCATGTACAGGCTGAACGAGATGTATCCGCCGTACACCATGATTCGGGTGGAGAGTAGCCGCGGCAGACTGCCGACTCCGATCGCCAACGTGACAACCAGGGGCACGAACAGCACGTCGACGAGGCCGCTGGAGTCGGAGACCTTCGGCACCGTATGCGCATCCAGGAAATAGAGAATGCCGACGATGCCGATGCCGAGCGCGAGGGACAGATAACCGGCGATGCGGCGGGCCCGGTCAGTCGGCTGCAATTTGCGAACCGCGGCGCAGGCCAGGGCCCCAGCGGTGAACTGCATAACGATTCGCGGAAGCCAGCTCCACGGCGTGTAGAAATGGCCGGTGGCCAGCAGAAGCAGCGCGGGCGGCAGCGAGGCCACAATTGCCAGCCACAGCAGGCCTCTTGCCCTTGTCGCCCGGGAGATCCGGAAGACCGCCAGCACCAACACCCCGAACAACAGGTACGCCAGCCATTCCGCGCTGATCGACCAGGCGGGGCCGTCCCAGCTCGACCCGTCGAAGAACGGCTGGTACCAGAGTTGCACCAGCAGGACCTGGCGGACATAGCTGACCGCGTTGAGCTGGTCGGCGACCGGCGACGGCAAGTGACCGACGTAAAGCGTGAAGATGATCCACGCGAGCGCGAGGTGCAGCGTGACGAGATAGACCGGCCATACCCTGGCCAGCCGCAACCACAAGAAATGCAGCGTCGACCGGATCGAGAACGACTCCCCCATGCGGTCGAGGTAGTTCCAGGTCAGCACGAACCCGCTGAGCATGAAGAACAGGTCGACGCCTTGTGCACCGCAATTGAGCACGGGGGCGAGAGCAGACCTGAAGCCGGGCGCCGATACCTCGAGCCATGGCCGGAAATGAAACAACACCACCCACACCGCGGCGACGATGCGCAAGCCGGACAGGGCCTTGATCTCTCCGGTGCGCACAAAACTCTTTTCGTGAGGGACTCTGCTGTTTCGTTCGGGTCATGCCGCTGCGACGTTGGCAGAATAGCAGCGACATAGCCCGGATGCCGCGCACGGAAAGCTGTGTGGTTCCTGCGAACTGGCGTGTCGGGGTCCGTCAGCTAAAGCAGGCCGCCGAGCAATCCGCCGCCGCCGCTGCGCTGATCGTTGTTTCGAGACGGCGCCTGATTCGGAAACGGCGCACGTGTTTCGGGGCTGACACTGATGGGCGCGCGTGTCGTCGGCGGCGGCGGCATCGGGGCGGGTGGTTCGCTGGCAATTGTCGTCGGCGCCGGCTGGACCGCCGGCTGTTGCCGCTGCACGGTCGGTGTCTGTTCAGGGGTCCGAGCCGGGGCAGTGCTGACCGTCGCCGGTAGGACGGGAACGGGTGCTGTGGTTGTCGTCGGCATGGGTGTAGACATCGCTGGCGACGTCGCTGTCGCGGGTGACGTGGCGTCACTCGGCGTGACGATTTGGTCCGCTGGCCGGGCCGGCTGGAGCAACACGATGGCCATGGCAGCGGCGGCCGCGAGCGTTGCTAGAACGACGCCGGCGTGCACCATTCGGTTGGACCAGCGGTTGTCCTCCTCGGGCCGCAAGAGGATTTCGGGAGGCCGCCGTTACCGGCCGGCTCGTCGGCCTCCAGCGGCTCGAACAGGTAGTCAAACCGACTAGGGAGTTCCCCCCGCAGCATGAAGCGATCGTAACGCGTTCTATTTTCCGCCGGATCGCGGCGTGACTGACTTGTGTTTGCTGCTTCGATTGGCGCTTGTGGCGCTCCTGCAGGAACAGCGTCGAGAGGGCAGAGTGGATATGCTTGCGCCTTCTTGACGGAGGACGACCATGTCTGCTGAGCCCGGCGCCGCCGCGACGTCGCGTGCGAAGTCGAACAGCGCCTCCGGCCATATCCGCCTCACGTCACACAGCGGCGGCCTCGATGCTCCGCCGATTCGTTGGGGTGCGCCGACGGCAGCCGAGCGAGGTCCGCTCGTCGGCACCACCACCAAGCGTGCGCATCGCAACGTGATCGGCACGCATAGCGGGTCGTACAGCGTGTACCGGGCGCTGGCGGTGGCGGCGGGCGCGTTGTCGCGCGAGCACAAGGCCGACCTCACGGACACGTCGCCCACGGATGTCATCGGCCCGTTCCCGCAGTGGAGCGAGCCCGGCAAGATCGTCAGCCTCGACCCGTGGGGCGCGATGGTGGCCGACGTGTTCGCCACCGAACTGGCCGCCGGCTATGACATCCGTCCGACCATCGCGATCACCAAGGCGCATGTGATCGTGCCGGAGATCATGGACGCCGTAGCGAAAGGGCGGTTGGTGCCCGACGGCCGAATCCTGCTGCCCAACGGCGCGGCGCTGGTGACCAAGGCGGCGATCGAACCTGTTTGGCATCTGCCGGGCGTGGCGCACCGATTCGGTTGCAGCGAGAACGATCTGCGCCGTGTGCTGTTCGAAGAGACCGGTGGCATGTACCCCGAACTCGTCACACGGTCGGACCTCGAGGTCTTCCTGCCGCCGATCGGCGGGCAGACCATCTATATCTTCGGCAACGGCGGCGACCTCGGCGATCCCTCTGTGGAATTGACCGCACGCGTGCATGACGAATGCAACGGCTCGGATGTGTTCGGTTCGGACATCTGCACGTGTCGCCCTTATCTCACGCATGCGATCGAGGAGTGCATCCTGGGGGCTCAGCGGGGCGGCGTGGGTCTGGTGGCCTACTCCCGTAAAGAGGGTCGCGCATTGGGTGAGGTGACCAAGTTCCTGGTCTACAACGCGCGCAAGCGACAGGTGGGTGGCGACACTGCCGAGGCCTACTTCGCCCGCACCGAGTGCGTCGCCGGTGTGCAGGACATGCGCTTCCAGGAGTTGATGCCCGACGTGCTGCACTGGCTGGGAATCCGCAAGATTCACCGCCTCGTGTCGATGAGCAACATGAAGTACGACGCGATCACCGCTTCCGGAATCGAGGTCGGTGAACGGGTGAACATTCCGGATGCGCTGATCCCGCCCGATGCGCGCGTCGAGATCGACGCCAAGATGGCGGCCGGGTACTTCACTCCTGGCCCGGTGCCCGACGCCGATGAATTGAGTAAGCCCAAGGGCCGGGAGTTCGAGAAGTGAACCTCATCACCATGCATCCCGACTTGAACGCCGACACCCCCGAGGGCGCCGCCGCGGCACTGCGTACCACGACGGTCGTGCGGGCACATGCCCGCCAGTTGCTGCATCGTGCACGAGACGGCGCCTCACGCTGGTTCAGCGTGCATGACGATGCGCTGCAGGCGGCCGCGGTCGAGGTGGCCGACATGATGCGCACGCGCTACCCCGACCTGAGCATCCCGTACCACAGCCGATGGCGCCATTTCGACGCCGGCGGCGTGGACCGCAAGGCAGAGCTGGACGACCGACTGGCGGAGCTGGATACGCCGGCCCGTGCCCGCGCCATGATTGACCTGACCACGGTGAGCGTGCTGCTCGATGCCGGCGCTGGCCCGGACTGGCGGTACCTGGAAACGGATAGTGGGCAACGCTTCTCACGCTCTGAGGGGCTCGCAGTCGCGAGCTGGCACGCCTTCCTGGGCGGACTGTTCTCCAGCGATGCCGCGCACCCGCTTCGGGTCGACGCCGCAGGACTGCGTGCCCTCGACGCGGGCAAGCTGGCCGAGGCCTTCCAAATCAGCCCGTCCAATCCCTTGGTGGGCTTCGAAGGTCGCATGGCTCTGCTGCACCGGCTAGGCGAGGCGCTGACCGCGCAGCGTGAGCTGTTTGGTACGCATGGTCGGCCAGGTGAGCTCTTCGACTTGTTGGTCGAGCATCCAGGCCCCGTGACCGCGCACGACATCCTGTCGCATCTCCTGCTCTCGTTGTCGGGAATTTGGCCGACCCACAACGCCATTGGCGACCACCCGCTCGGTGATTGCTGGCGCCACCAGGCCGTCACCGGTTCGGGCCTGACCCGGGGCTGGGTGCCGTTCCACAAGTTGTCGCAGTGGCTGACCTACTCGCTGCTGGAGCCTTTTCAATGGGCTGGCGTGTACGTGCAAGGCCAGGACGCTCTCACCGGACTTCCCGAGTACCGCAACGGCGGCCTACTGCTCGACGCCGACGTGTTGCGCTTGCACGACCCGTCCTGGTCGGAGCGCACATGGACGGTGGGCAGTGAATTGGTCGTCGAGTGGCGCGCCTTGACGGTGGCGTTGCTCGACGAGCTGGCGCCGCTGGTGCGCGCCCGGTTTGGCACCGATGCTGAACAGATGCCGCTCGCGTGTGTGCTCGAGGGTGGAACCTGGGCGGCGGGCCGTGCGCTCGCCGAGCGCTTCCGCGGCGGACGTCCACCCATTTCTGTCGTCAGTGACGGCACGGTCTTCTAGCGGCCATGGCCACCGTCCATCTGATCGAGCACCCCTTGGTGCAGCACAAGCTGACTTTGATGCGCCGGAAAGACGCGTCCACCAACAGCTTTCGCCAACTGCTGCATGAGATCTCGGCCCTGATGGCCTACGAGGTGCTTCGGGACGTGCCGCTGCACGACGTCGAGATCGATACTCCGCTGGAAAGCACCACCGGCCGGGTCATCGACGGTAAGAAGCTGGTGTTCGTGTCCATCCTGCGGGCAGGCAGCGGCATTCTGGACGGCATGCTGACGGTGGTGCCCGGCGCCCGCGTTGGCCATATCGGCCTGTATCGCGACCCCAAAACGCTTGTCGCCGTGGAGTATTACTTCAAGATGCCCGGCGAGCTGCACGAGCGTGACGTGGTGGTGGTCGACCCCATGCTGGCCACCGGTAACTCGGCGGTCGCGGCGGTGGACCGGCTGAAGGAATGTGGTCCCAAGTCGGTCAAGTTCGTCTGCTTGCTGACCTGTCCCGAGGGCATCGCCGCCATGCAGAACGCCCACCCGGATGTGCCGATCTATACCGCCGCGATCGACCGGCAGCTCGACGAGCACGGCTACATCCTGCCGGGTCTCGGCGATGCCGGGGACCGCATCTTCGGCACCAAGTAGCTCTCGGCGCGGCCTGCGCCGCCACACCCCCTAATCCCCCAATGCCGCGCGCCCGGAAATGCCCCGGGCGGGCCGGCGACACATGGGTCTACGACCCGTTTTGGCAGGTCGCGCAACTCCATACCGTGCTTACACAAGACGAGTAACCCCTTTACGAAAGGAGATGGAGTCATGGCGCACTGTCGGTACTGCAATCGTTTCCGGTTGACCCGCACCGCCGGTCCCGGTGCCTGGCTCCTGGAATGCGGCCACACGCATCTGCCTCTACCCAGCGAGGCGCAGAGGTGGGCGGCCTACATGCAGGATCACCGGTCACGCGGTTAGGTACGTCGTCGCGTGGGCAGACTCGCCGTGTGCAGACAGTCGAATACACCCACGGCCGAACGCTTGACTTGTTCGACGACAAGGCGGGTCCAACAGTTCTGATGTGGCACGGCGCCCAATCCGATGCCCGCAGCGCGATGCGACCGCTCGCGCAACTGGTGGCCGGCCACGGCCTCACCGTAGTGGTGCCTGACTGGAACTCACACGCCAACGACCACGGCCGCGGGGATCTGCTGCGATCGGCAGAATTCGCGCGACAGCATGCCGGTGCCGGCGGCCTTGTGGTGGTCGGGTGGTCGCTGGGCGGTGTGGCCGCGGCGGCGCTGGCGATCCATGCTGCACAGTTCGAAGTTCCTGTGACACATACGGTTTGCCTGGCCGGTGCGTTCATGGCGGAAGATCCGATCACGGCCGCTCACTTGCCGACCGAATTGCCCGCGCAGCGCTCACCGTTCACGCTCCTTCACGGTGCTGCCGACGATGTCGTGCCAGTCGAGGCGAGTCGGTCCTTCGCCGCGACGCTCAGCGACAACGACTGGCCCGTCGAATTCGTCGAGCTGCCCGCCGACCACGGGTCAATTGCGGGCACCACTTACGACCGCGCCCTGGACCGCTACGCGGCTGCCGATGACCCGCAGGTTCTGGCCGTCGCGACCGATGTGGCCGGGCGGATCGCCTCCGTCGTCGAGCGCTGACCTATCCGACGGTGTCCGGGCGGTGTGCCCACTGCAGCGCCCCACCACCCATGTCCACGCACCAGAACGGGACGCCGTCGGAGCCCTGGGCCGACAGGTTCAGCGCCGGACACGACATCGGCACGTTCCGCACACCGATCAGCGGGCCGACCGGAGACCACGCGCCAGCCACAGTGCACACGTACGTAGCACCGCCCGCGTCGAGCCCGAAGACGAACGTCTTCCGGGGCGCGCAGGGCCCGCCCTGCACGACATTTCTGGCCACGTTCGGGACGCATTCCCGCGAGTCGCAGACCGCTGAGGCGGTGCCGGCGAGCGGGATCGACGCCGCAGCGAGTCCACAAGCAATCATCGGTGCAATCGCTTGCATCGCGACCACCTCCACGCGACGGCTTGACCTCAACTTTGGTTGAGGAAGCACCGTATAGACATGAGTACCACCATCACGCAAATCCGAGACGACCTTTGGCAGACTCGCACAGAATCACCGTTTCCCGGACTGACTACACATGCGTACCTGTGGCGAGGTCCGAGCGGCAACGTGTTGTTCTACAGTCCGGCGTCCGATGCGGATTTCGACGGGATTGGCGACCTTGGCGGCGTGAGCGCCCAGTATCTGTCGCATCTCGACGAAGCGGGTCCGACGCTGGCGCGTATCGCTGACCGATTCGGCTCCCGGTTGCATGCGCCCGCGGCAGAGCTGGATGCGATCGGCCGCCACGCACATGTCGATGTGGCCATAGAGGGTTCGCGGCACCTCGATGCCAACGGCGTCGACGCCATTCCCACGCCAGGCCATTCGGATGGCAGCACCTGTTATCTCGTGCGGGGAGTCGACGGCGACACGTATCTGTTCACCGGCGACACGATGTTTCCCACCGAAGACGGCACCTGGTCGACATTCTTGGTGCCCGGTCGCGGCAGCGCTGCAGAGTTGACGTCCAGCCTGGAGTTGCTCGGTACGGTGCAGCCGAACATCGTGATCTCCAGCGCTTTTGGCGGAGACACCGCGATCGAGAAAGTCGACGCTGACCGATGGCAGGAGTGCGTGGCCGAGGCGCTGGCCAGCGTGCCGTCCTGAGCTAACCGTCGACGAAAGTGACAGTCTCGTAGAGCGGCGCCCGGCCAGTACGGGTATAGGGAACCGTCTTGTCCTCGTAGCCGATCGACATGCCGCAGAAGAGGATCTGCCCTTCGGCGGGTGAGACGACATCCGCGACGGTCTCACGAACCTGCGACCACGCCATCTGCGGGCAGCTGTCCAAGCCTTCGGCACGAAGCAGCAGCATGACGGTTTGCAGATACATGCCGAGGTCTGCCCATTGGGCCGGGCCCATGTCGCGATCGATGTAGCAGAACAGGGCCGCAGGTGCGCCGAAGCAGTCCCAGTTCGCGATGGCCGCCCGTTGACGCGCCTCCCAGTCCTCGCGTGCGATTCCGAGTGCGCTGTAGCGCTCCTTGCCGAACGCGGCACGGCGGTCGCTGTACGGCGACTTCATTGCGGGCGGGTACATCTCGTATTCCCGCTCGTCCCACGGGACGCCGGTGGCCACGCGCTCGACGGCGAGCTTCTTGAGCTCGGCCAGCGGCGCGCCGGTGACCACGTAGATGTTCCACGGCTGAATGTTCGATCCGGACGGCGACCAAGCCGCGGCGGTCAGCACGCGTTCGATCACCTCTCGGGACACGGGCTGGTCGGTGAATCCCCGCACCGCCCGTCGGCTCTCGACTGCCTCATAGACGTCCATCATCGCCTGCCTTCTTAGTTTCGATCCTTACAGTAATATTCAATACCGTATTGATCGATACTATTCCCCGCTGGCGGCCTGATGAGCGGGAGGGGTTACTTTTCGTCGGAAGCCACAGAGGTGAATCGGGTGAGCAGGTCTGTCAACTGCTTGGCTTCGGCGGGCTTCAGCGGCGCGACCAGGCGCTTGGCCAATGGTTCGGCGGCCTCGTGGGCGGCGTCGAACAGCTCAAGTCCCTTCGGCGTGATCTCGACAGCCCGCACGCGCCGGTCCCCCGGGACGGGCTTGCGAACGGCAAGCCCCTTGCGCTCGAGGTCGTCGACGACCCGCATGATTCCTGCCTTGTCCGAGCCCGTTGCCGCTACTAGGTCACGTTGCTCCGTGGGCCCGCGGTTGACCAGAACGAGCAGCACGGCAAAATGCCGTAGCTCGATGCCGAGCGGCCGAAGCGCCTCCGACATCACCGCAGCCGCGTGCCAGTGAGCCCGGCGCAGCGCCAACCCGAGCGCGAACGGAGAAGGATCCCCGGCGCGGTCGGTCGCACGCGGGGTTACCCGACGGCGGCGAACGTCAGCGTTCATGAATCGACCATACCGAAGCTTCGGATCACTCGATACGGTATCGATTGAGCTCAAATGCCGGCCCGGGCCGCCGCCGTCCTATGCGTCCTTGCGCGGCGGCCGTTGGTCGTTAGGGTCGTTCGGGTCCGGGTCGCCGAACCAACGCCACGGTTCGTGCTTGGCGTAATTGTCGTGCCAGCTCCACCACTCGTACGGCGGGGTCTGCGGATAGCCTTCCGGCGAATCTTCCCATTCCTCTTGGCGTCCAAGCGCGGTCATGTCGAGGAAGTTCCAGGTATTGACAAACACTTCATCCCCGCGGCCGTTGGTGAAGTAGGTGCGGAACACGCGGTCGCCGTCGCGGATGAAGGCGTTGGTGCCGTGCCAATCCTCGACGTCGAAGTCTTTGTGGAAGTCGTCGGTGATGGTGTACCACGGGATGTGGCTCCAGCCCATCTTCGCCTTCATCCGCTCGAGCTCGGGCTGCGATGCGCGTGAGGCGTAGACGAATGTGGTGTTGCGCGCGTTCAGGTGGGCGAGGTTCGGAACGTGGTCAGCCATCAAAGAGCAACCGACGCAACCGTGTTCGGGCCAGTCGCCTGTGCCCGGTTCGACGAATGCGCGATAAATGATCAGTTGGCGGCGTCCATCGAACAGGTCAAGCAGGCTCACCTTGCCGTCGGGACCGTCGAACACGTATTCCTTCTCCACCGCCAGCCATGGCATCCTGCGGCGCTGCGCGGCCAGTGCGTCCCGGGCCCGCTGTACTTCCTTCTCTTTGACGAGCATTTCTTGTCGGGCAGCTTCCCACTCCTGCGCCGAAACGACCGGGGGTGTTGTCATTCCTTGTCTCCCTTCGGCTTTCAATACTTAACTCAGCTTGTCTGAGCGTCCGGCTTCAAGTCGCGACCACTGGGCGATCGGACGTCCGTTCTCGCGGACTCGTTCGGGGTTGTTGGCGATCGGACGTATCGGCCAGCCGCCGGGCGAGTCTTCCCACTCCTCCTGGCGTCCGTACGTGGTGAGGTCCATGAGCGCGAAGCTGTAGTCCATCGCCTCTACGCCGCGGTAATTCGTCCAATAGGTTTCAAACACACGGTCGCCGTCCCGGAGGTAGCACACGAGGTGCATCAAGTTCTTTTGGCGCCCGACCAGCAGCGTGTCGAGTGAGTCCTGGGCCGAGTACCACGGCATATCCCAACCCATGAAGTCGCGGTAGCGGCTGCTTTCGTCGTAGGGGCCCTGGCAGAAGACCGCGTAGGTGATGTCGCGGGAATGCAGGTAAGACAACTCTGCGACGCTTGTGGTGCACCACGTGCAGCCTTCGCATTGTTCGGCTGCCGGATGACCGGTGTGCCACATGAAGTAATAAGCGATCAGTTGAGAACGGCCCTCGAATGCGTCGAGCAACGTGGTCGGTCCGCTGGCGCTGATGAGGGGCGTGGTGCCGTCCACCTCAACCATTGGCAACCGCCGGCGCGCTGCGGCGATCGCATCTGATTCGCGCGTGTGGGCCTTCTCGCGAACCCGCAACTCGTCGAGTTCACGCTGGAACGCTTCGCGGTCGACCAGTCGAGGCGTGGCGGTCATGACTCCTCCAGCGCAGTCTTGAGGTTCGCGATCTTCCACGGCCACCCACCGGAGATCAGTCCGCGCACCGTGCTGTCCGGTCCGAAGTCGCCATGGATGACGGTGAGCTTGACCTGGTCGTCGTCAACCGGCTCGATGTCGAAGGACACCTTCGAGCGCTTCTCGGCCGCCGCCCTGGCGATCGTTTCTTCGTCCAGTCCGGCGGCCGTGAGTTCGGGCACGAAAGTGTGGAAGGTGAACGCCAGCCGGCGGTACGGATCGGATTCAAGGATCACCTGGTCGGGATGTGCGATCAGCAGGCCATCCTGTTCCCAGACGTACGTGGACCCCTTGGTGAAATCGGACACCAGCGCGTGACCCATGTAGCGGCGCGAGAACGCTGGATCGGTGATCGCTTGCCAGAGTCGCTCCGGCGTCGTCCGGATGAACGTCGTATAGACGAATTCGGCGCTGCTCATTGATTCGGTCTCCAATGCGGTTTTTAAGTCCGCGAGCGTCTCTACGCGCGCACGGTGGTATTGGTTGATCCAGCGGTCGGCGATGGCGTTGATCGGTTCGGCGTTGAGGTAGTGCAGCTTTTCCCTACCCCGCCATACCGTGGTGACCAGGTTGGCCGCTTCAAGCACTGCGAGATGCTTGCTGACCGACTGCCGCGCCATCGACAAGCCCGCGCACAGCTCCTGCAGGTTCTGTCCGTTGCGCGCATTGAGGCTGTCGAGCAGCAGACGTCGGCTCGGATCTGCCAACGCCCTGAACACCTCGTCCATCTCTGTCATTTCCCTATATGCAACTAACTGGCTGCATGTCTGACTATAGGCAGCTGGATGGCTGCGTGTCAATGGTCAGAGGGTGGATTTGAGTTCGTCGAACCTCGCGATCGCGGCGCCGAGATCCACCTCGTCGAAGATTTCGCAGCGGCTGATCAGGTCGCTTTCGAACGTCAGAAGCGTGATCTCCCGCCACTCGGCGTCGAAACCCTCTCCTGAGGTCCCATTCGCTGCATAGGTGACCACAGCACCGAGGTGGCTGAGCCGATGTACGGCCACGATGTAGATGCTGATGTCTGCAGCCACGTCCCACGCGGAGCGGATGTACGGGATCACGTCGCCGGGCGCGAATGCTGCCCCGCGCCGGTGGTCGATGTTCAGCCAGTCCGGCGTCGTCGCCGGTAGCTCGCGTCGATTGAAGGAGGCATACGCCCGTATGACAGCGGACCATGTGTGCGAGTAGGCGGCGGCTTCGCCGGCGAGGTAGCGGGCATCAAGCTCCTCGACGGCGGCATCGATGGCGTCGAGATCGAAGACGATGCGAGCCCCGAGTTGACTGTCGGCGTTGATCTCGAGGATGCCGAGCACTTCCATGTGAAACGCCTCGGGCCGCTGGTCGCGGCCGAAAACGCGGTGACGGCTGAGGGCGAGGCGGTCCCCGCGGGTCGCAATTGAGGTTATGGTCGTCGTCCGGAGTTCGGCCAACGCACGCGCATTCGCGATTTCGGCATCTCGACCGTGGCGGGTCCCAATGTTCACGACCCGTCGGCGATCGTCAGTGCAGAAGTCATCGGCCAGTGTCTCGGCCGTGGCGGCCCAGTCGCGGGCCGCGAAGCACGCCCGGAAGCCAACGCCGCTTCAAAGCGGGCCATCGCTTCGCTGGTGTCTCCGGCAGCGATGGCGTCACGGCCCATCCTGGCGGCCAATTTGTAGTGCGAGGCGTCAATCTGGGTCGTGTGCAGAGTCCAGCCCGTGCCCTCCGTCAACACGAAGCCATCTCCGAGGGTGTTACGCAACGAAGAGATGTGCGTCTGCAGGGCTTTGCTGGCCGTCCGCGGCGGATCATCGCCCCACAGCAGCTCGACTAGCGTGTCGGCTGACACAACCGAGCCAGAGTGCAGCCCGAGCATCGTGAGGACGGCGCGCGGTTTCGCGCCCGGGATCGCGACGGGCGCGCCGTCAAGCCGGACTTGAAGTGGACCCAAAACCCCCAGTTCCACCGTTGGAAGCGTACTCACCTCGCCATGGTTAGTAAGGCGATTCAACACGCGGTCAAGATCCGGTAAAGCTGCCTCGCGCGCTCGTTGCGCTGCAGGAGAAATGCGGATGTCGTCGATTCTCGAGGGCATCCTGGTGAACCTTCGCCGATGGTTCGCTACAAGAGCCTCGGTGCCGCTCGGCGGTGTGACAGGCTCGAATCGTGAAGGTGCCGCAGCCCGATCCAGATCTCCCGCATTTGGCCGACGTGGTGCCGTCGGTGCTGTCCGCGATGGGCGTCCCCGGGTTCGACGGGCCGATTCCCCTGCCCGACGGGATCACCGGCGCCTGTGTGCTGCTCGTGGACGGGCTTGGCGCCGAGCTGCTCGACACCTATGCCGCCGACGCTCCAGTGATGGCCGGGCTGCGGGGGCGCACGCTGCAGGTCGGGTTTCCTTCCACGACCGTCGCCGGACTGGCGGCGGTTGGCACCGGCTGCCGCTCCGGCGAGCACGGCATGGTGGGCCTGTCGTTTCGGCTCCCGGGTGTCGACGTCGTCAACGCCCTCGGATGGCGTCCGCACCCGACGGGGCGCGACCTGCGTGACAAGCTTCCACCGGAGCAGGTCCAGCCCCTGCCGACGACGTTCGAGCGGGCCGCGGCGTCCGGAGTCGCGGTCAGCGTCATCACCGGCGCGAAATTCGCCGGGTCCGGCCTGACCCGCGCCGTCCTGCGTGGCGGTCGGTACGTGGGCGTGCATGCGCTCGGCGACCTGGCCGCGTGCGTGCGGTCCGCGCTTGCCGACGGCGGCTTCTGCTATGGCTACCACTCCGAGATCGACCTGCTGGGGCATGTTTACGGCCCGGGTTCGGTGCCGTGGCGGATGCAACTGCGTCAGGTCGACCGGCTGGTGGAGTCCATCGTCGAGGGCCTGCCGCCGGGCGCGCTGCTCGCCGTCGTGGCCGACCACGGCATGGTTGCGCTCGACGCGTCAGAGGTTGTGGACATCGACGATTGCGAGCCCTTGATGGACGGCGTCAAGGCCATCGGTGGCGAGCCGCGCGCCCGCCACGTCTACGTCGCCGACGGCGCGGCAGATTCGGTGCTCGCGGCGTGGCGGGAGACGTTGGCGCAGCGGGCGTGGGTGGTCTCGCGAGACGAAGCGATCGCGGCGGGATGGTTCGGCGACCGGGTCGGCGACGATGCGCGGTTCCGCATCGGCGACGTCGTTGCGGCGGCACGCGGCGCCGCCGGGATCATGCGGCGCACAGCGGAACCGCTGTTGTCTGCGTTGATCGGACAACATGGTTCGCTGACCGACGCCGAGCAGCGGGTGCCGCTGCTGCTCGCCCACGGCTGACTCAGGTTCCGGTCGACCTGGCGACGCCGCTCGCATCGACAGTGAACCTGCCGACCGTTGTGCCGTCGAATGTCCCGTTGGTGATCCATTCGATCAATGCCGCCGCGACTGTGGAATACGCTCCGGCCCAAGGCTTTCCCGGCTGAGTTCCATATGGGGTGCTGGAAGCCGCGTCGCAGCGCACCGCGTACGAACAGCCCTCCCACAACATCTCGTGTGTTGCGCAATCCAGCTGCACCAGAACCTTATTGGTCATCGCGCCGGGCAGTGCATCGTAGATCGCCGATGCGCTGGTGGCACCGCCGGGCACAACGACGTCGTCGAGACCCTGCATGACCAATGTCGGCTGGGTCAACTGTCCGGCAACGTCATCATTGAAGCCGTATGTGGAGAACGTCGGCAACCGCAGCACCCCGGTAGGCCGGCGAGGGTCGTCACCGCCCCAATTGCGACCATTGGCGTCGAGGCTCATCAGCTGAGCCCACGCCTGCTCGCCGCTGCCGTCGACGTTGTACCCGGCACATGCGGCCTCCCTTTCGGCGTTGGCCATCCTGCCGCCTTCGACGATCTGCGTGCGCTGCATGAGCGTCATCGGAAACGTGACAAAGCCCCCTGGCGGCACAGTCTCTTCCGGTGGTCCGCCAAAGAACGGTGACAAGAACGCAACTCGATCGACTGTGTTGACAATTGCGGGGTATTTGGCCGCGTACAGGGCACGGCCGACGCGCAGCGCGCCGAGCGAGTAGCCGATCAATGTCGCCTTGCCGTCAGTGGGCTGTGCCCGGGTGATCGCGTCGTCGATCGCCTGAGCAATGTCTCGAACCCACACGTCGATATTCGCGAAACGCACATTGCTGGAATGCGTGTGACGCTGTCCGCCAAGAGGATTGGGGGCGAGCAACGCGCCTTGTTGATCGAGCGGAAAGATCGGATTGTGGGATCGGTCGCATCCCTCCGGGTATGGGCACTCGCCATCTGGCGGAAATGGTCTCAGGCTTGCATTTCCGGGATCGTCCAGCCCATGGTCGAACGTCGTCGAGCGGCCGTAGCCGAGCAGGCTCGGTGCGAATGTGTCAATTCCGCTTCGCGCCAACGCTTCCTGCACGCTTAGGGTGCCGCCACCGGGCGCGGGGTATCGCAGATCGAACGCCACAGGGCCAGTGACCGTGCGGCCGTGGATCAGCACTGCCGCCCTGTTCGGTACCGATGGGCACTTGTTGTCGTAAACCGGTCGCACGCGGTGCATTTCAAAGTGTGCCTGCATGCCGTCGAACTGAGGATCGGGCATCAGTCCCCCCGGCACCTCGAATGGCAACGAATAGTCCGTCGTTTCGACATCTATCGGAGTGATGTCACAGTCATCCGCCCAGGAAGTGGTCGAGATCAGCGAGCTGCTAGCCATGAGGAGACATACACACAGCGCCAATGCAGTTCTGAAGCGTCCGAGCCTGATCGAGACAGCCATTTCCGCACCTCACTGGGTCGATTGCAGCCTAATCGTCAGCACGACGAGCGGTCCGGCGATCGCTGGTGTTCGACCTGGGCGTTTGACGTGCGTGCTCGCTGTGGCATGGGTCACATTCGCTGATCTTGAAATGTGATGCCTGCCACTTGTGGCGCGGCTTCAGCGTGCGGTATGTGTGCGCCACGGGCCACGAAGTCGCAGCGCTTCCATATCTATATGGCCTGCGCGTACGCGCGATTGCGCATGAAACTACCCGCTGCTACCAGCGAAAATTCATGAAATCGTAAGTGGCGGCGTCATATTGAGTCTTTTGGCAGCCCAAGACATTTCGTGAAGTGAACCGATGCTGAGCACGAGTTGTGAAGGGCGTCACAGATTTTGGCGCGTTACAAAAACCTCTAGTAGCGTCCGGCCGCATGTTTGCTACCGTAACCCTGTTGACGCTCGTGAACTCGGTTTCGGGCACCCCGTATATCTCCGGTGGAGACTCTCCCCGGGGCACGGACTGCTCGGGCCTGGTGTCATGGGTCTCTAACGCGGCAAGTGGCCGTCCGATCTACGGCGACCGGTTCAACACCGGCAACATCGAGAGGGCTCTGCTCTCCCGCGGTTTCAAGTACGGGTCGCAGCCCGGTGCCCTGAACGTCGGCTGGAACGGCGGTCACACGGCGGCGACACTCCCCGATGGCACTCCCGTAGCCTCCGGTGAAGGCGGCGGCGTGAGGGTCGGTGGCGGTGGCGCCTTCCAGGGACAGTTCTCTCACCACATGTACCTGCCGATGGCACCTGAGGACGTGCCGCCCGCGCCTGACGCGCCGATGGCGGGTGACCCGTTCCTTCCGCCCCCGCCCGAAATGATCCCGCCGCCGGCACCGGAGGCGCCTATCGTGCTGATGGCCCAGGAGGCCCCGGCACCGGAGATGGCACCGCCGCCCCCGCCGGCCGATCCCTTCGCGCCGCCGCCCCCGCCGGCAGATCCGTTCGCGCCGCCGCCACCAGCGGATCCGTTCGCGCCGCCGGCGCCTGGCGACATCGCTCCCCCGGCCTGACCCGGCACGGGGTCGGTTAGCGTCACGACCGTGATCGTGCTGCTGCCGCCATCGGAGACCAAGCACGTCGGCGGTGACGGGCCGCCTCTGCGTCTGGATGCCCTGAGCTCTCCGGACCTCGGGCCGTTACGCGAAGCGCTGATCGACGAACTCATCGCGCTGGCCGACGACACCTCGGTATGCCGGGGCGCGCTGGGTATCTCCGCGTCGCAGGACGCCGAGATCGAGCGCAACGCGGTGCTGCGGAGCGCAGCCACGCTGCCCGCCATTAGTCGCTACACCGGCGTGCTGTACGACGCCCTTGATGTCGGATCGTTGCGCGGTGCATCCGCCGTTCGCGCCCGAAGCCGGCTGGCGGTCGGCTCCGCGCTGTTTGGCCTGTTGCGCGCGGACGATCCGGTGCCCGCGTATCGGCTCTCCGCGACATCGAAGCTGCCCGGTCGGCCCACGCTGGCTGCGCGATGGCGTCCTCTGCTTGAACCGGTACTGGCACAGATTGCGTCGAGCGAGCTAGTGGTCGACCTGCGATCCGGTTCCTATGCGGCGTTAGGAAGGGTGCCCGGCGCCGTCAAGGTCGATGTGGTGTCCGAGGATTCTGACGGCCACCGCACCGTGGTGAGCCATTTCAACAAGGCGCACAAGGGTCGTCTGGCGCGCGCCCTAGCCACGACAAGGTCCGAGCCCGACGATGCCGCGCAGGTGGCCGCAGTCGGTCGGCGGGCCGGTATGCGGGTGGAGCGTCGCGGCAATGGATTGACGGTTGTTGTTCCCGCATAACGTGATCCGCTACGTCCCGTTACCCGGCAACCCTTGCACAAGCACCACCACTGTGTCGGCTCCCGCGCGGCGGTCCTCTGAAATCCGTTGATAGTCCGGTGATTCCGACCACTCACGGAACGCCGCCTCATCCGGAAAGCTGATCAACACGACCTTCTCTAGGTCCCATTGACCCTCGATGACCCGCGGCGCCTCATCGGCCGCCAACAGCGTGCCGTCGTAGCGTTGGAACACCTCCATGAACGCCGCCTGATAGCGGTTGTAGGCGTTGCGGTCGGAGAACTTCAGCTGAGCGATGGCGTAAACGGTCACCCGGCCACCGTAGCCGCACTTTCGCAAGCGTCAATGCGTAGCTAGCAAATTGTCCAGTGAATCAACAAGATTCGAGCCTGTTCGACGCGGCGTAGCCATCGTTTGTCGTGCGGATCGTGTCGTGCAGAATGTTCCGCACAACTAGTGCACGAAGTTGCATGACGGGAGCGACCTTGGTCACCAGCTCGGGGTATCTGACGCGACCTTCCCGCACCCGCGGCCGACATCGAAAGCAGCCACCACCACGCCGGTTCTTCTCAGGCCGGCGCCTTGCCGTCGGCGGATCGGCCGTCCTCCTTGCGGCGCTGGTCGTCTCGGTTGGCTCGGTGGTGAAGTGGGTGACACACGAGCCGGTTTCGCAACCGAACGCTCGTCCGTCTACGACGGTCGCCCCGAGCCCACCAACGCCGTCGGTCGAAGCGCCAAGCCCACCGGCGGCCATACCGGCTGACCCGTTCGCGGTCGATGACAGGGGCTTCGTCAACTCCAGTGCACGATGCGACGGAAGCCAGACGGCCGTCGCAATCGGCCGGACACCAGGGTCACTGGTGGTGATATGCGGAGACCAGGACGGGCGCTACGGCTATCTGGGCATCCGGCTCAGTGACGATGCGGTCCTCAAGGCGGCGGCCAGGAGCACGCCGACACACGAGTTCATCGCGCACAACGCAAACGTCACGTACTCAATCTCACCCGCTGAGCTTCTGGTCACCGCCGGAGGCGCGGTGATCAAGCAGGAGCCGATGATCGACTACCGGGTTCCCTAGAGCGATACGACGAAGTCGGAGGTGTAGAACTCGTCCGGTGTCTGAGAGAACTCGCCCGGCCGACTGATGTAAATCCACACGCCGCTCGCGCCGGGCGCAATGGGGCCGCGAACGGTGACGCTGCCTGCGCCTGTGGGGTCTGTCATGAGCACACCGGAGATCACGCCCGGATCGCCGGGATTGCAGCCCGTCGCCGATGAGCGCGGCATCTGTACCAACCCCACGTCGTAGGGCGTATTCGGCAGGACCGTCGCGATCTGCACGTCGGCGATCACCTCGGAGCCCGTATGGCGCACCGTCGCGGTTGGGCGTCCGTACGCCGTCGGTCCGATATGTGTCTTGGCGCTGAAATCGCACCGTCGGAACATCTGAGTGAATGCCACGAAAGTTGCCCCACCACCACCACCGCCACCCGTTGGGCCGTCGGCCGTCGCCGTTGGAACGCCGACAGTCAGAACCGCCGGCATCGCCACAACCATTGCTGCCACAGTGTTCAGAACGCGCTGACGCATCGTTGCTACCTGCCGTTCATTCGTGTCCGCGTGCCATCGAGATTAGTAATTAACGCCTCGTCGGACGGCGAAACAGCCAATCCACTCGCGTACCGTCGAAAGCATGACGGTGTTGCCCGAGCTGGGCTTCGT
>DASRJA010000618.1:0-2517 GCA_035649695.1 Mycobacterium sp. | reverse complement strand
ATACATTCTTTGGCATCGTCGAATCTCCTATTAAGTTCGGCCATTCCCCGGGCCTGTTGCGCTGCAGGCGCCGGAGTCTTACTTGCTTACGGAAATTAGTTGGGGGGGTGAACGTTAGCAAACCCCCTTCCTGTGACGTAGCTGAATTGAAAGCTCTCTCGGCACGCGCGTGGGCACATTTTGGGCACACTTGGGCACAAACCAAGGTAATTCCAGCGAATTACAACAAATGTTATTTCGCAGCTAGAGCCGGTTTCGCCGCTAGGGCCTGCGCAGTGCAGAGACGTTGTCGTTCTCGGCCTGAACGGGGATACCAGTGCGCGCGGCGGTGGCCAGCATCTGCTCGATCACGTTCTTGCCCAACGCCGTTTCGCCGGGCAGCTCGATCGGGTAGTTGCCGTCGAAGCATGCGGAGCACAGCCGGGATGCCGGCTGCTCGGTGGCCGCGATCATGCCCGACTGTGAGATGTAGCCGAGGGTGTCGGCCCCGATCGCGTGCCGCACGGCCTCGAGCATTTCGTCCTCATTCTCGACGGCGTTGGCGATCAGCTCGGCAGGGGTGGCGAAGTCGATGCCGTAGAAGCACGGCCATTTCACCGGCGGGGAGGCGATCCGCACGTGCACCTCGACGGCACCCGCCTCGCGCAGCATCCGTACCAGTGCGCGCTGGGTGTTGCCGCGCACGATCGAATCGTCGACGACGATCAGCCGCTTGCCGCGGATCACCTCTTTGAGCGGGTTGAGCTTGAGCCGGATGCCCAGTTGGCGAATGGTCTGCGACGGCTGGATGAAGGTGCGGCCCACGTAGGCGTTCTTCGTAAGGCCTTGGCCGTAGGGGATGCCGGACTCCTGCGCGTAGCCGACCGCGGCTGGAATACCGGACTCCGGTACGCCGATCACGAGGTCGGCCTCGACGGGCATCTCCTGGGCTAGCCTGCGCCCGATGTCTACGCGCGTCTTGTGCACCGATCGACCGGCAATCGTGCTGTCCGGCCGGGCCAGGTACACGTATTCGAACACACAGCCCTTCGGCGAGGGCGGGGCGAAGCGGCTGGAGCGAACGCCGTCGGCGTCGATGGCCAGCAGTTCGCCTGGTTCGATATCGCGCACGAACGAAGCACCGACGATGTCGAGCGCGGCCGTCTCGGAGGCGACGACCCAACCACGGTCGAGGCGTCCCAGCGACAACGGCCGCACGCCGTACGGGTCGCGCGCCGCGTACAGGGTGTTCTCGTCCATGAACGTCAGGCAGAACGCGCCGCGCACCGTCGGCAGCAGTTCGAGGGCGGCCTGCTCGAGGGTGGCGTCCGCGGCGCCGTGCGCCAGCAGCGCGCCGAGGATGTCCGAGTCAGTCGTGGCGGCCGGCGCGCCACGCGTCCCCAAGAGGCCGGCCTCGCGGGCGCGGCCTGCCAGTTCGGTGCCATTGACCAGGTTGCCGTTGTGGCCGAGCGCGACGCCGGTGCCTGCCGCGGTGTTGCGGAACACCGGTTGGGCGTTCTCCCATGTGGTGGAGCCGCTGGTGGAGTAGCGGCAGTGGCCGATGGCGACGTGGCCTTCCATCGCGGCAAGGGTCTGCTCGTCGAAGACCTGGCTAACCAGCCCGAGGTCCTTGAATACGAGGACCTGTGACCCGTCGGCGACGGCGATGCCCGCCGCTTCTTGGCCGCGGTGCTGCAACGCATAAAGGCCGTAGTAGGTGAGCTTGGCCACCTCTTCGCCCGGCGCCCAGACGCCGAATACTCCACACTCTTCGCGGGGTTCTTGATCGGTCTGCGGGCCGGTCACGATATGGCTGCTCCCAGGGCGTGGTGGGTAGACCCGTTCAGTCTACGTTGGTCACTGGTTAATCACGGAATCGCGACCCAGGGTGTCGCCCACACCACAACGATTTCGGGGCCCGAGACATTTCCGCTAGCCGCCGTCGACCACAACCAGCGGCATCCACTGCGCGATCTCGGCCGCCCGTGCCCCGGAGAGTTGCAGCGCGCCGGTTGCGGCGGCGCCGGCAACATCCAGCAGACCGCTGGCAAGCAACAGCCAGGTCCGCGGATCGGTCTCCACAACGTTCGGCGGGTTGCCGCGCCGATGTTCGGGGCCCGAAATGCATTGCACCGCAACGAACGGCGGCACGCGTACCTCGACGCTGGCCCCCGGTGCGATCGCCGCGAGGGTGCGTGCCGTCAGCCGTACCGCCTCGCCCAACTCGGTGCGACTCGGCTCGGGTTGGGCCTCGTCGCGCAACCATTCGACGATGGCCGACACGGCGGCGCGGGTCTTCGCCGGATCGGCACTGCGGCGGGCGGCCATACCTTAGATTCTCAAAGTGCCGCTAGACCGCCACCGACCGCCCTATAAAACGGCAGGCACGGTCTTCCTGGTGATCGCCACCGTCATCGCGGCCTTCCTCTATCTGCAATTCCGCGGCGACCTCACCGACAAGACTCAGCTGACACTGCTGTCGCCGCGCGCGGGCCTTGTCGTCGAACGGGGGTCGAAGGTGACCTTCAACGGCGTTGA
>DASRJA010000617.1:0-11386 GCA_035649695.1 Mycobacterium sp. | reverse complement strand
CTCATCGAGACCTGGGTTCTGACGCCGCGATAGATCGCCACGCGTGAGCGAAGACAGAGTTCGCGTGCGGTTCGTGCGGTGGTGCTGCACGGCGAGGGCAAGAGCTTCTGCTCCGGCCTGGACATAGCAAGCTTCATGTCCGGAGAAGGCGGCACTGGCATTCTGTTGGCGCGAGACGACGACCGGCTGGCGAACTTCGCTCAGCGCGTGACCTACGACTGGTCGTTGGTGCCGGCACCAGTGATCGCGGCGATCCACGGCAACTGCTTCGGCGGCGGGCTACAGATTGCGCTCGGTGCCGACATCCGAATCGCCGCGCCGGACGCGAAGCTGTGCATCATGGAGATCAAGTGGGGCCTCGTTCCCGACATGGGGATCACGCAGACACTGCCGCGGCTCGTACCGATCGACGTCGCGAAAGAGTTGACGTTTAGCGGTCGCATCGTTTCTGGGAGTGAGGGTTTGGAGCTCGGGCTCGTCACTCGGACTGCCGACGATCCGCTTTCTGCGGCGCTGTCACTCGCGGACGAGATCGCGCAGAAATCACCGGACGCGGTCCGCGCGGCAAAACGTCTTTACGACGAGACCTGGGCCAGCAACGACACCGCGGCCGCGCTGGTGCTCGAAACCGAGCTGCAGACCGGGCTTATCGGCAAGCCCAATCAGATCGCTGCTGTCGTCGCTGGAATGTCGGGGGAGCCGCCGGTCTTCGTGGACCCCGCGTAGCGCGACGGCGAGGTGGGCGCCGAGACCGACGGCATCACCACTTCGGTGCAGACTTGGTCGGGCCCGGTCCGTGCGGGTCTGCATCCGGCCACTGGCGGGGACGGAAGCGACGCCTGCTCCGGCGACATGCTGCTGCAGGCCGTGCTCGCTTGCGCGGGGGTGACGATGCGCAGCGTCGCCACCGCCATGGGCATCGATATCGTCGACGCCGAGCTGCATGCGACCGGGATGTTCGACGCCCGTGGCACTTTGGGTGTCTCCCGCGACGTGCCGATCGGCGTGCAGGAGATCAGCGTTGTCGCCGAGCTGCAAACTGATGCCGATGAAGCGACTTTGGCCAAGCTGGGCGAGCTGACGGAACGCTACTGCGTTGTGGGTCAGAGCTTGGCGCACAAGCTCTCAATCGTCGTCAATAAACGTGCGGCAACAGGATCTCCTCGACATGGTGTTGTCGACGGATAACATCGTCGACCATGCGAGATCTGCACCGGCGGACGGTGTTGCTGAGCGCTGGGGCGCTATTCGGAGTGGCTGGATCGCTCGTTTCGGGCGCAGCCCGGGCTTTCGGCGAGCCCGGCCTGACTGATGTGCCCGACCTTGCACTGCTTCGGCGAACATTTGTGTTGGCCAACGAGGCCCGCGAGAGCGGAGGCGCCCCTTACGGTGCACTGGTCGCCGGTGCCGACGGCAAGGTGATTGCCGAACATCGCAATACGGCGTGGGCAGACGGTGGCGACCGGACGCAGCACGCAGAGTTGGTCGCCACAACTAGTGCATGGCGCGAGCTCGGTATCGACGGGATGAACCAAGCGACGTTGTACGCGAGTACTGAGCCGTGTTCGATGTGCGCGGGCGCAAGTTACTGGAACGGGATCGGCAGGGTCGCCTACGGCATGTCGAACCTTCGACTGTTCGAATTCACCGGCGATGATCCCGCGCACACTTCGTTTGCGCTGCCTTGTCGCGAGATCCTTTGCAACGGCTCGCGCCCGATCACCGTCGTTGGCCCACTGCTCGAAGATGAAGCAGCGCAATCCCATGTGGGGTATTGGCACTAAGCCTCCCGGGGCCGTAGCCAATCCGCTAGCAGGTGAAGCGACTGGCTCTTATGGTTAGCCGGTGGAGGGGACACCTTTCGGCCGATACCAGTTGTTGGAGCTGCTGGGCCGTGGCGGCATGGGCGAAGTGTGGAAGGCGTTCGACACCGCCATGAATCGGATGGTCGCCTTGAAGGTGCTACCCGGGAACCTCGCCGACGATGCGCAGTATCAAGCCCGGTTCCGTCGGGAGGCCCAGGCAGCGGCCAGCCTCGACGAGCCTCATATCGTCCCGATCCACGATTTCGGCGAGATCGACGGACGCCTCTACGTGACGATGCGGCTGATCGACGGCAAAACCATAGATGAACTGGTCGCCAACGGCCCACTGGCGCCCCCACGCGCCGTCTCGATCGTTGAACAGATTGCCGCCGCCCTCAGCGCAGCGCACCGCATCGGACTGGTACACCGCGACGTCAAACCATCGAACATCTTGGTTACCGAGGACGACTTCGCATACCTCATTGATTTCGGGATCGCCCGTGCGGCCGAGGCGACCAAGCTCACCAGCACGGGTGCCACGATCGGCACCTTGGCGTACATGGCGCCTGAGCGATTCACCAGCGACCGTACTGATGCGCGCGCCGACATCTATGCGTTGACGTGTGTGCTGCACGAGTGTCTGACCGGGTGCCAGCCATTTCCGGGCGACAGCTTGGAACGCCAGATCACCAACCACCTCACAATGCCGCCGCCACGGCCATCGACGATGCAGCCCGGGATTTCACCACAGATGGACCAGGTCATCGCGACCGGCATGGCCAAGAACCCCGACCACCGCTACGCCACGACCAAAGACCTGGCGGTTGGTGCCCGCGCCGCGCTAACCGCGCCGATCCCGCACGCTCCGCCCGCACCGTTTACCTCGCCACCGCCTGCACCCAGTTGGTCCGCGCCGGTCCCTTACCCCGATACGGGGCCGAGCCCAGCGCCGGCGAGCGCAGCCACCCAATACAACGCGCCTCCCCAATACAACGCGCCTCCCCAACCCGCGCCTTGGTCTCCGCCCGCCATGCAGTCTCCATCTCCCTGGTGGCACAACCCCGCCGTCTGGATTTTGGCGGGCCTAGTGACCGTCGTCGTCATTGTCATCGCCGTCGTCGCAGTCATCGTTTGGCCTGACGGGAGTTCAACCAATCGCCCGACCACGAGGGCTCAGCCAACCGAACAGCGGCTCCCGTCTGCGCCAGGCACGAAGTCATCCGCGCCCGGCACCAACACGACGGTCCCGGGCAGTACCTCTGCACCGACCTCAACCCAGTCGACGCCCACCGGACCGACACAACTCCAGACGTCCGACGGGCTGAGCGGCCTGCTGGCAACCATGCGAGAAAAGTTCGGGGACACAATGGGATTCCAGTTGGTGGTCTACCCCGCCTACGCGGTGCTCGAGCGCGTCTCCCCGAACAACAGCCACGTCGAACAGGACTTCATGTACCGCGACGGCAAGTGGAACGGTTGGGGGGCGGACACGACGACTAGTTCGTTCGACGTGCTCGCCGATCTCAGCGCATTCGACGCGAACGCGGTGGCCGCCACGTTGGCTGGTGCGCCCCAAGCCCTCGGTGCGCCCGACGGCAGCCAGACCTACCTGATCGTCTCGGGCGCTGAGGGTGGCGGCCTGGAGCTGGCGATCCATTCCGCGGCCCCAGGTACGGGTTACATGCAAGTCAATGCGGACGGCAGCGTCAAGAAGGTTTTTCCGCCGTGACGACCCGGCGGGCGGGCCTGTGCGACGCAGCGCTAATCGCCTGTGCACGTGAATGTTTCGTAGATTCGCAGCAGTCCACCAGCGCGCGTTCGACCCGCCCACCGGCGAACCGGCGGACGGCCAAACGATGTTCTTAGCCGACGCCTTGGACGGCGACGGGCACCTTGCCGGCCGGGTTGATGCTGGGGATGTCCAGCTTGCCGGGGAGGTTGCGACCGCACTGGATGCACTCGACTACGGGGACACCGAAGTCAGAGTGGTCGATCGTCGGGCCAGGTCCTTGCGGCGCGGCCTGGGCCGTGCCTGTGGTGAGCCCCAATCCGGCCAGCGCGACGCCGCCGGACAGCAGCGCCCCGACAATCACCTTCTTCAGGTTGTGAGTGGTGTTCATGTTGTTTCCTTTGGTCAGGCGGTCCCGGGTGGACCGCGGTCGAGTTGACGACGCGAACGTAGGACCGGCCGCTAAACGCATCCTTGGACTCTTCTTGTCGAATTCTTGAGGCGGTAGCTGGTTTGCCGCTGCGCGGCCAATGACCAAGGCTCAATAGGTTTTTCGATAGATACGTGAAGTTGCTGTCTGCGCGGGCATCGGGCGACGGAGTGCTAATCGCCTGTGCGCGTGAATGTTTCGTCGAAGTCCGTGGTGACCGCGCACGCCCCGGTCTGCTCCCAGTGACCGTGCCCGGTGAGCTGCGGGATCGGGTCCTGTGATGGTTGTGGCATCGGATACTGGCCGGTGGCCCTCAGGTCGAAGATCCTGCCGTCGTCACACTTGCCCTCGTTCGAGGTGTCCAGCGTCCAGGTCCCGCCGTTGAAAACCAACGGCCGGAAATCGGCTGGCGCATGGAAATAGCTCATGCACCGGTCGCCCGTGCGAAGACAGTTGGTGACGACTTGGTAGTCGCCTTCCATTAGTCCGAAGCCGCCGGTGAACTTTCGCGTGCTGTGATAGCGACCGCGCAACCCTTCGGCGGGCGACACGACCCGCGGCGGGAGGCTGGCCGGATCGGGGAGGCTGTCGACGTCGACGTCCCCCGTGCGGGTGAACGTCACGGTTTGTCGTCCCGAGCACGTATTGCTGGTTGTTCCCGTAGCTTCGCCCGTGAGGGTGCCGTCGGGGCGTGGCTGCAACGTCAACACAACCCAGATTTCGGCGGGTGCGCCCTGGCATTGTTCTGAGCCGGTGCCCACGGCGAACCAGCGCCCTTCAATCTGGTCGAACACCAGGCTCGTCACCGGCGGACCGTCGCCGCTCACGCGTGAGGCCGTCGCCACGCACCCGCCTGGGCGGCACACCGAACGGATTGCCCATGTGGCCGTCTGCGGCGTCGTACCTTCGAGCGGTCCGCCCTCGATGAGGGTTGGTGCGCTGAAGTCCGCCCGGTACGTACCGGTAAAGGCACCCGTGTTGGCTGGCGCGCCGACGCCCCTCTCACCTGGGGTGGCGGTGGTGGGCGGGACGGTGGTGGCGCGGTTGTCGCGCTGAGTGAGCGTCACACCGACGATGACGCCACCCACGACCAGCACCGCGACAGCGGCAAGAGCGCCAATCAAGACGCCGCGGCGCCGGCCTGGCGGCTTCGCGGCCGGTGCCCAGTTCGGCGGCACCGGCGCAATGGATGGTGCGCCGAGCCGTGCGGGCATGGTCGGTGGCGCACCGCGATTGGCGTGCCACGGTTGGGTCTGCGCCGAGTCCGGTGGGACGGGTGGGACCGGACTCGTCGTCGGCTCGGTGATGGCCCGGCGGGCTGCTGCGGCCATGTCCACGGTGCTCGGATAGCGGTCGGTCGGTTGCTTGGCCAGGCCGGTGGCGATCACGCGATCCATCGCCATCGGAACTGTGCCGCGCTCCTCGGACGGCCTGGGCGGCGGCGCGACCATGTGGCCCACCGCGATCTGCTCCAGCGCCTCGCCCGGGTACGGGGGTTGACCGGTCAGGCATTGGTAGAGCACGCATGTCAATGCGTAGATGTCCGAGCTGGGTTCGATCTCACCCTTGCTGAAGCGCTCGGGTGCCATGTAGGCCCAAGTGCCGATCGTGGTGTTGGCGGACGTCAACGCGGTTTCACCAACAACGCGGGCGATGCCGAAGTCGATGAGGTACGCAAAGTCGTTGTGCGTCAACAGAATGTTGGACGGTTTGACATCGCGGTGCACCAGTCCCGCCTGGTGCGCGTCGTTGAGCGCCGACGCGACCTGCTCGATGATGTGGACCGCGCGGCCGGCCTCGAGCGGTCCGGCGTCCAACAGGGTTTGCAGGTCGACGCCGTTGATCAGCCGCATGGTCACATACAGCCGGCCGTCGATCTCGCCGACGTCATGGATCGGTACGACATGCGGGTCGTCGAGTCGCGCTGCGGCGCGGGCTTCGCGGCGGAACCGCGTCTCGAAGTCAGGGTCCTGTGCGTAGTGGGGCAGCAGCATCTTCAACGCCACCACGCGGTCGATGGTGGTGTCGTGGGCGCGCCACACTTCGCCCATTCCGCCGCGGCCCAGCAGCTCAATCAGCTGGTAGCGGCCAAAAGGCGTGCCTTCCACCGGCTCACGATAAACCTGTCAGCCACCGCGGTTACGGCCGAATCGAATACGACGACGAACTTCCGATGTCGAATGCCCGACATCCGTTTTCGGGTACCGGATCTGTCGGTACGGCTTATCGTGTCCCTGAACCGCAGTCTGCCAGGAGGCTTAATGGACGCGAGGCCTGTCGGCCGAGTACCGACTGGGCCCCGCTGATGCTCATCGACTGGTACCTGTCGATTGTTCATTTCGATCGGCGGATGCATCTCAACCTCGACCTCGGCCCACTGCACATCCACCTCTACGCCCGAGCCGTCTTCTTCATGTGGGTCACGGTGGCGATCCTGGTGATCGGCGGAATCGCCGTCTTTGCGTCACGCAAGCGGGAATTGATCCAGAAGTGGACCACGTGGGTGCTCATCGCACCGATAGTCGGAATCCCGGTCTGGATGGGTCGCGGCCCCACCGCCGCTTTGGCCGCCGCTCTGGCAGTCGTCGCGGTGATGGAGTACGCGCGCCTGGTGAGACTCAGCAGGGTCGATACCGGAATCTTGCTGGCGTTGGGTGTCCTGTACCCGTTGGCGGCATGGCTGCGCCCATCGCTGTTGGGCCTCGCGCCGATCATCGTGTTGGCCTGTGCGCTGCCCTCGGTGCTCGGCGGTGACGTCGAGCACGGTGGCAGGCGGACCGCGTTCACCGCCTTCGGTTCGGTGTGGATCTGCTGGTCCCTGGCCCACCTGGTGATGGTGTGGCCAGACACCTTCCTGGTGGCCTTCGCCGCATCCGCCGCCGACGTCGCCGCCTGGTGTGGCGGAAAAGGGTTGCGCCGCTTCGGCTGGGCGCGTAAGCCGTTGTCCCCGTTGAGCCCAAACAAGACGATCGGCGGACTGGTCGGCGCGTTCATCGGGGCGTTCGTGGTGCTCACGTTGCTCGGCACGATTTCGATCGGGCTGCTGATCGCGGTCGCGTTCGGCGGCTTGCTCGGCGACTTGCTCGAGTCGATGGTGAAGCGTCAGGCTCAAGTGAAGGACGCTGGCACGTGGCTGCCGGGATTCGGAGGTCTGCTCGACCGGATTGACTCGTTGCTGCTCGTGCTCCCGTTGGCGTACCTCCTCGGATGACCGGCGAATTGCGTTCTTGTCGTGTGTATTTCGGGGGTCATCGTGGATGACCGGGACGACATGCAGGAGCGTCGATCACGTGTCTGGTCGGCGATCGCCCGCGTAATCGGCGGCCCGTACGGCCTGCCGTTGGCGTTCCTATGGGGTTTCGCCGAGGCGCTGAGTTGGTTCATCGTTGCCGAGATGGCGCTGCTTCTGTTCGCCGCCGCCGTTCCGCGCCGCGTGATGCCATGTGCGGCAGCGGTGATCGGGGGTTCGGTGCTCGGCGTGCTGACCAACGCGTGGCTCGCGTCACGCGGTGTGTTGTTGCCAGCGCCACTGACTACGACGCGGATGGCGGCGACGGCATTCGACCAGTTCTCCGCGGGGCCGAGCGCGATCATGAATCAGGCGTTGTCGGGCATCCCCGTCAAGGTGTACGCCCGCGCAGCCGGTGAGCACCATATCGACCTGTGGCAGCTGGCCGGCTGGACCCTGCTGGAGCGTGGGCTGCGAATCTCGACGGTCGGGCTGGCGGTCTGGCTGCTGTCAAAGCTGTTGCACCCCTTGCTGCGACGGCTCTACGGGGTGTACATGATCATCGTGTGCGTGCTGTTCACTGCGGGACTTTCCGCGGTGATTGCCGCGTGGTCGTAACGCGGACCGATAGATTGTTCAGATGAGTCGGCCGCTGCCGCCTACGATCACCGTGTACGCCGGTGGTTGGCACCGCACGTTCGGGCCGGGTGGCGACGTCGTGATCGGGCGCGATGTGCATGCGGACGTGCGGCTGCCGCAGCCAATGGTCTCGCGGGCTCACGTGGTGCTGTGTTACCTCGACCATCACTGGGTCGCGATCGACAACTCAAGCACGAACGGCATGTTCGTCGATCGCGAGCGAGTGTCGTCTGTGAACATTCGAGACGGGCAGGCGATCCACATCGGTGACCCTAACGGTCCGCGGGTGACGTTCGGACTCGGCCATGACGGCGAATCGGCGGACTTCCCGCCGGATGATCGAACCACGATTCCGGGGAAGCGCGATGCCGACGTCAAGACAGACGTGGTGGACATCGTCACTACGTTGATCCGTTTCTTGCGGCCCGGCGTACCCGCAGCCGCGCCACCCGGATCGACCACCATCGGGCGCGAAGTCGACAACGACATCGTCATCGGCGACCTGCTTGCCTCACGCCACCACGCCCGCCTGGTACCGACTGCGCAGGGGATGCAGATCCAGGACATCAGCAGCAACGGCACCTTTGTCAACGGCCAGCGGGTCAAGGACGCCTACTTGAGTGAGAACGACGTCGTCACGATCGCCAACGTGGACATGGTCTTCGCCAACGGCACGCTCGTTCGTCGCACAGAACCTGCCGCGAAGTCCGGTGGCCTCGATGTGTGCGACGTGAGTCTGACGATCGGCGGCAATCACACACTGCTGGACCGGGTTTCGTTCTCCGCCAAACCAGCCACGCTGACGGCGGTGATCGGACCATCGGGTTCGGGGAAGTCCAGCCTGTTGAACGTGATGGTGGGCGGAGCGCGGCCCACCGGCGGGGCGGTGTCGTTCGACGGGCACAACATTCACGCCGAGTACGCGTCGTTGCGCAACCGAATTGGGATGGTGCCGCAGGACGACGTCGTGCATCGGCAGCTCACCGTCAACCAGGCGTTGGGCTACGCGGCGGAATTGCGGATGTCGCCAGACACCACCAAAGAAGAGCGGCAGTGGGTGGTGCGGCAGGTGCTCGAGGAACTGGAAATGACGCCGCACGCCGAAACACGCATCGATAAGTTGTCGGGCGGACAGCGTAAGCGCGCGTCGGTCGGGTTGGAACTGTTGACCGGGCCGTCGCTGCTGGTCCTCGATGAGCCCACGACTGGGCTTGACCCCGCTCTCGATCAGGTCGTGATGAAGATGCTGCGCCAGCTTGCTGACGCTGGCCGCATTGTCGTGGTGGTGACGCACTCATTGGCGTACCTGGACGTCTGCGATCAGGTGCTGTTGCTAGCGCCCGGGGGTAAGACCGCATTCTGTGGACCGCCGAGTGAATTGGGACCGGCGATGGGAACGACCGACTGGGCCGACATCTTCACCCACATCGGCGCCGATCCCGATGCGGCCCACAGGCGATTCCTTGAGCGCGCCGAGCACCCCGTCGGATCTGCCGGCCCGGCCGCGCCGGAACACCTTGCGGCCCTGGGGAAACCCGTGCGAACCGGGCTATGGCGCCAATTCTCGACGATTGCTCGCCGCCAGGTGCGGCTTATTCGGGCCGACCGCGGCTATTTCATGTTCTTGGTGCTAATGCCGTTCCTCCTCGGACTGCTGCCACTTGCGGTGGCCGGCGACACCGGCTTCGGCAAAGCCGCCTTAGAGAGCGCCTCACCGAACGAGCCCAAGCAGATCGTGGTCTTGCTGAACCTCGGCGCGATCTTCATGGGGACGGCGCTCACAATTCGGGATTTGGTCGGCGAACGCGTCATCTTCCGTCGCGAACAGACGGCGGGGTTGTCGGCGTCGGCGTATCTCGCGGCCAAGATCGCGGTCTTCGGGACGGCCGCGGTGGTTCAGTCGGCGATCCTGGTGCTCATCGTGACAGCGCCCACGATCGGCAAGGGCGCGCCGCTCGGCGCGGTGGTGCTGGGCGCGCCGAGGTTGGAGCTGTTTGTCGACATCGCGGCGACCTGTGTGGCGGCGGCGATCGTTGGCCTCTTCGTTTCGGCGTTGGCGCAGAACAGCAATCAGGTTCTGCCACTGATGGTGGTGACGGTCATGACACAGCTGGTGCTCGCCGGCGGCTTTATCCCGGTGACGAACCGGCCGCTGGACCCGGTCTCGTGGCTTACCCCGGCGCGATGGGGCTTGGCCGCCACCGCGTCGACGGTCGATCTGACGAATACGGTGGCGGTCATCCCTCACGACTCCCACTGGAAGCACACCGCGTCGGCATGGACGTTCGACATCGTCATGCTTGGAGTGCTCTCGGTGTGCTACGCCAGCGTCGTCCGGTGGAAGATTCGCCTCGCGTCCACGATGAAGTAGCAGCGCTCACGCCGCCAGCGCATAGCGCCTGACGACGTCCGGCTGCAGGCCGTCGCGCAATGCCAGCACGTGCTCGCGCAGCTCCGCAGCCGAGGCAGTGGTCGGATCGACGGGTTCGCCGATGCGGACCTGCATCGGGGCGGGAGACCAGCGGCCGCCCTTGGGCAGCACGTCGGCAGTGCCCGTCATCGCGACCGGCACGATCGGCACACCGCATTCCCGCGCCAACCGCAATGCGCCGGAACGGAACTCGCCGATGGTGCCATCGGTCGAGCGAGTGCCCTCGGGGTAGATGACGACGGTGCGTCCGGCCTTCAGCGCGGGGCGAGCCGCAGCCAGCAGCGCGTCGTACGAGCCGCCGCCGGACCGCCGCACCGGCAGCACACCGGCCAGCGAGGTCGCGATGAACCGGCGGACCGGGACGTCGAACCAATAGTCGGCAGCCGCCCCGAACACGGGCTTGGCCTTGGGGGGAAGAGCGGCCAGCAGTACCGCGGTGTCGGCATGCGAGGAGTGGTTGGCCACCACGATGCAGCCGCCGGATGCGAGCCACTTGCCGCTCACGGTCAGCCCGCCCGAAAGCGCGCTCACCAGCCGCCACATCCAGTGCCGTAGCACGTAGGAGATCGCGTTCATGCTGCCACCACCGACAAGATCGGGCGGGTGTCGGCAGTCTGCTCGGCCACCTCGGCACGCTCCTGCTCCTGCTGGCGCTTCTCCGCCAGCTCGCGGCGCGCCGCACGCAGCCGCAGCACGGTGGTGAGGATCGAACCGTTCACCAGCTGCGTCAGGACGATCGGCATGATGACCGGAAACGCCGTGGCCAGCAGGACGAACAAGCAACGCTCGGTCTTGCCCAGCGGGCCACCATTGCGCCGCGTCGCGCCTGCGGCCGCTGCGGCCAGGGATGCGAACGTCGGCAGCGTCGCGGCCAGTGCGGCCACCAGCACCTGAAGCACAGACCAGGACAGCCATTGGAAGCCGGGGCCGTGCTGTCGCGCCGCGAAGACCGCCAGGCCGGCGAAGGTCAGCAGGTCCGAGGTGCGGTCGCCGATTTCGTTGACCACGAATCCCCACGGCCGGCTCACGCCGCGGGCGCGGGCGACAGCGCCGTCGAGGTTGGCGCCGGCCAGTCGAAGGGCGAGGAACAGGGCCGCCAGCGGCCACCATCCCAGCGCGATTG
>DASRJA010000616.1:0-5011 GCA_035649695.1 Mycobacterium sp. | reverse complement strand
CGCTGACGAACGCGCTCGGGATCGCCGGCAGCGTGGGATCCCACAGCGAGTCCCAATTTCCGGCGCCCGCATCGCGCGCACCCGGTGCGCGATCCCAATTCGCATTCGGGTCGCTGACGCGCGCCGCGGCGGGCTGGGCGGCCGGCTGACCTGGTGCGGGTGCCGACCAGTTGCGCGCCTCATCGAGCTTGGCCTGTGCGGCCGCGCGTTCGGCCGTCAACTTGTCCAGCTCGGCCTGCTGTGCACCGAACGTCTGCTGCACCTGCGTCAGCGCCGACACAGCGGTCTGCTGGCTGGCTTCCGCGTCGGCGACGGCCTTGTCCGCGTTCTGCTTCGCAAGCCGGGCGGCCGATTCCTTGTTCACCTGCTCGGTGCGCGCGCGCTGGAGGTTGATGATCACCTGCTGCGAATTCGCCGACAGTGTTTGCCCGGCCGCCGCAGTCGACAGGATGTCAGCGGGATCGCTGGCGGTCAGATACGAATCCGACGGCCCGTTGACATACGTTGCGGCAGCGAAGGTATCGAACTTCTGCTGCGCCCCGGCGATCGCCGTGTTCGCGTCAACGACCCGCGCAGCGCTGGCCTCCACTTCCTGTTGTGCGGCGGCGGCGTTGTCCCGCGCCGTCTGCACGTCGACGATGGCCTTGTTGACGCTTTCCTGCTGGGCCTGGATGGCAGCGCCAAGTTCTTGCAGCTTCTGGTTCGCGTTGGCAACCGCAGCGACGAGCGCGCCGAGAGTGTCCGCGCTGCCCGGTTGCGCGACGGCAAGGCCGGGCGTGGCAAGCAGCATGCCGATGGCAAGCGTCACCGCGCGGACCCGAGGGGTGCGTCTCATTCGGCTCGTGTCTCCTATGGCTCACACGCGAACGTGGCGGCACATTCGTGGGCGCCTATGAACAGTCACAAAAATCACAACTGCAACATCAGCCACCGATTGCACGGTACGTCACATCTGACGCTAAGGAAACTTTAGTCACAAATTACAGGTCTGTAATTGAATGTAGCGTTATCCCGCTGTGACTATTTGATTTGCCGAATGCCGAATATTGGTCAATCAGCGGTGTCGGACGCGGCCTCTGCCGCGGCAGCGCGTTTGCCGCTAACCCGAAGCACGCGGGTGGTGACGACCGCCGCAATCACCGCCAGCACGACCACAATCGTGAATGGCGTCCACGGAAAGTGCGGCGTCGTCAACTCACTGAGGAAATTCTTCGACGACTGCACCGAATTGCCCGTCTTGGCGACATCCTGGCCCGCCTCGAGCGTCACCCTGTCGAAGTGTCCGCTGTAGGTGCCGGCGAACGACGGACTAATAGCGAGCACGGTGGCTTCCGGATACGTCTTGCCGACCTCTGTGGCGATGTCGCGCAGGGGGGTATCGATGGGCGGGTTGCGGTCGATGACGACGATCTTGAGGTCGATGCCGTCCTTGCGCGCTTCCTCGACGACCTGACGCAGCGCCGGCACGTCGGCCGCGTCGGCGGGGGGCACGCTCACTCCGTCGTCGGCCACGTCGGCCCTTACCTGATTCATATCGACATCGGGCGGGACGTACGAAGGCAGAAACGGGATCACGTGCGGTCCGGTCACGAAGAGCACCGTACGTGATGGGTACCCAACCGGGTGGCAGCACGCGCTCCTGAGGACAAGACTGAAAGCACCCCTGGGGTGTATTGCAGGACAAGCGTACTGTTAGAGTTGTTAGCGCCGCCGACACAGCCCGTCGCGGCGATATCGAGCCGGGAGTTGATGTGAGCAGCAAAGATTCGGTGAATTCCTTCGGGGCCCGCGACACGCTCAAGGTCGGGGACAAGAGCTATGAGATCTACCGCCTGGACGCGGTGTCCGGCACCGACAAACTTCCCTACAGCCTCAAGGTGCTCGCCGAAAATCTGCTCCGCACCGAGGACGACACCAACATCACCAAGGACCACATCGAGGCCATCGCGAACTGGGATCCCGAGGCCGACCCGAGCGTGGAGATCCAGTTCACCCCGGCTCGGGTGATCATGCAGGACTTCACCGGGGTGCCCTGCATCGTCGACCTGGCCACCATGCGCGAGGCGGTCGGCGACCTGGGCGGCGACCCCGACAAGGTCAACCCGCTGGCGCCCGCCGACCTGGTCATCGACCACTCGGTGATCGCCGACCTCTTCGGGACCGCGAATGCGTTCGAGCGCAATGTCGAGATCGAATACGAGCGCAACGGCGAGCGCTACCAGTTCTTGCGATGGGGCCAGGGCGCGTTCAACGACTTCAAGGTGGTACCGCCCGGCACCGGCATCGTGCACCAGGTCAACATCGAGTACCTGGCCAGCGTGGTGATGGAGCGCGACGGCGTCGCCTACCCCGACACGTGCGTCGGCACCGACTCGCACACCACCATGGAAAACGGACTCGGCGTGCTGGGCTGGGGCGTCGGCGGCATCGAGGCCGAGGCCGCCATGCTCGGCCAGCCGGTGTCAATGCTGATCCCGCGGGTGGTCGGATTCAAACTCTCCGGCGAGCGCCCGACCGGCGTCACTGCCACCGACGTGGTGCTTACCGTCACCGAGATGCTGCGCAAGCACGGCGTCGTCGGCAAGTTCGTCGAGTTCTACGGCGAGGGTGTGGCCGAGGTGCCGCTGGCCAACCGCGCAACGCTGGGCAACATGAGCCCCGAATTCGGCTCCACCGCAGCGATTTTCCCGATCGACGAGGTCACCATCGACTACCTGCGGATGACCGGCCGTAGCGAGGAGCAGCTCGCGCTGGTCGAGGCCTACGCCAAGGAACAGGGCATGTGGCACGACCCCAAGCGCGAGCCGAAGTTTTCGGAGTACATCGAGCTGGACCTGTCCGATGTCGTCCCGTCGATCGCCGGACCCAAGCGTCCGCAGGACCGCATTGCACTGTCCGACGCGAAGTCGGCGTTCCGCAAGGACATTCACAACTACGTCGAGGAGAACATGCCGGTCGAGCATTCCAAGCTCGACGAGGCGGTTGAGGAAAGCTTTCCTGCCAGCGACCCGGCCGTGCTGTCGTTCGATGACAACGACGTCGTCGAGCCGTCGGCGGCCGTCGGCGCCAACGGGCGACCGAGCAAGCCGGTGGAGGTGAAGTCCGACGAGCGTGGCGAGTTCGTCCTCGATCACGGAGCGGTGGCGATCGCGGCGATCACCTCCTGCACGAACACCTCCAACCCCGAGGTGATGCTCGGCGCGGCGCTGCTGGCCAAGAACGCGGTCGAAAAGGGTCTGACGTCCAAGCCGTGGGTCAAGACGACGATGGCGCCCGGCTCGCAGGTCGTCAGCGACTACTACGACAAAGCCGGCCTGTGGCCGTACCTGGAAAAGCTGGGTTTCTATCTCGTCGGCTACGGCTGCACGACGTGCATCGGCAACTCCGGCCCCCTGTCGGATGAGATCTCAAAGGCCATCAACGACAACGATCTGTCGGTTGCAGCGGTGCTGTCGGGCAATCGCAACTTCGAGGGCCGCATCAACCCCGACGTGAAGATGAATTACCTCGCGTCGCCGCCGCTGGTTATCGCCTACGCGCTGGCCGGGACCATGGACTTCGACTTCGAGAACGACTGCCTTGGCACCGACAAGGACGGTAACGAGGTGTTCTTGAAGGACATCTGGCCGTCGCAGAAGGACATCACTGACACCATCGCCTCGGCGATCAACACGGAGATGTTCACCAAGAACTACGCCGACGTGTTCAAGGGTGACGACCGCTGGCGCAACCTGCCGACCCCGAGCGGCAACACCTTCGAGTGGGCCGAGGATTCGACGTACGTGCGCAAGCCCCCGTACTTCGACGGCATGCCGGCCGAGCCCGAGCCGGTGACCGACATCCAGGGCGCCAGAGTGCTCGCGCTGCTGGGTGATTCGGTGACCACTGACCACATCTCCCCCGCAGGCAGCATCAAGCCGGGCACCCCGGCCGCCCAGTACCTCGACGAGCACGGTGTGGACAAGAAGGACTACAACTCCTACGGCTCACGGCGCGGCAACCACGAGGTGATGATCCGCGGCACGTTCGCCAACATCCGGTTGCGTAATCAACTTCTTGATGACGTGTCCGGCGGCTACACCCGCGACTTCACCAACGGCGGCGAGCAGGCGTTCATCTACGACGCTGCGCAAAACTATGCGGCGCAGGACATTCCGCTCGTCGTTCTGGGCGGCAAGGAGTACGGCTCGGGTTCCTCGCGCGACTGGGCGGCCAAGGGCACCCGGCTGCTCGGGGTGCGTGCGGTCATCACCGAGTCGTTCGAGCGCATCCACCGCTCCAACCTGATCGGCATGGGCGTCATCCCGTTGCAGTTCCCCGAAGGGGAATCTGCGTCGAGCCTCAAACTGGACGGCACCGAGACGTTCGACATCACCGGCATCGAGGCGCTCAACGACGGCAAGACGCCGAAGACGGTGCACGTCACGGCCACGAAGGAAGACGGAAAGAAGGTCGAGTTCGACGCTGTGGTGCGCATCGACACCCCCGGTGAGGCGGACTACTACCGCAACGGCGGCATCCTGCAGTACGTGCTGCGGAACATGTTGAAGACGTAAGTACTTAGACATGCCCCGGGTAACCGACGACCATCTGGCCGCGCGCCGGCGCCAGATTCTCGACGGCGCCCGGCGGTGCTTCGCCGAATATGGATATGACAGGGCCACCGTGCGGCGGCTCGAGCAGACGATCGGGCTGTCGCGCGGTGCGATCTTTCATCACTTCCGCGACAAGGACACGTTGTTCTTCGAGCTGGCGCGCGAGGACGCCGAACGAATGGCCGACGTCGCGTCGCGTGAAGGTCTGATCCAGGTGATGCGCGACATGCTGGCCGCTCCCGACCAGTTCGACTGGCTGGCGACCCGGCTGGAGATCGCGCGCAAGCTGCGCAACGATCCGGTGTTCAACCGCGGTTGGTCCGAACGCTCGGCGGAGTTGTCGGCGGCAACCACCCAACGTCTGCGCACCCAGAAGCAGGCAGGCCGGCTACGCGACGATGTGCCCAGCGCGGTGC
>DASRJA010000615.1:0-7027 GCA_035649695.1 Mycobacterium sp. | reverse complement strand
GTCGACGTAGCGCTGAACCGCCGTCACCGTCGCGAACCGCCCCTCAGGTGGCAGCGTCAGCTGCGTGCCGAAGAACTCGACGACGTTGTTGCCGTGCTCGGCCGCGCGGTCGAACAGCGTCCGCACCAATTCCTCAGCGGCATACACCTTTGCGCGCTGCGTGTCGCGCGGCGTCACGTCTCCAATGCCGAACGGGCACCCGCCAGTTCGGGGCTGCCGCCCAGCCGGGCCCGCTTGCCGGCTCTGTCACCCGCGCGTCGGGCCGCCGACGAGTAGCCGGCCGTCGCGCTGGTGGCCCGCCACGTACCGCGCGCCTGCGACGTCTCGCGGTAGAAATCCTTCAGTTCGATGTCCTTGTCCCGCAACGCGACAGCGGTACCCGGCTGGCTGTCGCGGCCCCTGGTCGCCTCGTACTGCGCCTGCTCACGCGCCTCGACCAGTCGCTTACCGATGCGGGCGCCAAACGCCAGCTGGAAGTTGATCCGCGCGGTGATCGTCGGCGTCGGGCGGTGCGCACCCGACGAGATGTAGGCCTCCGACGCCTTGACCATCTGCAGCAGCAGGCTGGCATACAGCGCGTGACTGGCGTCGATGTCCTCGGCGAAGCCGTACGCGTAGACAAACGTCGAATTCGATGCGACGTCACACTTGACGTCGTTGGCGAGCGCGATCACCGTGAACAGCTGCACATACGTGCGCAGGCCGCGGGCGCCGGCATTGCCGATGGTGATGGTCCGCTGCACCGGCGTCTGCGCTTTGGAGCGGTTGTCCGAGTGTGCGCGGGCCACCGCGAGATCGATCGACGTCGCTGTGGCCAGCCGCTGTGCGGCGGCCATGAACGCATCGGCCTCGTGCTGGTTGTCGGTGCCCTCGGCCTGGCGGAGCAGCGCGGCGATGCGGGCGAGCATCTTGTCGTCACTCATGACGCCAGATTAGGGCTACTGGCCGACAAAGGCGTCGAGCGCGGTCACGAGTTGTGGAGAAAGCGGACCCGGCTTGGTGAGGTTGGCGATGCTGTCGCTGGGGTCGTCGTGCAGCACATGGTTGACGCCGCGCAGTTCGACCACCTTGAGCGCGGTGTGTCTGAGAGCGTCGATCAGCGGCTTCAGGGCGTCGCACTTGGCCTGGCTGTCAGTGTCCGAGCACGTCAACAAGACCGGCGTGCCTGCGGGCAGTCTCGCGGCCAGCACGACCGGGTCGATCTTGTCGGTCTCGACAACGGCCTTCACGTTGCCGGGGTTGACGATCGCGCCCAGCCCCTCCGGCAGATCCTTGGGCACAGTCCCCTTGGTCCGGATTTCATCGACAGCGGCCAGCCACGCCGCGAGTGTCTGGGGGCTTGCATCGCCGCGCACCCTGCTGGTGATGATGTCGAGGTAGCGGCCCGGCAGCGGCTGAAACAGGCCCAGCGAGTGGATCTTTGGCGCGCCCGGCGTCGCTTCGGTCGCGAGCGTCATCGCGTGAACGGTGCCTTCACCGAGGCCGTACACCGAGATGCGGGCCTTGTCGGTGCCGGCCTGATCGGCGAGGAAACGAACCGCTGCGTCGGCACCCTTGGTGTAGACGGCGCTGACGACATCGTTCGGTCGGTATGGACCGAGGCCGGTCTTGCCGGTGCCGATCTTGTCGTAGCGCAGGCTGGCGACGCCGTGGTCCGAAAGCTGTTCGGCGAGTTGCTTCATGTTGCCGATGGGACCGACGACCGCGTTGTCTCCGTTGCGATCGGTCGGTCCGCTTTCGGAGATCAGCAGCGCCGCGGGCGCGGGTCCGGAGTCCTTCTGATGCCGGTACGTACCGTGGATGGTCAGGCCGTCGGCATCGAAGCTGACGTCGTCGTCGACCCAGGGATGCTGCTCCTGCGACGAGTCCTGCGACGAGCAGCCAGCCAGCGCCAGGATCAGCGAAACGGCAATGAGAACAAGGCCTTTCAAAGGCGAACCTCGATCCACGACGTGACGTCGTCGAGCACCACGGCTTGTTCGGGCTCGTTGAACACCTCGTGGTAGAGCTCCGGGTAGACCTTCAGGTGCACATCGGTGGAACCGACGCATTCGACCAGGTGCCTGCTGCCGTCGACGTGGATCAGCTTGTCCTGTTCGCCGTGCACGACGAGCAGCGGCGCGGTCAGCGCCCCGGCCCGCTGCGGCATCGTCTCGCCCACCGCGATCAATGCCTTGGCGATGCCGGCGGGCAGCTTGCCGTGGAAGACCATCGGGTCGGCGTTGTAGGCGGCGACGACCTCGGGGTCGCGGGACACCGCGTCGGTGGGCAGCTGTTCGACCGGCAGGCCGGGCGCGACCTTGCCGAGCACCTTGGCGAGCAACACCATCGCCGGTGACACGTTGTCCTGCGCGTCGACGGCCGGGCCGGACAGCACCATCGCGTCGTAGTCTGCGGGGTGCTCGACGCCGTAGGCGAAGACGATCCCGCCACCCATGCTGTGGCCCAGCACGACGCGCTTCAGCCCGGGGTGCTCGGCGGCCGCGATGCCGACCAGGGTCTGGAAGTCGTCGGTGTATTCGGAGATGTCGCGCAGATAGACCCGCTTGCCGCCGGATCGGCCGTGTCCGCGATGGTCCAGCGCATAGGTGACCAGGCCGGATTCGCCGAATCGCTGCGCGACATGGTCGTAGCGGCGGGCATGCTCGGCGTACCCGTGCGCGAGCACGACGACGCCGCGTGGTTCGGTTTCCGGCGTCCATACGTCGTAGACGATGCGCACGCCGCCGACCCCGTCGACGCTGCGTTCCTTGCGGGTTGTGGCCATCAGGGGAGATTAATGAGTGCTTGGCTCGCCTTGTCTCTGGGGCTGCGTAAGCTCGGCTAGGTGACCGTCCTCGCTCACGAAACCGACGACGAGTTCCTGCTCAAGGCCGAGCCTCACCGGCGCGAACTGTTGGCGCACTGCTACCGGATGACCGGTTCTCTGCACGACGCCGAAGACCTGGTTCAGGAAACCTACCTGCGGGCATGGAAGGCTTATGGCGGCTTCAAGGGCCAGTCGTCCTTGCGGACCTGGCTGTACCGGATCGCCACCAACACGTGCCTGACAGCGCTGGAATCGCGACAGCGCCGCCCCTTGCCTACGGGTCTGGGCCAGCCGAGTTCGGATCCGGTCGACGACATCGCCGCGCGTGACGAGGTCCCGTGGTTGGAGCCGCTGCCTGACACTTCGACCGATCCAACTGACCCTTCCGAGATCGTCGGTACACGCGAGTCGGTGCGGTTGGCGTTCGTGGCGGCGTTGCAGCATCTGTCGCCGCGGCAGCGGGCGGTGCTGGTGATGCGCGACGTGCTGCAGTGGAAGGCTGCCGAAGTGGGCGACGCCATCGGCGCGTCGACCGCAGCGGTCAACAGTCTCTTGCAGCGAGCGCGGGCGCAGCTCGAGGCCGTCGGCCCCAGTGAAGACGACAAGCTGGCCGAGCCCGATTCGCCGGAGACCAAGGACTTGCTCGACCGCTACATCGCGGCATTCGAGAACTACGACATCGACAAGCTGGTCGAGCTGTTCACCGCTGACGCGGTTTGGGAGATGCCACCGTTCGACGGCTGGTACCAGGGCCCGCACAACATCGTCCTGCTTTCGAAGACGCATTGCCCTGCCGAAGGCCCGGGCGATATGCGGTTCGTGCTCACGACCGCCAATGGCCAGCCCGCCGCGGCGCTCTACATGATCAACCGGGATACCGGCGCGCACGAGCCGTTCCAGATGCATGTACTCGCGGTCGCCCCGGACGGCATATCCCATGTCGTGGCGTTCCACATGACGTCGTTCGAGAAATTCGGCCTGCCGGCCTCGCTGTAGGCGTCGAGCGGCCACTTATGCCACGCTTTCGCCCAAAATTCGTGCAATAACTGGCCATTCAGCGCCAGCCGCCTGCAGTGCAGCACACACTCGCACCACAATTACGTCCGGTCGATACCGGAGTATCTCGGCGCTCACGCGGATGATCACCCACCCGCGGGCCAGCAACTCCGCGTGCCGGTCGATGTCGTACGCATATTGCTGCGGGTTGGTCCAATGTTGCTCGCCGTCGTACTCCACACCGACTTGGAAGTCCTCATAGCCCATGTCGACTTTCGCGTACTTCTTCCCGGCGAAGTTGCCGTAGACGATGATCTGCGTCGTTGGTCGCGGCAGTCCCGCGTCGATGAGCAGCAGCCGTGTACGGGTCTCCTGCGGCGATTCGGCGCCGCAGTCCATTAGGTCGATCACTTCGCGTAGTTGAACCAGACCTCGCGCTCCGCGGTGTCGCTCCAACAGAGGTACGACATCAGGGGGCCGAAGCCTCGTCGCGTTCGCTAATGCGTCAACCGCAATGAGCGCCTCGGTGCGACGGCCACGGCGGCCTAGATCGAACGCCGTACGGCCGGGCGTCGTCGTGGGGATGCCGCTGACCAGTTGCGTCTCGTCGTCGATCAGCTCGTCCCGATGGATGACGATGCCGTCGACCGGCTTGCCGTTGCGGCGGTACAACTCCGCCGGCCGTCGCGCATCGATCCACTGAGTGCCGTACAGGGCCGCAGCCGACAGACCTGCGACGGTCGCTTGTCGGCCCGACCATAGCCATGCCGCGACGGCGCGGGTAGCCGGCGTCAGCTGTATACCTTTGGGCAGGTAGACGTTGCGATATACCGGATCGTATTGGCTACGCAGCGTTCGCCTGGTGACCATGCCGCGTGCAAGCGCTTCAGTGCCGAGAAACGGCGTCGTGTTCACGCGCCCACCGTCTCGATCAGGTGCGACGGTTTCGCTTCCTCAGCGGGGGTTGTCCACAGGGTCCGTCGCCCGAGTGGCTAGTTACCGCACGCCTCAGCGCGCAAAACGTGGCATAAGTGGCCGTTCGGCGACGACGTTGTCTAGCTGGAGCTAACCCCAGGTCAACGGGCTTCTTGACACGTGTTTTGGAACGTGTTCTATGATCGCGATTCATGAAGACCAAAGGCGCTCTGCTGTGGGAGCTCAATTCCCCGTTTCGGGTCGACGAGATTGAGCTGGGCGACCCAGTCGCCGACGAAGTGCAGATCCGGATGCACGCCGCAGGCATGTGCCACTCGGATTACCACCTGACTACCGGAGCCACCCCGATCGGCCTGCCTGCGCTCGGCGGCCACGAGGGCGCGGGCGTCGTCACCAAGGTCGGCAAGAACGTCACCGGCATCGAAGAGGGCGACCACGTCATCCTTGCGTTCATCCCCGCGTGCGGCGAGTGTCAGCCGTGTCTGAAGGGTTACCGCTCGTTGTGCGACCGCGGCGCCCTGCTGCTCGGCGGCAAGGCCATCGCCGACGGCACCAGCCGCGTGCACGCCGGCACCACCGAGGTGTCACCGATGAACCTGCTCGGCACCTTCGCCCCGTACATGACGGTGCACAAGGATTCGGTCGTCAAGATCGACAAGGACGTCCCGTTCGAGACCGCCGCCATCATGGGCTGCGCGGTGCCGACCGGCTTCGGGTCGGCCACCAACGTCGCCCAGGTGCAGCCCGGCGAGACCGTCGTGATCGTCGGCGTCGGCGGCATCGGCATGAGCGCGCTGCAGGGCGCGGTCATCTCCGGCGCCAAGCACGTCATCGCGATCGATCCCAACCAGTGGAAGCGCGACCAGGCGATCAAGTTCGGCGCCACCCACGCCTACCCGTCGATGGCCGAGGCCATCGCGCCCATCATCGACCTGACCTACGGCGTGATGGCCGACAAGACCATCATCGCAGTCGGTGAGATGAAGGGTGAGTACGTCGAAGAAGCGTTGACGCTGACCACCAAGACCGGCACCTGCGTGGTGACCGGCATGGGCTCGATGATGGACGTCGACGTAAAGCTCAACCTGTTCCTGTTCACGATGTTGCAGAAGACGTTGAAGGGCAACATCTTTGGCGGGGGCAGCAGTCACGTCGAGACGCCGAAACTTGTCGGGCTCTACAAGTCAGGGTTGCTCAAGATCGACGAGATGGTCACCAACACCTATTCGTTGGAGAACATCAACGACGGCTACCAGGACATGCTGGACGGGAAGAACATCCGCGGCGTCGTCAAGTTCACCGAAGCCGACTGGTAACCCGCTCGATCCACGCCGCCAGCGCGCGTATCTGCGAGGCGCTCAACCCGTCGAACACGACAGCGCGCACGAGTTCGGCGTGGCCCGGCGCCGCGGCCTCGAGGGCTGCACGGCCGGCATCGCTGAGGTCGACGGTCGCGCCGCGACGGTCGTCGTCGCTGCCGTGGCGTTCGACCAAACCGCGGCCCCGCATTCGCCTCAGTTGGTGTGACAGCCTGCTCTGTTCCCAGGCCAGCACTTCACCGAGCTCGTTGATCCGCTGCGGCCCGCCTTCCGACAACGCGACCAACACGTCGTAGTCGGCGAGCGACAGTTCGCAGTCCTGCTGCAGCTGGCGATGCATGGCGGTCTGCAGCCGGCTCGTCATTGCCAGGTATCCCCGCCATACCTGCTGCTGCTCCTCGGTCAACCACATGGAATATATGACACATCATCTATGTTGTTGCGGTCAACGCCATCCACCTAGGCTGGCCAGAACCGAGGAGTGAGGACATGACCGTCGACATCCGCCGCGCCGACGATCGCGCGAAGACCAAGATCGACTGGCTGGACTCCAAGCACTCGTTCTCGTTCGGCAGCCACTACGAGGCCGACAACACCCACCACGGCCTGCTGCTGGTGAACAACGACGACATCGTCAACCCCGGCACGGGGTTTGATACCCACCCCCACCGCGACATGGAGATCGTGACGTGGGTGCTGCGTGGCTCGCTTGTCCACCAGGACTCCACCGGGCACTCCGGCGTGATCTACCCCGGCCTGGCCCAGCGCATGTCCGCCGGCCGCGGCATCCTGCATTCGGAGAAGAACGACTCGTGGAAGCTGACCGGCTCCGAAACTCACGACGAGCCAGTGCATTTCGTGCAGATGTGGGTGGTGCCCGACGAATCAGGCATCACGCCCGGCTATCAACAGCTCGAGATCGACGACGAGTTGTTAAGCGGCGGCCTGGTCACCGTCGCCTCAGGCA
>DASRJA010000614.1:0-20207 GCA_035649695.1 Mycobacterium sp. | reverse complement strand
CCGCAAGTCGAAGCGGGCCAAACGCGCCGAATACGAGAACATGCAGGCGCCGGTCGTCGGCGGCGTGCGGTTGCCGCACGGCAACGGCGAGACGATCAGGTTGGCGCGCGGTGCTTCCTTGTCCGACTTCGCCGAGAAGATCGACGCCAACCCGGCATCGCTGGTGCAGGCGCTGTTCAACCTCGGCGAGATGGTGACCGCCACCCAGTCCGTGGGTGACGAGACCCTTGAGCTGCTGGGCAGCGAGATGAACTACAACGTTCAGGTCGTCTCGCCCGAGGACGAGGACCGCGAGCTGCTGGAGTCCTTCGACCTCACCTACGGCGAGGACGAGGGCGGCGAGGAAGACCTCGAGACCCGCCCGCCGGTGGTCACGGTCATGGGTCACGTCGACCACGGCAAGACCCGACTGCTGGACACCATCCGCCAGGCCAACGTCCGCGAGGAAGAGGCCGGCGGCATCACCCAGCACATCGGCGCCTACCAGGTCGAGGTCGACCTCGACGGCACCATCCGGCCGATCACCTTCATCGACACCCCGGGTCACGAGGCGTTCACCGCCATGCGTGCCCGCGGCGCGAAGGCCACTGACATTGCGATCCTGGTGGTCGCCGCCGACGACGGCGTGATGCCGCAGACGGTGGAGGCGGTCAACCACGCGCAGGCCGCCGAGGTGCCAATTGTGGTGGCAGTCAACAAGATCGACAAGGAAGGCGCCGATCCGCAGAAGATCCGCGGGCAGTTGACCGAATATGGTTTGGTGCCAGAGGAATTCGGCGGCGACACGATGTTCGTCGACATCTCCGCCAAGCAGGGCACCAACATCGAGTCCTTGCTCGAGGCGGTCGTGCTGACCGCCGATGCGGCACTGGATCTGCGGGCCAACCCCGATATGGAGGCCCAGGGTGTCGCGATCGAGGCGCACCTGGACCGCGGCCGCGGGCCGGTGGCCACCGTGCTGATCACCCGCGGCACCCTGCACGTCGGAGACTCGGTGGTGGCAGGCGACGCCTATGGCCGCGTCCGCCGCATGGTCGACGAGCACGGCGAAGACGTCGAGGCGGCACTGCCGTCGCGGCCGGTGCAGGTCATCGGCTTCACGTCGGTGCCAGGTGCTGGCGATAACTTCCTCGTCGTAGACGAGGACCGCATCGCCCGCCAGATCGCCGACCGCCGCAGCGCGCGCAAGCGCAACGCACTGGCCGCCCGCACCCGCAAGCGGATCAGCCTGGAAGATCTGGATTCGGCGCTGAAGGAAACCAGCCAGCTGAACCTGATCCTCAAGGGCGACAACGCAGGCACCGTCGAGGCACTCGAGGAGGCCCTGCTGGGCATCCAGGTCGACGACGAGGTCGAGCTGCGCGTCATCGACCGCGGCGTCGGCGGTGTCACCGAGACCAACGTCAACCTGGCGTCGGCGTCGGACGCGATCATCATCGGGTTCAACGTCCGCGCCGAGGGCAAGGCCACCGAGCTGGCCAACCGCGAGGGTGTGGAAATCCGCTACTACTCGGTGATCTACCAGGCCATCGACGAGATCGAGAGCGCGCTCAAGGGCATGCTCAAGCCGGTCTACGAGGAGCGGGAACTGGGCCGGGCCGAGATCCGCGCCATCTTCCGAAGCTCGAAGGTCGGCAACATCGCCGGCTGCCTCGTCCAGTCGGGCATCATCCGCCGCAACGCCAAGGCACGGCTGCTTCGCGACAACGTCGTTGTCACGGAGAACGCCACCGTGCAGTCGCTGCGGCGCGAGAAGGACGACGTCACCGAGGTGCGCGACGGCTACGAATGCGGTCTGACGCTGAGCTACTCCGATATCAAGGAAGGCGACGTGATCGAGACGTACGAGCTGGTCGAGAAGGAACGTGGCTGATCCGGCACGAGCACGCCGGCTGGCCAAGCGCATCTCGACCATCGTCGCCTCGGCGATCGAGTACGAGATCAAGGATCCGCGGCTGGCCGGTGTGACGATCACGGACGCCAAGATGACGGGCGACCTGCACGACGCCACGCTGTTTTACACGGTGTTCGGTCGCAATCTCGAGGACGAGCCGGACTACGCCGGCGTGGCGGCGGCGCTGGAGAGCGCTACGGGAGTGCTGCGGACCAAGGTGGGCGCGGCGCTCGGCGTCCGGTTCACCCCGACATTGGCGTTCGAACGCGACACCGTTCCCGACACCGCGCACCGGATGGAGGAACTGCTGGCACGGGCGCGCGCCGCAGATGAGGATTTGGCGAGAGTTCGGGAGGGCGCCACGCACGCAGGTGACGCGGACCCGTACCGTGTTACCGGGGTGGAGGAGTCCGGCGGGGATCGAGACGACTCTGAGGACATGGGTGACGGCAACAGACCAGACGACTGACGTCCCTGTCATGGGCGAGCGCGTCGATGCGCAACAGGTAGCCGACCTGCTGGATGCGGCTGCCACCGTCAGCGTGGTCTGCCATGTCTATCCCGACGCCGACACCATTGGCGCAGGGCTGGCGCTGGCGCTGGTGCTTGATCATGCCGGCAAGGCGGTCGAGGTCAGTTTCGCGGCGCCGGCCGAGCTGCCCGAGTCATTGCAGTCGCTGCCCGGTGGCCACCTGTTGGTCGGCCCGGACGAAATGCGTCGCGACGCCGACCTGGTCGTGACCGTCGACATCCCCAGCGTCAACCGCCTTGGCGCGCTCAGTGAGCTCGCCGACCCGGGCCGCGAGGTGCTGGTGATCGACCACCACGCGTCCAACCAGCTCTTCGGCACCGCCAATTACGTTGATCCGTCGGCAGATTCCACGACCATGCTCGTCGCGGAACTGCTCGACGCATGGGGTAAGCCGATCGAGCCCGGCGTCGCGCATTGCCTGTATGCCGGGCTGACCACGGACACCGGATCGTTCCGGTGGGCCAGCGCCCGCGCGCACCGGCTGGCCGCCCGGCTGGTGGAACTCGGCGTCGACAATGCGTCGATCAGCCGCACGCTGCTTGACAGCCATCCGTTCGCGTGGCTTCCGATGCTGTCGCGCGTGCTGTCGTCGGCTCAGCTTCTGCCCGACGCCGCCGGTGGTCGCGGACTGGTGTATGCCATTGTGGGACACCAGGAATGGGCCAATGCCAGGCCCGAGGAAGTCGAGAGCATCGTCGACATCGTGCGCACCACCCAGCAGGCCGAGGTGGCCGCGGTGTTCAAGGAGATCGAACCGCAGCACTGGTCGGTGTCGATGCGTGCGAAGTCTTACGACCTTGCCGCGGTTGCCAGTGCCTTCGGCGGCGGCGGGCACAAGCTGGCCGCCGGCTATTCGGCGACGGGATCGGCCGACGACGTGGTGGCGGCGCTGTACGCGGCTCTTGGCTGAACCCGAGGGCGATCTGCCGGTCGCCCCGGCTACCACTCGCAGGATCGCGGGCCTGGCCTTGCCGGCGCTTGGCGTGCTGGCCGCCGAACCGATCTATCTGCTTTTCGACATCGCCGTTGTCGGACGGTTGGGCGCGTTGCCGCTGGCCGGTCTGGCTATCGGCGGGCTGATTCTAAGCACGCTCAGTTCGAACATGACCTTCTTGTCCTACGGCACCACTGCCCGCTCGGCCCGGTTTTTCGGGGCGGGCAACCGTGCGGCCGCGGTTGGGGAAGGGGTGCAGGCCACCTGGTTGGCCCTCGGCCTGGGCGCGCTGATCGTCGCTGCGGTCGAGATCTTTGCGGTGCCGTTGGTGTCGGCGTTGGCCGCGGGTGGGAACATTGCGGAAGCCGCGTTGCCGTGGGTGCGCATCGCGATCGTGGGCGTGCCGGCGATCCTGGTCTCGGCCGCGGGCAACGGCTGGATGCGCGGCGTGCAGGACACAGCGCGACCGCTGCGATACGTCGTAGCCGGGTTCGCGGTGTCCGCGGTGCTGTGTCCGCTGCTGGTGTACGGCTGGCTCGGCATGCCGCGGTTGGAGTTGGTCGGTTCGGCGGTCGCCAACCTGGTGGGTCAGTGGGTGGCCGCTCTGCTGTTCTTGCGGTCGTTGTTCGCCGAGCGCGTGCCACTGGGGATCCAACCGGCGGTGCTGCGGGCACAGGTCGTGATGGGTCGTGATCTGGTGCTGCGCACGATGGCGTTTCAGGCGTGCTTCGTATCGGCAGGTGCTGTCGCCGCCCGGTTCGGCGCGGCTGCGGTCGCTGCACACCAGGTGGTGCTGCAGTTGTGGAATTTCCTTGCGCTGGTGCTGGATTCGCTGGCTATCGCGGCGCAGTCGCTGGTGGGCGCCGCGTTGGGAGCTGGTGAACTGGCGCATGCCAAGTCCGTCGCATGGCGGGTGACGATTTTTTCCGCGGTGGCCAGCGCGGTGCTGGCGGGCATCTTCGCCGTCGGCGCGTCGGTGTTTCCGAGCGTGTTCACCAATGACCGTTCCGTGCTCGACGCGATTGGCGTGCCGTGGTGGTTCATGGTGGCCCAATTGCCCATCGCTGGAATCGTTTTCGCGCTTGACGGGGTGCTGCTCGGCGCCGGCGACGCAAAGTTCATGCGCAACGCGACGTTGATCAGCGCGCTGGTGGGATTCCTGCCGTTGATCTGGCTGTCGCTGGCATTCGGTTGGGGTCTGCTCGGCATCTGGTCAGGCTTGAGCACCTTCATGGTGTTGCGCCTGGCGTTCGTCGGCTGGCGCGCCTTCTCGGGCCACTGGCTGGTGCCCGGCACCGGTTGATGGTCACGGCAGGCTGATCAGAACCACCCCGCCGAGCACTACGGCGGCGGCGATCGCACGGCGTGGCCCGAGCCGTTCGCCAAGGAACACCGACCCGATCAGGGCGCCGAACACGATGCTCGTCTCCCGCAGCGCGGCGATCGTCGCCAGGGCGCCGCTGAGTTGCGCCCACAACACGATCGTGTATGCGACCAATGAGATGGCGCCGCCCGTCAGACCGGGAAACGCGCAGGCACGCATCGCAGCGACCAACTTTCCGCGGCGTCGGATCAGCGCGATCATCACGATCGGAGGCGCCTGAAGCAAGAACATCCACCCCGCGTAGGCCAGCAGAGGCGCATGTGTGACTCCAACGCCGTCGATCACGGTGTAGCTCGAAATCATCAGCCCAGTGAGCAGCGCCGCCGTCAGTGCCGGCAGATCCTTGCACCCGGGCCGACCACCGATCAGCACCAGACCGATAAGTCCGGCCGACACCGCAAGCACACCGGCCAGTTCGGTGATGGACAGCGCTCGGTGCAACACCACGATCGATACCAGAGCCACCACCCACGGCGATGTGCCTCGGGCCAGCGGATACATCTGGCTGAACTCCCCGAGCTGATAGCTCGCCAGCAGGAAGAGGTTGTATGCCGTGTGGGTCAGCGCGGAGGCGACGATGAACGGCCACGCTCCCGCAGGCGGCAGACCACCGGCCGCCGCCAGGGCCGCGCCGCCGACCGCGTCGACCAATCCGATCAACGCGAAGCCCACCAGCCGGTCGCTAACGGCATGCGCCAACGAATTCCAGATCGCGTGCAGCACGGCCGCGAACAACACGGCGAGCACGATGGAGGGTGTCACCAGGCGGCTCCTCGGGTTGGGCTCTGTGTCAGAGCGCAGTTAAAGGAGCCCTCAGGGCTTTTATCCCGTCAGGTGTGGATCACCAAGGTGTCCTGGCGCCGCTCGGACCAGTCCCGGCGGCCCTGAATGTCGATCACAGGCGGGCGGTCGGCGGAACCCTAGACGCAGGCGATCTCACGCTACACCGCGATGTCGGGGCTTCCGGCTAGCGCTAGTCGAGAACCTCCCAGAATTCGCCGTCCGGGTTGGCCGTGATCCTGATGGTGCGGGTGTCGCCGTACTCATCGGCGGCGGTGCACTCGAACGAGTCTCCGATCGGAACCACCTTCAGGCCTTCGCCGCAGCTCAGGGTGATGGGAAACTCGACCTCGTTCGAAATTTGATCCGCGAAGTCCTGCGCGGCGGGTCCGAGGTCGTAGACCATGTCGAGGGTGTTGAAGTCGAGCCCTTCGTTCTTTGCCGTCACTTCCACGCGCACGGCATGACCGTCGACATCCACGGTGCAAACGAACGACTCACCAGACGTCACGGTGTCCGCCTGCCGCGGACAATCGACACCTGACACCTCGCGCGAGATCTGCGACGGAAAGTCGCCGTTGACCTCATCGAAGACGTAACTCTCCAGCGCTTCATAATCTGGCTCAGCGCTTGTGAACGGCGATTGGCAGCCCGTCAGAGCCACCGCGCCGGCGATCGCGGCGAACGCAGCGGTGACGAACTTCTTGCGGCTGTTGTTGATGTGCATGATGGGCTCCTCTCCTGGGCTCATAGGTAGGAGCGCCAACCGCGCGCCACTGGCACACTTTTTGGCCAGAGAATTTTCGCGGCCAGGTCGACGTCTGCTACGGAGCAGAACCGCCAGGCGGGGGATTGCGATCGCTTCCGCCTTGGTTTCCTCCGCCGAGATTGCCACCCGGGGAAGTCGGATCCGCCGTCCGTGTCGGCGAATACGACGGCGCGCTCCGCGTAATAGCCGTCGGCCGTGTCCGTGGTGCTGGTTCGGACGGCGGCGAGTAAGGCGGAGGCTCGGACGGAATCAGCTCGGGCGTGGCTGCTGTACCAGGCACCTGGGGTAAGTCCGCGGCCGGGGGGAGAGGGGCGACGGGCTCGGTGGTCGGCACGGGCGCGGTGGTGTGGGTTGGCGATGAGCTGATCGGGAAGGTGGCCTGGCTCGTGGGTGACGTTCCACTGATCTCGGTAGGAAGAATCGAGGTGGGTTCGCGGTTCAGCCACGCCAACATCAGTCCGGCAGTGGTACCCAACACGGCGATCAACAAGGCGGCCAGCAACACTCGTCTGCGGCCTTGCTCTCCGCTGGCGCCGTCAACATCGGATGCGCCCGAATCGTCGTGGTGGGAGGCGGCCTCATCGTCTGATAGGCCATCCATGGCGCTGGCGTGGCAGACCAGCTGGATGTCGCCGAGTGTCTTGTCGCGCAGCCATTTCGGCGCGGGAATGAAGGCCGGTGTGGCAGCGAGCAATGCAGCGGGACTGACCAATCGGCGTCGTTCCTCGTCGCAGTTTGGACACGACTCGATATGCCGCGACACGCGTTTGCGCATCAGCACGGTGAACTGTCCGTCCCAGCCCGCGAGGATCTGGCCGAGTTCCGCGCATCCGCCTGGGTTGCGGCGGCGACATACCAACAATGCACCGAGGGAGCGTTCGATCGTTCCCCTGAGCCTCTGCACCATTGTGTTGGCGTTGGTGTGGCTGACACCAAGCGCATCGGCGAGGTCCGGCCCGTTCAGGCCGTGGCGAAAAGCCAAGTCAAAGACCGCGCGGTCGCGGTCCGTCAAGCCCCCCGCGGCCTCTGCAATCAAATCGGCGAGCTCGGTGCGTGCAGCCAGGGTGTCGGGGCTGGCATCGTCGGACTCGATGTCCGGCAATTCGTCAGATGGCGTTTCGCGCTGGCGATCCCGCAGCCGGCGCAGCGATTCGTTGCGCGCGATCGCGTACAGCCATGGGCGCAATTTGTCGGGCTCTCTCAATTGGGGAAGGCGGGTCGCGGCGAGACAGAACGTCTCCTGGACGCAGTCGGCGGCAGCGTCGAAATCACGCAGCATTCCCACGCAGAAGTCGTGTAGCCGGTCGGCGTAGCGGTCATAGATCTGCGCGAACGCCGCTCGGTCACCGGCCATGCTGGCGCCAACCAGTTCCGCGTCTGTGTGGCGCGGGTCCACCAGATCCCAACTGGGTACCGCAGTCATGACGCCCCCTACTGGGTTAGCCCCTCAACCTTGGCGCAACCTGTGAGGTTACTGCTGGCGCCGGGAACCGGATAGTGGCTCACGGCGGGCACTGAATTGCCGAACAAGGCCGCGAACCATTCGACCCGCCCTGGCCGGGCAGGACCAAGTCACCCGGCCCGGTGAGGTCACCACCGCCTGGCCGCGGGCCTTGGGGGTCTGGCCATTGCCACTGTGGCCACTCGGGCCACGGAGGCCAGGGCGGTGGCGGTGGCGGTGGGGGCGGTGGGGGCGGAGGCTCGACCGGCGTCGGCTCTGAAATCGGCGGCGGTGCAACGGGTGTGGGCTCCGCGGACGGTTGCTCAATCGTCGGCGTCCGCCGGGGGGGCGGTGCGGTTGCCGGAGGGGGTGGCTTCACGCTGGCCGTCGGCGGTGGTGGCGGCGGCGGTGGAGCCACCGGGCTGGGCGCAGCCGGGGGCGGCGCGGTTTCGCTGACCTCGATCGGGCTCTGGATCGTCGTCGTCTCTTGCAGGTTGATCCAAACGAAGGTCAACCCGAGCGCGGCGAGCAACGCGACGACGAAGACCGTGACCGGCAACAAAGAGTTGCGGGTACCACGGCCCGCATCGGCTCCGCCGTCGCCGATCGGACTTGCGGCGGACGTCAGCTGAACCTCGCTCAGTGTGCGCTCGCGAAGCCATGCCGGCGCGGGGATGAACGCTGGTGCGGCGCCCAGCAGCGCAACTGGGCTCACAAGCCGTCGCCGCTCCTCGTCGCATGTCTGACACGACTCGATGTGGCGCGAAATGCGTTTGCGCATAAGCACATTGAAGTGGCCGTCCCAGCCGTCGAGTATCGCCGACAGTTCCGCGCAGCCGCCGCTGTTTCGGACGCGGCGCGAAACCAACAGTGCGCCAAGCGAACGTTCGATGGTCCCGCGCAGCCGGTGCACGATCGTGTTCGCGTTGGAGGCAGACACCCCCAGCGCCTCGGCGAGGTCGGGCCCATCCAAACCGTGCCGGAACGCCAGCTCCAGCACGGAGCGGTCGCGGTCGGAAAGCCCGCCCGCGGCGTCGGCGATCAGATCGGCGAGTTCGGTGCGCGCGGCCAAGGTCTCCGGACCGGGTTCACCCGAGGCCGTATCGGGCAGCTCTTCGGATGGTGCTTCGCGCCGACGCTCACGGATTCGCCGCAGCGCCTCGTTGCGGGCGATCGAGTAGAGCCAGGGCCGCAACTTATCCGGATCCCGCAGCTGCGGAAGGCGCGTCGCCGCAATACAGAACACGTCTTGCACGCAGTCGGCCGCGCCGTCCCGATCAGCCAGCATTCCGACGCAGAAATCGTGCAAGCGGTCGGCGTAGCGGTCGTAGATGTCCGCGAAAGCCGTCCGGTCGCCGGCCGCGGATGCTCTCGCGAGCTCCGCATCGCTTCCGGACGGCCCCACGATGTCCCAATAGGATGCTGCGGTCATGACATCGTCCCCCAACCTGGGTAGCGGTGATGCTACGACTTGACCGGTGCCTGCAGGACCAAGTCCGGCAAGCTCGGCGGTTCCGGCTGCGGATTGAGCTGCGGGGAGGGAGCCAGCGGAAGGTCCGGCAGGAAAACCGGCGGGACCGGCTTGGGGTCTGGCTTCGGCGGGTCCGGCAGCTTGAAATCCAGATCGTCCGGGACCGGCTTGGGGTCCGGCTTCGGCGGGTCCGGCAGCTTGAAATCCAGATCGTCCGGCACCGGCGGCACCGGATTCGGCGGCTCGGGCTTCGGATCCTCCGGCTTGGGCGGAAGCGGCGGGTAGTCCGGATTCGGGACATCGACGACCACCGGGGGCTCGCTCGGCGGGGCCGCCGGAGGTGGGGCTACCGGAGGTGTGGCGACAACGACCGGACCCGGCCCGCGCTGAGGCGCCGGCACGACGACGCTCGGAGCCGCTTTCTGCTCGGGCACAACCTGTGTGGACGGAGCAGGTGCGGTTCCGTTTGGGCCGACGACGACGGCGTGTCCGGGGACAGCTCCCTGCTCCACAACCGTGGGCTGGGAGGAGTCGCTGAAGTCGAACAGCGAGACGCCGAGCACGGCGCCTCCGATGACGCCGGCCGCGAGCGCCGCCGCGAGAATCGCCCGCTTGGCGGGCGACTTCGGCTCATCGAATTCGGCCGGCTCGGCGGTGGCGAAGCCGTGTCGGAGTTCGCGCTCCGGTTGACCCAGTGGGCTCGACGCCCACGCGGCCGCGACCGTCTGGGTGTTCGGGTCTGTGTCGTACGTGGTGGTCATGGCCGGTTTCCTTGGTGTGGGTTTGCTGCCCCGGTTGGGCTGCGGCTACAGGTAGGAGCGACGACCACGCGCTCCTCGCACACTTTTTCCAACTTATTTTTTTCTCAGCCAACCCACTCCTATGGCTGGACGTCGGTCTGCCCACCGGTCGCGGCAGCGTCGTAGTCGTCGAGGTTGAAGCCGACGGAGCCGGCCGAGGCCAGGCTGCCGGCGTCGGAGGCGGTGGCGGTGTTGTTGTCGCTGAAGTCACCGTTGACGCCAGCCAAAGCCTCGCCGCCCTGCGTGGCGGTGGCTTCGTTGCCAGTGTTGAAGTTGCCCAGAGTAAGCCCGAAGACCTCGCCGCCGCCTGCCGCGGCCAGGCTGTCGGGTCCAAAGGCGGTGGCGCTGTTGTTGTCGTTGTCGCTGCCGTTGAAACCGGCGAGTGCCGTACCGCCGTTGATGGCAAGGGCTTTGTTGCCCGTGTTGTTGTTGTAGAAACTGACAGCGACCACGTTCGCGCCTGCGGAAGCGCCGCTATCGGTGCCGATGGCGACGGCGGTGTTGTCGTCGTTGTTGTCACCGAAGAGGCCAGCGCCGGCTTGGCTGTCGTTGCCGATGACGATGGCGGCGTTGTCGTCGTTGTTGCTGCCGTAATTGGCGTGGGTGGTGGTCATGAACGTGCTCCTTCTCGACGGTGGGACCCGATGCCCGCATTCCTGGGTAAGAGCCACCACCACCGCCGGGCGGACAATTCTTGGAGGACCAGAACGTTGAGAGAACTTGGCGAATCAGACTGCGGCAGAGTCAGACTGGCTCGCCCTATCGCAAAACCATCAGGGCCCCTCACGGTGGCCCTGATGGTCAGCGATAACCTCACGACGTACGGGTGTGCCCGTTGCGTACGGCGACGGCGTGTACTACATCAGCTCACGGAGCTTCTGGAGAGCTCGTCCCTGCGCTTTCGCGCCCTTCTGGCCGAGCAGGTCCTCCCGCCCGATCTCGCGTTCGTCAACCTCGAGCTCGCGGGCCGTCGGTCCGCCCTCGACTTCTAATTGCAGTTTGCCGGGCAGTTCCGGGTTCGGGACTGCCACCGACTGGATGTTCCCGGCGGAGTCGCACAGCACAAGCAGTTTCATGGCACGTCTTCTCACTCTTTGATCGTGGCCATGTGAATGGCGTAGCTGGCGTCGGTCGTCCCCGTATTCTTGATCCACCAGTGGATCTCCTTTTCTAGGTTGCCCGCGCCGTTGTTGACCTCGCGATACTCGACGCGCGTGATCTCGACGCGTGCAGACGCCCCGATTGCAGGCGGGATCTTCAGCGAGAGCATCGCATCCACGCTGAATGCCCACACCCGTTGGGCCGCAGCGTTATTCCACGAGACGTGGTGAGTGTCGCCCGGCTCGATGGCGGTGATGTAGCCGATGTGGGAAAAGCTGACACTGGCCATGGATCTTCCTCCTTCACAGAATCGATTCTGGGTAATGCAGGGGCCCGGATGGCCGCTGTCATGTGTAGGAGCGTCGATCTAGCGCCACCCGGACAGTTTTCCGAGTATTTTCTTGAACGGCTGCCGTAGCGCCTGAGACTCGCTGGCTGCAAGGGTGGGTTAGAGCCCTGTGCCCCTTCGCGTTACGCGCCGTTTCGGAGGGTCCGGATTCCCTGTGGGAATAGCCACAATTCCTGGCGGAGGCTGCTGCGAACGGGTGGTCCGCGGCGGTGACGAGTTAGTCGGCCCGGAGGAAGTCCGCCGGGTAGGTGGAGCGGGCGGCTCCGACACGCGCGGAGTCGGTTGCACCGACGGTTCGGACACGGGTGAGTCCGTCTCTAACGTCGGCGGCGGTGCGGTGAAGACATTTGTTGGCGTAGAAGTTTCGGTGACGGGGGGCGTCGATACGGCTGGAGTGGTCGATTCCGCCGACACGACCGGCGGAGCTGGAATTGGGTTGCTTGGGGTTTGGCTCGGTTGGCCGCTCGGTGTGGCGCTGATTGGTTGGGTGGCCGTACTCATGTCGGCGGGTTCGATGGTGGTGGTCTTTTCTTGCAGCCAGGCAATGGTCAGCCCCAGCGACGCCATCAGGGTGGCGGCGAATAACCCGATCACCAGCGCCACGCGGCGGGTGCGATCGCTGCGGGCGTCGTCGACATCGTCGACATTCTCGACCGCGATCGGCGGGGTCCCGCCGGGCGCCGAGGCCTCGGGCTTGGGATCGGTCGTGTTGGCCTCTATCGCGGTGGCCGATGCGGTGAGCTGAATTTCGCTGAGGGTGCGTTCGCGCAGCGGTGCGGGTGCGGGGATGAACGCCGGAGCGGCGCCGAGCAGCGCGACGGGGCTGACCACCCGTCGCCGCTCCTCGTCGCAGGTGAGACAGGACTCAATGTGGCGCGAAATGCGTTTGCGCATCAGCACGCTGAACTGTCCATCCCAGCCGTCCAGGATCGCGGCGAGTTCGCGGCACCCGCCCCGGGTGTTCTGGGCGCGGCGTGAGATCAGCAGTGCGCCAAGGGAACGTTCGACGGTCTCACGCAACCGGTACACCAACTTGGTGGCATGGTTGGGGCTCACCCCGAGGGCATCGGCGAGGTCGGGTCCATCCAGGCCGTGGCGGTAGGCCAACTCGAGCACCGAGCGGTCGCGGTCGGACAGCCCGCCGGCGGCCTCGGCGATCAGATCGGCCAATTCGGTGCGGGCAGCCAGGGTTTCGGGGCCAGGCTCATGAGACACGGCCTCAGGCAGTTCGTCAGAAGGTGTTTCGCGGCGCCGGTCCCGGATGCGGCGCAGCGCTTCGTTGCGGGCGATCGCGTACAGCCACGGGCGCAGCTTGTCTGGATCTCGCAGCTGCGGCAGTCGGGTCGCGGCGGTGCAGAACACATCCTGGACGCAATCGGCGGCGCCGTCGCGGTCGCGCAGCATTCCGATACAGAAATCGTGGAGCCGGTCGGCGTAGCGGTCATAGATGCCTGCGAACGCTTCACGGTCACCGGCAGCGGCGGCGCGGGCGAGCTCCGCGTCGGTCTCCGCTGGGCCAACGATGTCCCAGCTGGGTACTGCCGTCATGACTGTGCTTCCCATGACAAAGGTCGTGCTGCTGATATTCGACCAGGCTGTTTGGGCATAAGCAAGACCCGAGTCGTGCCCGTTGCGCCGTGAGCCTTCCGTCGAACGCGCCCTACGGCCCAGCCGGGGTGCTCGGGGGATCTGTCTGCGGATTGAATGCTCCCGCCGGCGGCAGGGTATCGGGACCACCGAGCCCAACCCCAAGACCCGGCGGGGGATTCAGGCCGGGTGGCGGGTTGAGGCGGGTATCGGGGTACCCCGACGTATCGGGCTGCGGATTACTTGCCCCGCACGAACCGCATTCACGCGGCGCGGGAAGGTAATCGAGGGTCACCGCCCCGCCACGATCGGCGGGTTCAGGCACGGCCCGTGCGGTATCCGCACCGAGAAATAAGGCAGCTGCCGCCGCGCCGACGATCGCAGCACCCATTAGGACGGCGAATCTGGTGCGGGTGGTGGTCATGGCGTTCTCCTGAGGTGATCGCTGCCCTGGTTAGGCTGCGGTTATGGATAGGAGCGCCGACCACGCGCTCCTCGCCCACTTTTTCCACCTATTTTTTGGCGACCCGCGCGATGGCTGCCCAACCAAACGGATTCGTGCGCACCTCGACACCCTCGAACCCGGCCGTGGCCAGCCGTGATGGCAACGACGACGGGTCGACGGGGTTATAGGTGTCGCCCTCGTGGTGGGCCTCGAGCTCGTCGCTGGCCAGGCTGTCGCTGGCCACCAGCGGGGCGCCTGGCTTGAGCACCCGGGCGATTTCGGCGAACAGCAGGTCCTGAAGCTCGTTCGTCGCGACGTGATGCAGCATCGTGAAGCACGCCGCGCCGGAGAAGGTGTCGTCGGTGTACTCAAGTGACGTCGCGTCGCCGTGCACGATCTGTACCGACGGCACATCCGCGAATCGGTCCGACAACATGGCCGCGAGCTCGTCGTCGATCTCGATCGAGGTTAGCCGCGGTACCGACTGGCTCAGCACATCGGTCGTTGCACCGTAGCCGGGCCCGACTTCGAGCACGTTGTCACCGAGATCGGTTTCGCCCAGCGCCCAGGGCAGGATGACTTCTCGTATCGCCTGCCGCCACTCGTCGCTGCCGCAGGCCTCGTGCGCTTTGTTCACGGTCGCAGCGTACGAAAGTTCAGCGCATGTGTGCGCCACCCCGTTGCAGCACCGCGTCGTTCGCGTCAGAACGGTTGTACGTCTGCTGTGCTGACGACCATGCCGTGACCACTGCGGTCGTTCGTGAATGTGGTTTCACCAGCAGCCGCGCTGATCGTCCAGCCCTGCGCTCGGTAGGTTTGGTAGTCCATCGTGATTCGGCCCTCGAGTGCCCCGAGATCGGCGTCGACCCAATGGAATTCGCCACCTGCTGTCACGCTCGCGCAGTGAAAAGGCGTTCCGTCCGGATGTCGAGGCCAGTTGTCGGCAGAGGTTTGGCAGGCCACCAGGTTGGCAGCGATCGAGCAGCGCATGTTTCCCGACTTCGATTCCACCCGCACGTATCCGTGGTCATTGGGCATGAGCGCGACGACCGACGGCACCGGCGGCGTCGAGGTAGTGACGGAGCCGGTCACGCCGCCGCCCGCGCACCCAGTAACGAGGATGACGAGGGCCACACCGGCGGCCGGCAGTGTCCAAGGCGGGACGAACTTCTTGCGGCTGTCGATGCTGTTCAAGGTGTGTTCCCGGTCGTCTGACACTTTCTCGAGACGCCCGGGTTACGCATATGTCACCTTGTAGGACCCGTGGACCTTATATACGAGCGGCCCCAATCCCGCGGAGATCGTGAACTGCTCCGTGAACTGCTCGTCAACGGCGTCCGGCGCAGCGGGTTGTCCCTGGTGGGAGACCGACACCGTGACCTGGTCCCCGGTCAGCTGCTGGCAGTCCTCGGCCATGCCCGAGGTCGTTATCCACGTCGCGTTCCCGGTGTACGGCAGGTAGCCGGTGCCGGCGGAGCAGAGCGAACCGAAGGCGCTGTCGTCGTCGTATCCGAGCGCACGGATCAGGATCTCGCTCGGGGCGTTGTCGATGGTGAACGTAACGTTCGGGTGCACGGTCGTGCCGCTTGCGATGCTCTTCTGATGCTGGAAGTCACCCCAGGGCTTCGGTGTCTCGTCGCCGGCGTTGAACCAGAAGAAGCAGTCGCAGTCGCCTAAGTCGTCGCTGTCGTCGATCATCTGGATCTCGGCGAAGGTGACCTCCACGCGCCGGGTCAGCGTTTTGAAGCTGCCCGTTTTGATCTGCTCGTTGCCGTTGGTGTCATGGGCGCGCACGACGTAGTAGTAGGTCGTGTTCGAGTCCAGGTTGGGCAGCGGCGCCGTCCAGTTCTGGGTCGGCAGAATCGTGGCATTGGAGGCGGCCACATCTTTGGGGTTGTTCCACGTGCCGTTGGCGTTGGGCTTCGTTTTGCTCGCCTCGAGGGTCATGCTCGCCGTCTCGGTGGTGTTGATGGTGAATTTTGCCCAGCCCCCGTGCGGCTCCACTTTGGGCTCGGTGATGCACTGCACCAGGCAGCCCATGTCGATTTTGATGTCGATCCGGTCCGTGGTGATGGTGAGCGGCGCGACGAGCGGTTGCTGGGTGATGACATCCTTGAGCTCAGCGGTGTAGGTCTTGCCGTAGGTGACCGTCAGCGGCTCGCCGCCGGGCGGCGGTGTTGGGCCCACCGTCTTGTCGATCACCGGTGCGGGCGTACCGCTCTCGGTGACGGTCAAGGTCGCCAGCAGCTGCCAGGGCTCCACGGTCCATGCCAGCGTGATGTCTTCTGTGTCCTTGCTGTAGGGGATGAACACTGGGTTCTCGCTCGCCGTCAACGTCGGCGCGGCATGGGCTGCCGGCGCGTTGAGCGTGAGCAGCACGCCCAGCGCCAGCATCAGGACGATCAACCAGCGTCGCACGCCGGGGGAAGCGCCGCGCCATCTTCGGCGAGCGTCACGGGTGTGGGTGATGTTCATGTTGTGCTCCTTTTGCATTGCCGCGGCCCAGATGGACAGCGCTCACCTGTATGAGCCGCCACTCCCTGTCGGTCTGACACTTTTTCGAGGGCTTCTTCGGAGCGTCCCCGGACGGGCGACTACAAAAGGAGGCAGACCGCGATCACACAGTGCCGAGGCGGCCCAGACCGCGTGGCTGTTGATGCCGAAATGCGCTGTGAGCGTTGATATGTTGGGATACGCGATTTGTGGATCCCGCGCTCCGTGAGCACGGCACAACACCATCCGCCTTCACGGCGACCTCGCCCGACCCGTCAGATGCAGCGTTACGTTCGGCAAAACTCCCACAACTCGCGCATCAACGGTGTGATAGCGAAGCGAGTTGTCGCGGGTTCCGCCAGGCATGCCCAGTACTCCACCGTGGCGCGATGCGCTTCAAACGACTCGATCAGGTGACGCCGAACTCGGGCTGCCACCCGTTCGTCCGGCCCCTGGATGCGCAGGTGATCATCAAACGACGCGATGATCAACTCCAGTAGCCAGTAGCGTTCCTCGTCATCCAGTGGCTGCGTCTCGTAGCAGTCCAGGAACTCGGCGGTTCGCTCCCACTCCGCAACTTCGATTGCCCAATCTTGCCCGCCTTCAGTCACCTGCAGCCTCAGCGCCACCGTGAGCCGCACGATGGCGTCAGCGCCGACGATGTCCCGGTAGAACGCACGCGCACTCCTTGCGGCCTCTGTTGACTCTTCAAAGATGGCCGCGCGCATCTTGTAGTAGTTCTCGTACCACTCGGAACTCACTATTTCCCTCACCAACTTTTGGGCAGCGCCTCAACGATGGGCCGCTCTCACGGGTAGGAGTGCCACCCCGCGCCGCTCGCACACTTTTCGGGAGAGATTTTCTAAAGAGGTTCGCGCGAGCGCACTTGTGCGCGGCCCCGCTGAAGCACCGCATCGCGGTTGGCGGCGATGTCGTTGCCCGTCGCTGAATTCATCCATTGCTTCGCCGACATCGCTTCGATCCACAGCCCCGCGTCGGTCTGCGCGGCGTCGATGCGGTGATACGACGCCAGCAGCGCACGCACCGCGTTCTGGTTGTTGCCGACGATCGACGCGGCGACCTTGCGCGCCGCGGGCAGCAATTCGTCGTGTGGCACCACCTCGGTGACCAGCCCGGCGCGCAGCGCTTCGGGCGCGGACAGATAGTCACCGGTCAGGCTCATCCGGCGGGCCAGCCCGACACCGACCTTCTGTGGCAGGCGCACGCTCAACCCCCAGGTGGGGAGGAGCCCGACGCGGGCGTGGGTGTCGGCGAACCGTGCCTGTTCGGAGGCGATCAGGATGTCGCAGTACAGCGCGATCTCCAGGCCGCCGGTCACGGCAGCGCCGTTGATCGCGCCGATCACCGGCTTGGTCATCGGCTGCCACTGCGGCGAGATGTCGGGCAGCTGCGATGAATCGCCCAGCTCCTTGAGATCCAGGCCCGCGCAGAACACCGGGTCGGCGCCGGTCACGATGACGACGTCGACGTCGCCATCGCCCTCCGCATCGCGCAGCGCGGTGAAGAATTGCCTGCGGAGCTCGGCCGACAACGCGTTGCGCGACTGCGGCCGGTTCAGCGTCAGGGTCCGCACCCGGTCTTCAGTCTCGATGAGCAAGATGTCGTCGGCCATCAGATCAACCTATCGTGGCGGTATGTGCCGAAATATCACGGAGCTGCGCGGCCTGCAGCCGGCGGCGACAGCCGAGGAGATCGAGGCGGCCGCGCGCCAGTACATCCGCAAGGTCAGCGGTGTGACACGCCCGACGGGCGCCAACGTCGAGCCCTTCGAGACCGCGGTCGCCGAAGTCACCGAGATCACCACGCGGCTGCTGGCTGGTCTGGCGCCGCGACGGCAGCCGCCGAAGACCGTTCCCCCGCTGCGGCGGCCGGAGGTGCGGGCGCGACTCGCAGCCAGGTGACCACAATCTTGACCCAACCGGCGCTCAAGGAGTGGAGCGCGGCGATCCATGCGCTGCTCGACGGCAGGCAGACCGTGTTGCTGCGCAAGGGCGGCATTCACGAAAAGCGGTTCGCGGTAACGGCTTCCCGTTTCCTGCTGTTTCCGACCGTCGCGCATAGCCACACCGAACGGGTGCGACCCGAGCATCGTGACCTGCTCGACGCCGCGGCGGCGGACAGCACAGACGAGGCTGTCGTACTTCGTGCCGGCGCCAAAGTCGTTGCCGCCGTTGAGGTCGGCCAGCCCGATGCGCTCGACGCGATCGCGCCGCTTCACATCTGGACCGCTGATTCGGTCCAGCAGGATCGGGTGGATTTCCGCCCAAAGCATCGGCTCACCGTGCTCGTGGTGCAGGCCAGCCCGCTAGTCGAGCCCGTTCGGCTGGCCCGTGCGCCCGAGTACGCGGGCTGCAAGAGTTGGGTTCCGTTGCCGGTGGACCCGACCTGGGCGGCGCCGGTGCACGACGACGCCACGCTGGCCGAAATCTCCGAAAAAGTACGTCGCTCAGTGGGTTGACCGCCGAGGCCGGCCGAACGAGTTTCCCAAAAAGTGTCAGACGCGGGGCAGATGGCTCCTCCTACGTGTACACGCGGCCCATCCAGGGCGGCGACACGACAAGGAGCACATCATGAACACCACCCCCATCCGCAAGAAGTTCGTCGCGGGTGCCCTCGGCGCCGCTATCGCAGGCGTGACGGCACCAGCACTGCTGTTTCTTGGCACAGGGACCGCGCAAGCGATACCGAACATCGGCGAACACCACGCCAGAACAATCACAACTCAACGGCCCGGACACGTCGCGATACAGGTCGCGCCGCCGCTAGTTTCGCCGCCACTTGTGTGGGGTCAATACTCTTCTCCCGCTTTCATCTTGGATGACTAGGGAAAGCTTCGTCCGACGGCGGTCGCGGGCCCGCGGGCAGCACGAGCCGCGAGGTGCCGCCCTCGCCCAGGTGCACGGTATGCGTCGCCGCGGCCAGTCGCCGCCCGCTGATCAACGGTTCGCCGGTGCCGAGATTGCGCGCGAACCGGGGGTGTGAACCGCCGGCGATCAACACCCGAATCCGAGACCCGGCGGGGAAGCGGTGCGCGATCGCGTCGAGTTCGATCCGCATGTTGCGTGAATCCGGTGTGGCACAAAGATATCCGTCGCTCACGTTGCGGGAGCGGCCCCGCTGATCGACCTGACTGATCCGGACGAACAGGTCGTTGTAGCGGTTGTCGCACGAGTGGGACAGCTGCAGCAGCGGGTTCCCGACGACGTACAGATCTGCGGGCAGCGGGTCACCGGTGAAGGTCAGCACATCCGCGCGCTCGGCGAGCCGAGTGTCGTTGCGGTAGCCGCCTTCTGGCGACAACAGCCGACCGCCGATGGTCGGCGTCGGGTCGGCAGGGTAGTAGGTGAAGCTCGACGCCTGCGTGTCCGCACCGGGCGCGGTGTCGCCGAGTCGGCCCGCCGGCTGTAGATACAGGACGCGTTCGGGCATCGCGGGCGGCCAATCGTCCAGGTCCCGCCATCCGTGCCCGTTGACATAAAGCCGCACCGGTTTGCGCGCCACCCGGCGGGTGTCCGCCAAATGGGCGCCCAACCAGCCCAACGATTCTCGGATGACCGTTGGGGCACCCTTGGTCATCAGCTGCGTGTGGGTCCACGGCCCGATCGTGACCGCGACCGGTATTTCACGCTCACGCAGCCGTTGATACTGCGCCAGCGTCTGTTCGAGAAACAGGTCCTGCCATCCGCTGAGCAGCAGGACCGGGATCTGTGTGCGCTCCAGCGCCTGATGTAGCTGCAGCGGCGCCCAGTGTCGGTCGTCGTGCTCGGGATGCTCGAGCCACGATTCGAACCACGGCGCACCGGTGCCTAGCAGCGCCCTGCCCGCCTCGCCGATCGGCAGCGCGCTGGTGGCGTGGGTGAGTGCCCGTCGGGCCCGGACCTGGCGGACCAGCGCGCGGATGCGGCGCGGATCCTCCTGGTGGGCGACCATGTCGGACCAGCCGAGGAAGTCGTTGAGGCCGAATGAGCCTGTACCCCAGCGCGGGGCGCTCAGGTCGTGCGGGCCGACGGTGATGACCGCGGCCTTCATCTCCGGCGGCGGATCGGTCAGCATGGCCCACTGGGTGAAGCCCAGGTAGGAGATCCCAACAGTGCCAAAGGAACCCGTGAACCACGGTTGGTCGCGCAGCCAGGCGGCGGTGTCCGCGCCGTCGGCGATCTCGTCGGCCATCGGGTTGAATTCGCCGCCAGAGCCGAATGTTCCACG
>DASRJA010000613.1:0-47542 GCA_035649695.1 Mycobacterium sp. | reverse complement strand
CGCAGCGTCAGGGCGACCGCCGACGCGGGGGTGAGGCTCGGGTGCGCGCACAGGAAGTAGAGCTGGAGCGTGTCATCCACGGAGGCGGTCGGTCCGGTTGGCGGCTCGTCGGACACCTGGGCCTCGCGTCGGCGCCGCGCGATATCGGACCGGGTGAGATCCAGGAAGCGGCGCCATGCGGTGGTGATCAACCAGCCCTTGGCGTCGTCGGGGCGTTGGTTCGGCCACGTTTCGACCGCCCGGACCAGCGCCTCCTGCACGGCGTCCTCGGCGGTCGCGAAGTCCGCCCCGCGGTGGACGAGGGCCGCCAGCACGCCGGGGATCAGGTCCCGCAGCTGGGCCTCGTCCACCGCATCCCCGGCGGCAGCAGACACCTAATCGGTGAATTTCGGCGCAGCGGTCAGGAACGACCGCACCTCGAGCCACTCATGGATGGGCTTGCCGCCCGCGCCGGGTGCTGCGGACAATTCACCGGCCAGCTCGACGGCGCGCTCGTAGGAGTCGACGTCGATGATCATCCAACCCGCGATCAGGTCCTTGGTCTCCGCGAAGGGGCCGTCGGTCACCGGCGGCTTGCCCTCGCCGTCGGAGCGGACCCAGGCGCCGTCCGGGGCCAACGCCTGGCTGTCGACGAATTCGCCGCTTTCTTGCAGACGCTTCGCGAAGTCGTTCATGTATTGGATGTGGGCCTGGACCTCGTCGGGCGTCCACTGGTCCATCGGCACGTCGTTGACGCTTGCGGGCGCGCCTCGGTAGTGCTTGAGGAACAGGTACTTGGCCATGAGTTTCTCCCTTCAGTGTGGCGACCCTAGTTGGTCGCTCACCCGTGGGACGGAGCCGTGACGCCATTCTCGACATCTGGACTCTAAGGCGGTCACGCTGAGTTCGTGATGAACACGCTTTCCCTTTTCCACGTCGGGCTAAGCGTGGTCTACTGACATCGGGGTTAATTCACGTAACTGGGGGTCAAGATGGGGAAGCGCGCTCGTGAGATGACCGACAAGAACACTGATACATCCGTGGCGGTGGACATGCGGGTCCGGGTGTATCCGGGCACCGACGCGGAATGCCGCGGGGTCGTTGTCGACGATTTCGGACAGACAGCCGGACACCCCGTTGATATCGGCACCGAACGCATCGCCGATCCTGCCCGGCGGTGGGCGGTAAGGCTCGACACCGGCAGCCTGGTGTTCACCGATAGCGACCAACTCATCCCGGAATAGTCGACATCGCAAGGTTGCCGTGCATCGGCCCACCACGAAGACCGCCATGGGTCCTGACTCAATCACCTGAACGTGCAACACCGGCGCCGTCACGGCGTCTCCGACATCTCCCGTCGAACTTTCTCGTGTTCGTGGCGCGGTGCAGTGTCGGTATTTCGTCGGTAGAGTCTTCGCGTGCCTCGGAGCTCAACGATGAAATCTGTAAACGCCCGTCTCGCTGAGGAACTCGCTGTCCAGGAGGTTCAGGTCGCCGCTGCGGTACGGCTACTCGACGAGGGCGCCACTGTTCCATTCATCGCCCGGTACCGCAAAGAGGCGACCGGGAGTCTCGATGACGGGCGGCTGCGGAGCCTCGAGGAGCGCCTGCAGTATCTGCGAGAGCTAGACGACCGTCGGGCCGCGGTCCTGGCCTCTATCGACGAGCGGGGGAAGCTTACCGACGAGTTGAAGGCCGCATTGATGGCGGCTGATACGAAATCGCGTGTCGAAGACATCTACCTGCCCTACAAGCCGAAGAGGCGGACCAAAGCGCAGATCGCACGCGAGGCTGGGCTCGAGCCCCTTGCCGATCGGCTGCTAGCCGATCCGACGTTGGTTCCCGAGGAAGCTGCCGCAGAGTTCCTGCGCGACGACGTAGCCGACGCTTCCGCAGCACTGGAGGGCGCGCGACACATCCTCGCCGAGCGTGCGGCCGAGGACGCCGAACTCATCGGTGCCATCCGCGAGAAGTTCTGGAAGGCCGGTTCGCTGCGCACAGCGCCCTGGTCAGACGATGTCGCGAAAGGTGCGGCAGCGCAGAAGTTTCGCGACTACTTCGAGTTCGGGGAATCGTTGGAGACCATGCCGTCACACCGCGTGCTTGCCGTGATGCGTGGCGAGAAGGAAGAGGCGCTTGCGCTGACGTTCGACGGTGGCGACGACGAGTTCTACCACGCGATGATCGCCCAGACCCTCGGTATCGACATGACCTCGAATGCATCGGCGACGCCGTGGCTTGCGGGCACCGTCGCGTGGGCGTGGCGCACCAAGCTGAACATCTCTGCCAGGGTCGACGCCCGCGTCCGGCTGCGCCAACGCGCTGAGGAAGACGCGGTCGCGGTGTTCGCCAAGAATCTCAAGGACCTCCTGCTCGCAGCGCCCGCAGGCAACCGCACCACGCTCGGCCTTGATCCCGGCTATCGAACCGGTGTGAAGGTGGCAGTCGTGGACGGCACCGGCAAGGTGGTGGACACCTGCGCGATCTTCCCGCATCAGCCACAGAAGCAATGGGATTCGGCCAAGGCAGCGCTGGGGGCGCTCGTCGCCCGTCACGGCGTCGAGTTGATCGCTGTCGGCAATGGCACGGCGTCACGCGAGACCGACGCCTTGGCCGCCGAACTCATTGCCGACATCCGCGCCGCGGGCGCCAAAGCTCCTGCGAAGGCCATGGTGAGCGAGGCCGGTGCGTCGGTGTACTCGGCGTCTGCGTATGCGGCGCAAGAGCTGCCGAGCCTCGACGTGACTCTGCGTGGGGCCGTGTCGATTGCGCGGCGGCTGCAGGATCCGCTGGCGGAACTGGTGAAGATCGAGCCGAAGTCGATCGGCGTTGGGCAGTACCAGCACGACGTCACGCCAGGCACGCTCGCCCGCAGCCTGGAAGCCGTCGTCGAGGATGCCGTGAACGCGGTGGGCGTCGACCTGAATACGGCGTCCGTGCCGCTGCTGGCGCGAGTGTCCGGTGTCTCAGAATCCTTGGCCGAGGCGATTGTCGCCCACCGCGACAAGACAGGGCCGTTTCGCAACCGCAAGGCGCTGCTGAAGGTTCCTCGCTTGGGCCCCAAGGCATTCGAACAATGCGCGGGCTTCCTGCGGATCCGTGGTGGCGACGATCCCATCGATGCGTCCGGTGTTCATCCCGAGGCGTATCCGGTGGTGCGGCGCATCCTGGACCGCGCAGGTGTGACTCTCGCCGAACTCATCGGCAACGAGCGGTCGTTGCGTGCCCTTCGGCCCGCCGACTTCGCCGATGACCAGTTCGGTATGCCGACTGTGACCGACATTCTCGCCGAACTGGAGAAGCCCGGACGCGATCCGCGGCCCGCGTTCTCGACGGCCACGTTCGCTGCCGGTGTGGAGAAGGTGGCCGACCTGAAGGTTGGCATGGTCTTGGAGGGTGTCGTTACCAACGTCGCTGCGTTCGGCGCGTTCGTCGACGTCGGAGTGCATCAGGATGGCCTGGTGCACGTCTCCGCGATGGCCGATCACTTTGTGTCCGACCCGCATGAGGTTGTGCGGTCGGGTCAGGTGGTGCGAGTCAAGGTCGTCGCTGTCGATGTGGAACGCCAGCGCATCGGTTTGAGTCTGCGCCTGAATGACACGCCGCAGCAGGATCGGGGCGGCCGTCGCGAACCTGACAAGCAGCGCCAGGGTAAGCCACGTCGGGACAAGGATGCTGGGCGGCGGCCGTCGAATCAACCTGCGGGCTCAATGGCGGATGCGTTGCGCAAGGCGGGTTTTGGAAGCTGAGCCTATGCGCCTCGTTGCAGATGGCGGGTCAGCCCGAATTTCTCGGTGAGAGTGAGCAGATCCGTCCCCGAGATCTCGTAGTCAGCGCGCGCAGCTACGACAGGTACGCCGCCGGGCCACGAGAATCGAAAGTCCAAACCTGAAACGGAGTCGCGGCATCCGATCGTCAGCGGGGCCATACCAGGAACGGATACACGCATGCCTGGCGACGTGGACCAGTAGTTGGTCGCCACATCGCTGATGACGTTTCCGAGGTCCGGAAACCAGTGATTCCCTTGCTCGGGGCTATAGATCACGGGTGTCGCAGTCACCTGCGCAGTCGAAACCGCGGCAATGAGCGCACCGCTCTGCGGGTCGATCACCCGAATCCCTTCTGGGACAACGTCAATGGCCAGCCGCGCTTGGTGCATCGACCGCGAGAATTCCCACTGTTTCCTGAATGAGAACGACCCGATCTCTTGAAGCTTCAGCGAGTTGACGAACAGCAAGCAGCGAATCGGGTCCCCCGGTCCGGGCCGACGGATATCCAGCCCACTGCGGCGGCTGACCATGGTGAGGATCTCCTCGAAGTCTTCGGCCGACAACCAGGCGTCGACGTCAACCGGTAGGCCGTAGCCCACGTCCTCTGCTTCCAGCCGTGTGCCCGCGGCAACGCGACGGTCGCGCCCGCCGAGAATGAATCGGCGCTCGCCAGACTGGAGGTGCAGCGCCAAACCCATTGTCGCGCCGCCGGTCACTCCCCAGGTGCCCAGCTTCGCGCCAATGAATGAGTAGACGTCACCTGGCCGAATATTGACAGTTAATTCATCGGTCGTGACGGAAAGCAGGATCTTCCGTTGAGACCGCCGATACCAGATGGCCGTACCCAAAACCAGGAGAGCAATACCAACGGCCAGGAAGCCGTACCCGGCGAATTGCTGCATCGACGTCGAACTGCGTTCGACAGACGACTGCATGAACATGTACAGGCCGCCGAGCACGCCACAGAACGCGAAGACACCGACAGTCATGATGAGGTGTGACCCGACCGGGTTCTTCTGCCAGCCGGGTGTCGTTATGGAGGCGACCTTGGAGCCGAAGAACGGCGGATTCGCTTCGAACTGTCGCGACGCGGCTGGTTCGTAGTTGATGTTCATAGACATGGAGCCCTCCTGTGTGCACAGACCTGGACGCAGTTGCGCCCGTCGTTGTCGCGAGTACATAGCGGACGCGTGACTACCGATCCCAATAAGGCAGTTGTGCGTATCTATTCGGGAATCTAGGTCGGCGGAAAAGGGCCCACTGGGGTAGTGGACTACCTCAGTTGCGGAGGTGCGCTACCTGAGGGGCGATCGGAGAGTCAGCAGCGTGATCTCGCTCGGCGCGAACACCCGAAACGGCGGCCCCCAGAATCCGGTGCCACGGCTGGTGTAGAGCTGGGTCCGATCACCGTGCCGACTCAAACCATGTACGACCGGTTGTTCCAGTCGGACAAGAAGATTGAACGGCCAGATCTGACCACCGTGAGTGTGACCCGAGATCTGAAGGTCGACGCCCGCGCGCATCGCGTGGGAGACCTGCTTGGGTTGATGCGCGAGGAGAAGGACCGGCAGCGTGGCGTCGGCCCCCGCGCGGGCGGCCTCGAGATCCGCTCGGTGTCCGCGGGCATCGGACGACTGTGCGGTGGCGTCGTCCACGCCGGCCACAACGAGCCGGTCACCGCCGCGCTCGACGATCAGGTGTCGGTTGTGCAGAGCCGCCCAGCCGATGCTCTCCATATAGTCCAGCCAGCCTTCGGCCTCGCTGAAGTACTCGTGATTGCCGGTGACGTAGACGCGAGCCAACGTGGCATTCACCGAAGCGAGCGGACTGGCCTGCAGCTCGCGTACCTCGACCGTCCCGTCGGCGATATCGCCGACATGGCAGACGAGGTCGGCGCTGAGCTCGTTGACGCGCGCCACCACGGCTGTCGACCACCGCGCGCGATTGATCGGCCCGTAATGCGTGTCGGTGATGACTGCGACACGCAGGCCATCCAAGCCGGGCCCGAGCCGCGCGATAGCGACCTCGACTTTCTTGACGCGCGGCACCCGCATCGCTTCGGCGTAGCCCCACGCGAGGAGAACGACGACCGCACAGAGGACAGCTCCGGCGACCAGTCGGGACCGCACCGGATCCGCGACTCCCGCGGTCAGCAGGACCAGGCGCAACAGCTGACCCAGCAGGGACCAGACAAACATCACCCACGCCGCGCCGAGCAGGGTGTCTCCGGTGGTGGCGGCCCAGTCAAGATGCCTGCGCCCGTGACCGAACACCATCAGCAGAGGCATTGCAGCGAACGCGCCGACGAAGAGCAGCGTGCCGACCACGAACACGGCCGTCGGCCATGATGCGCTCGGCGCGAACAGCGTCCACCACGGCACCCCGAACAGCAGCAGCGTGATGGTCAGCACGATCGCCATGCGGCGCCAGTAGTGCCGCATCGACCGTCGCGGCTCGACCGATTCGACTACTTCTGCCGGGTTGTCCGTCATACGACGACGCTACCGAGCGTTTAATGGCCTGGGTTGCTCGCCAGAGCGATGGCGAACTGAGTCACGAAGTTGCCCGCCGGCGGATCACCGCGGTTGCAGGATCCATCGGATTCGCCGGGACGTTTGATCCACAGGTAGGCGTCGGCGTGTGCGCCTGCTGTAGCCGTGGTGGGCGGGGTGCCCAGTGCTCGGCCGCTGGGGTTGCACCAGTCGAGCGGGGAGTCCGGCGCTGGCCCGGCGCCGTTGCGCGACGTGTCGATCACGTAGTGCGAACCGTTCGTGAGCCCCGAAATCGCTTCGCCATAACCAATTTCGTCATCGGTGGTGAAGAAGTTGGCGGTGTTGAGGCTGAAGCCTCGCGCGTGGTCCACACCGGCCTGGTTGAGCCTGGCAGCCATTTCGTCGGCACTGTGCCAGCGCAAGTGGCCGGCGTCGATGTAGACGGCCGCGGCCGGATTACGGGTCAGCGTGTCGACGGCGTAGCGAATCAAGTCGAACCGTTCCTGGCGCTGGTCACCCGACAGGCAGTCGGCCATGGCGAGTGCATCGGGTTCGACGATTACCGCGGCCGGCGAGGAGCCAAGGTCGGCGGCGATGCCGTCGATCCACTGGCGGTACTCGGCGCCTGTCGCGAAGCCTCCCGCGGCGAAGCTGCCGCAGTCGCGGTGTGGGATTCCATAGAGCGCCAGCACCGGCATGGCGCCGGCAGCCTGCGCATCACCGGTGTACTTCGCGACCGTGGCGGCGGAAGTGCCCGGGACGAGCCAGTACGCCTGCGGTGTGTTCGCGATGGCGGTCAACTCGGGGCTCGGCGGATCGGCCTTCTGCGCGGCACGCATGGCCGCCGATGTGGGATTGACGAAGAACGGCAACCCAGCCAGCGGGTTTCCCTCATCGGCTGCCAGGCGCACCGCCGGGGCGGGCACCGAGTGGGCAACTAGACCCACGCAGGCGACCGCTGCAACGGTTAGAAGGGGAGCGATCCACCGAGCGACTGCACCAGCAGCTGAGGACATCACCTCCGGAAAATTAGTGCTTCGAGCCATCGAGCGCCAATCCCGGCGACAAATGCCGGCGCGTTAGGGTGCTTGGTCGGCCTCAGCGAACCAGCCGATAGAAAAGTAGGGCGAATTCATGACCGCACCAGAAGCATCGCTGCTTGAAGCGCGGGTCGGCCACTACTACCAGATGGACGGCACCTACCTGGTCGGCCGCGAGAAGGTACGCGAGTACGCCCGTGCCGTGCAGGACTATCACCCCGCGCACTGGGATGTCGCCGCCGCCGCTGAGCTGGGATATTCGGACCTCATGGCGCCGCTGACGTTTACGTCGACTCCAGGCATGACCTGCAATCGCCACATGTTCGAACAGGTGGTCGTCGGTTACGACACCTACATGCAGACCGAAGAGGTCTTCGAGCAGCACCGCCCGATCGTGGCCGGCGACGAACTGCACGTCGACGTCGAACTGACGTCAGTGCGCCGCATCGCCGGCAGAGACCTGATCACCGTCACCAACACCTTCACCGACACCGCCGGCGAGCGGGTGCACACCCTGCACACCACCGTCGTCGGCGTCACCGCCGAGGATCTCAATCCGGAGATCAAGACAGCCGTGCACAACGCGATGATGCACGACGTCGACATCTTCGGGGTCGGCGAATCCGAGTACCACAAGACGGTGCGCCCCGAGGGCGAGGTGCGGATCGCCGACAGCACCGCCCGCACGCCGGGCACGCCGTCGTTCGATGACGTGAAGGTCGGCGACGAGCTACCGGTGCACCACACCCGACTGTCCCGCGGCGACCTGGTGAACTACGCCGGCGTGGCCGGCGACGCCAACCCGATTCACTGGGACGAGGCCATCGCGAAGCTGGCCGGGCTGCCCGATGTGATCGCCCACGGAATGCTCACCATGGGGTTGGGTGCCGGCTTCGCCTCCGCGTGGTCGGGTGATCCCGGTGCGGTTACCCGCTACGCGGTGCGGCTGTCCGCGCCCGCGATCGTGTCGGCCACCGGGGGCGCGGACATCGAGTTCGGCGGCCGGATCAAGTCGCTGGACCCTGAGACCCGCTCCGGGGTTGTCATCGTCTCGGCGAAGTCCGACGGCAAGAAGATCTTCGGTCTGGCGACGTTGGACGTCCGCTTCCGCTGACCGGGCGACGGACTCAGCGCGGGTCGGGCTTCACGTCCACAGCCTGGCACTGCTGAGGTCGACCGATTGGCTGGGAGCATCGCCGAAGCGCCAGAGCTCGCGACGCTCGCCGCGCAGCAATAGGGCGAAGGATCCAGCATCGGGGCCGCCCGGTCCCGTGGTGGTATCGCTGGTGTAGAAAGATGCGCAGTTCGGCATCGGACTTGTGGTCTTTAGGCAGCCCGGTGGCCGGATTGAGCTTGCTGGCGACCGGATCGAGCGCCTCCCGGATGGCTTCCTGCGACACGGTGTGGGGGAACCCGTACTTCGTGCCGCTTGCGGTGGACGACACCAGCGTCACCGCAGGGTGGATCCGTTCGACGAGTTCCAGATTGACGCCGTGCTTCGACGCGTGATGCGACACCTTGAGCACGGTGGCCGAGAACAGATCCTTGTTCCCGGTGGCAGCCGAGATCGCCTTGGCTTGCGCGCTGCCCGACGCGGCCAGGAAAGGAAAGTCGGTCGCCACGAACGACCAGGACAGGGTCTGGGCATCGCCACCGAGGATCAGGGTCGCCGAGGCCGGCCCCAATGGTGTTCTCAACCCGCTCGTCAACCGTCACATACTGATCCGAGTCCGATGGCGACGGCACAGGTAGCCCCTCGAGGCGCTCGGCCCCCTGCCCTCACCAGGGTGCCAGAGCTGAGCCGACGGCTCGGCGAACGGCTCCGCTACCTCGACACGCTGCTGAATCACCATCAGCCGCCCACCCCTCAAGATAGAGAGCGAAATTCCCCATCACTCGCGTACGGAACATAGCAAGCGCCGGCAAGCGGAGATATTGCCATACTCAACGATCGGAAGCGGTCGCCCGCGCAGTCAAAGCCCGTCGCATCTCGTCGCAGGAGATGACCCGGTGGTGGCCAACGCCTGGCATAGTCGCTTGGATCTCCGCCGAGATGCTGGCCGCGATCCGGTACGAGTCGCTCACTGGCACCAAGGCGTCCGCCGGATCGTGCAGGATCTGAACTCGGACCGACGCCGGAAGACCGAGTGTTCTGACATCCCAATGAGATACCTCCATGCCGTCGCGGCGCCGTAGTTCACGACGAATCTGCTCGACCACCGCCGGTGGCAGATCCCGATGAGCGGCCCATCGTTCGAGAACGTCCGACAGTGAGCACGCCGGAGCGAGCAGGAGCAGAAATCGCACGCTGTTGCCGGCGGCCGCTGCGACGGCCGAGACTGCGGCGATCGCCGCAAATGAGTGGGCGACGATGGTGGTGATGCTCGGAAACCGTTGCAGGACAGCGAGAGTAGCGTCTGAATACTCCCTCATCGTCGCTTGTGTTCCCGGCGAGGCTCCGTGCCCAGGTGCGTCGAAGCACACCGCCGACTCGCCGCTGTCGGCTGCCGCAGCCACCACGCTTGACATGGTGGTGCTGTCGGCTCCCCATCCGTGCAGCGCAAGAACCGTCGGCTCCGCGCTGCCCCACACATACACCGCCGCGACCCTCGGCACGCCCGTCAGTTCCACGCGGCTGGCGCCCAAGGGGCACAGGTCGTTCGGCGCGGTGCCGAGCCCGCGGGTGTTGGTGAAGATGCTCGTCCAGACGTACCCAGCAGCCCGCGGTGCGATCCGATGTGCGCGTGTCAAGGCCTGGGCCACAAACAATCCGGCGCTCACGCTGATTCCTTCTGCTGGGGGACGACCCGACGCATCGGGCGCGTCGAATACAGCCCGGAGACCGGATCGTAGAACCTGCAGTTGCGCAGGATGTTCCATAGTTTGCGCGCACTCGCCTTCTCCACCCGCATCATCTCGGGGTACGCCTGCAGCAGCGCAGCCTGCGCCTTGCCGAGGTGGTAGAACGGCACGGCGGGCGACACGTGATGTGCGGTATGCAGCGAGATGTTGTGGGTGAGGAACAGCAGCCACCGCGGATACACGAAATCCGTCGTCACGAGCAACTTGCTGGCATTGCGCGTCCAGTGCTCGGACGTCAGGTATGGGATGTCCTCGGCGCTGTGATGCATCAGTGTCGTGATACTGAACCACACGTGGGTGGCGAACCACGGCGCGACGAAGTACAGCAGTAGACCTTGCCAGCCGGTGAAGTACGTCAACGCGGCGAGGTAGGCGCCTCCGACGACGGCAACGAACGCCATCGACCGGCGCGCGTCCCGGCGCATCTCTCGCTTCGGGAAGTAGGACGGGCGCAGACCCGATTGCAGCCAGTGGTGGATGGTCCCGCCCCACACCGCCCACGTGCGCACACTGATGTAGATCATTCGGTCCCGCAACGCCATCCGGTGGTAGACCGCCTCGGGAATGGGCGCCCAGTCGGTGTCGAGCTCCAGGCTGTTGGTGTGGGCGTGATGCAGGTTGTGAACATGACGCCACGCGTGAAACGGATACAGCAGATGCACAAGGGTCAGGTGCCCGATCACGAAGTTCAACCGGCGATTTCGGGAGAATGATCCGTGCCCGCACTCGTGTGCGATGCAGTGCAGGCCCCACCCGCCCAGACCCGCCAAGATAGCCAGGGGAACTACCAGGTACCACCGATCGAGAACGGCCATCGCGACGATGGCGCCGACATACACCGACAGGCTGGCCGCAAGGCCGAGGAGCCCGCGTGCCAGTGAGGGTTGCACGTACTCCTTCGGGATGGCGGCAGCGAGCTTCGCGCCTTCGAGGGTGTTGCTCTTCTCGATGAACTCCGTGAACCGTGGGTCAGGATCGGTGAGGGTGACGAATTTCGTCATGACGCATCTCCTGTGCTCAGCCGCGCTCGAGCTGCAGTTCACCCACGAGGTGATCCGCGAGCTCGTCGATCGTCTCGTGGTCGAAGAGGATTCCTGGCGAGAGCCGACGCTCCACAACCTTCTCCAAAGCCCCCGAAACTTGAACGGCGGCACGCGAGTCCAGGCCGTAGGCCTGGAACGGCTTGGCGGTGTCGACCTGTGCCTGGTCGATCTTCACCATCCGCGCCAGCTCCGCGATCAACCACGACCGTAGCTTCTCGTGTGTGAGCGGGCCGTCTATCGTGGCGGTTCTATTGCGTCCGAACATTGTTCAACCTTCTTTCCTAAGTTCGTCGGTGGACTTCACCGACGGGCGATTGCGTCGCAGACGGCTATTGATCTTCTGTCGGTCCGGCATCTTGAGGCTCCAGACGATGCCGGCCTTCGCGAGTATGGCGATCACCCACCCGCTGAGATCTGGTTCCCACCAACGCATTGCGTGACGGTAGGCGCCCGGGAAGGCATGGTGATTGTTCTGCAGGCCCTCGCCGAACGTGAGGATGGCCACCGGCCAGTTGTTGGCGCTGTCATCTCTGGTCGCGAACGGTCGCGAACCGATCATGTGGCTGACGGACCCCACGCACCAGGCCGCCTGGTTGGCGACGAACACCCGCGCCAGTCCACCGAAGATGAAACCGGAGAACGCCGCTGCGGCCGTGCCCCTGATCGTGAACCCCAACAGCGCGGGGAGCAGCAGGCTCGTCAACGCCCAGACGGGATACGTCCGGTTGTAGAAGTAGAGGCGCCGATCCCGCACCACATCGGGAGCGAACACGGTCACTCGGGACTCCTGGTCGCTGAACATCCACGGAATATGGGCGTACCAAAGACCTTTGAGCTTCCCGGCCAGTCCGCTGCCACTGAGGTTCGGTGAGTGCGGATCGCCCAGTTCGTCGGAGTAGCGGTGGTGGCGGCGGTGGGTGCTCACCCAAAACAGGACTGGACCTTCGAGGGCCATCGACCCGGTGACCATCAGTACGCCCTCGAAGAACGGTGAGGTCTTGAACGAGTTGTGCGCGAGGTAGCGATGAAACCCGATGCTGACGCCGAACATCTGAATCACGTAGAACACCGCGAAGAGTAGGTAGTCCAACGCAGTGGCCGTGCCGGCAACGCCCAGGTACACGGCAATGGCGAAGCCGACCGCGGGTATCCCAACGGTGACCGCGGCGACGACGCGCTTGGCGCGCGCGCTCTTCGGGTTCAACTGCACGATTGCCCGGGCCAGCGACTCTTGTCTGGAATCCGAAGCCGTTGTTGGACTAGCTGTTTCGATCATCATGGTTCTCTTCTTGCGTGTTGGGGTAGCGGACGTTGCTGACGAGTCCGACGCGGTCGAGCAGCCCGATGAAATCCCCCACGAGATCGAGCTGCCACCAGTGTCGGCGGGTCTGCGCGAGGCTGGGCCGGGCGTGATGGTTGTTGTGCCACGACCCGCCCATGGTGGGTGGCGCGAGAACTCCGATATTGCGGCTCTGGTCGCGGATGTGGAACTCGCGGTTTCCGATTGTGTGGCCGAGGGAGTTCACCACCCAGGTCGCATGGTCGAGTGCGAAGATCCGAACGAAGCCGCCCCAGAGGATGCCTCCGACGAAGCCGTGCATCGATTGAGTGGCAAGGCCACCGACCAGTCCCGGAATGACGATGCCCGCCAGAACCACGGTGAAGTAGTGCCCGTTGATCTTCATCACGCGGCGGTCCTGCAACCAGTCGCGAGTGTGACGACTCCAGTCGATCTTGTTCACCGTGAACAGCCAGCCAATGTGGCCGTGCCACAGTCCCTTTACCCGGCCCCACCACCCTGGTCCCTGCGGTTGGGGGGAATGCGGATCGCGATCGGTGTCGGCGAAGGCGTGGTGTAGCCGGTGATTCGCCACCCAGAAGATCACGGGACCCTGCGCGGCCATCGAGCCTGCGACCGCGAGGACCACCTTCACTGGTTCGGACGCCACGAACGAGCGATGCGTGAAGTAGCGGTGCAGGCCCCCCTCCACCCCCAGCCCTGTGATCAGGTACATCGCAAGGAACACCAGGACGTCGGACAGCCACAGCCCGTCGCTGATCGCGTAGCCGACGGCGGCGACCGTTCCCAAGGTGGGGATGCCGACCGTGAGGTAGGCGAGGCGCGATGCCAGGACGTCGCGTTCAGGCAGCGGTGCTTGCTCGTTCGGTGCCGGGTGTCGTGTGGATGCCAGCTGACTCATGCCGTGCACTCCTGTGTGGCTGGTGAATCGATTGGGACGGAAAGTAGTTCGTCGGCCAGGAACATCCGCCGGGTCTCCTGACGGCGTACCTTCCCGCTGGTCGTGGTCGGCACCGTGCGCTTCGGTCCGATGTGGACATGCGGTCGGATGCCGAATTCCGATGTCACGCTGGCCCGTATCGCATCGACCAACCGAGCGTGCACCTGTGCGGTCACCTGCGGCTGGCCGACTTCGGCGATGACACACAGCTGTTCGGAGTTGTCACCGGGAATCGAGAAGGCCACCGCGATACGGACGGCGGGGTCTGCGCGTCCAACGTTGGCCTCGACGTCCTGCGGATAGATATTGCGCCCGTTGACGATGATCAGGTCTTTGATGCGCCCCGTGACGAACAGCTCACCGGATCGGACGAAGCCGAGATCACCCGTCCGCAAGTACCCACCCAGCTCGCCGGCGATTCGCGCGCCAAATACCCTGCGTGTCAGGTAATGCCGATCGTGGTAGCCCGCCGCGACGCTTGGGCCTGCCACCCAGATTTCACCTATGCGTCCGTCGCTCAAAGCCTCGAGACTGGTGGGCTCGACGATCCGAACGGTGTGCTCGGGGTCGACCTTCCCGCAGCTGACGACGTCCCGCGGCAGCGCGGACGGTTCGGGTGAGGGCTCGGTGTGATAGTTGCGGCCGGGGCTCTTCCCCGACACGTACAGCGTCGTCTCCGCCATCCCGTAGCACGGCACCAAGGCGTCCAGGTTGAAACCCAGCGGCGCCGCGGCTTTCTCGAACCGTGCGAGCGTATCGATGCTGATCGGCTCGGCCCCGCAGTACAGCCGCTCGAGTGTGGAGAGATCCAGGTCGGTGTTGTCGCCGTCGGCCAACACATCGGAGCACATGTCGAGGGAGAAGTTCGGTCCCACGGCGATCGTCACCTTGTACTGGGTGATGGCCTCGAGCCAGCGGCGGGGCGACTGCACGAAGTGCAGCGGCGACATCGTGACCAGCGGGACACCCTGGAACATCGACACCAGGATCGTGCCCATCAGTCCCATGTCGTGATAGGGCGGCAGCCAGGAGAACCCGATCCGGTCCGGGTCGTGACCCATGTTGCGACCGAGCGCCTCGCAGTTACTGACCAGGTTGGCGTGGGTGAGGCAGACACCCTTCGGCGTCCCGGTCGAGCCGGAGGTGTATTGGATCAGCGCGATGTCACGCGCAGCAGTGGGTACGGGCGGGGAGTCATCGCCTGCGTCGTCGACCTGCTCGACATAGACGACCGTCGGCTCCAGGCCGACGGACTCGAGGCGACGGCGCAGAGCCTCGATCGGCTCGCGGTACATCTCGTCGATGACGATGGCCGTCGGCGCGCAGTCGACCGTGATCGCTCCGAAGCGGTCCAGTTCCTTTGTGCGCAGGGGCGGGAAGCACGGGACGGGGATGGCGCCCAGCCACATGATGCCGTACAGGGCCGCGATGTAGTCGAGGCTCGGATTGATCGCGAGCACGACGCGGTGTCCGGCACTGATACCTCGATCGCGGAGGTGCGCGGCATAGGCGCGGGTGCGGCTCGCCGTGTCCGCGAACGACCAGCGCAGCTCACTGGCCGGGGTGCCGTCTGCGAGATAGACGTATGCCAGCGATTCCGACGTTGCGCGGGCCGCAACGATATCGACGATGGTCATCGGGCCACCTCCGCCAACCGGTCGGCGACGTAGCGCACTACATCGTCGACATTCTCTATCGCACTTAACAATTCGCTGACAGGCGCCTCCTGCAGCTCTGGATACTCGGTGCGGATCGACTCGATGAGGCGAAGCTGCAGCAGGGAGTCGTAGCCCAGGTCCGCGCCGAGGAGCGCGTTGGGATCGATCTGCTCGACGGTGTAGCCGCCGATGTCGGCGATGAGCTGCCGGATACGCGAGGCGAGCGGCGCGGCGTCGGCTATCTCGGACGCGGGGCCTGGTTCAGTAGCCACGACCGACGTCGCAGTGGATACCGAGCCAGTGACCGCCGCTGTGTCCAGTACGCGCCAGAACCGGGATCCGTCGCCGAAGACATAGGGCGGCAACCGTTTCAGAGTCCGTGACTCCGCATCGTAGAGATGGTCGAACTGGGTGGTGAGCCCGTCGCTGTACAGACGGGCGACGACCCGCGCGAAACCGGCGCCGTCGTCGTCGGGCCCGACGCAGGGCGCGAGGGTTGCCACGTCCATGTCGATGCCGCCGCGCCGCGCATGCGCCAGCAGGGTCGTGCGCGGGCCGAGTTCGACGAGGTGGGTCGGGGACGCCTGCGTGGTGGCGGTACGCATCGCATCCATGAATCGCACCGTCGACGTGAGCTGGGCGGCCCAGTAGTCGGCGTCCATGTCGGTGCCGTCGACGATCGTGCCGTGCACGGTCGAGATGATCGGGATCGTCGCCTTCCGCGGTGTCACTGCGCCGGCGATAGCGCGGAACGCGTCCTGCGCAGGCGCCATGAGGGGCGAATGGAAAGCGTGCGAGACGGGCAGTGACGTGACCTTTGCGCCGCCGCGGGCAAGTGCTGTGGTGATGCGATCGACAGCGGCGGCGGGCCCGGACACCACCGTCGAGGCCGGTCCGTTGATAGCGGCGATTCCACAGGTTGGCTCTTCTGCAACAAGATTCGCAACCTGTTCGGCGGGGACGTCGACCGCACTCATCGCACCGCCCTTCGGCAGTTGCTGCATCACCGCGCCACGGGCAACCACCAGGCCGGCCGCTTCGTCGAGCGTCAAGACCTCAGCTAGCGCTGCAGCCGCGAATTCGCCCACGCTGTGGCCGATCAGGAACGTCGGCTCGACACCGAGGTCGAGTAGCGCCGCGCCGATGGCATACGACACCGCGAACAGTGCCGGTTGAGCGTACTCGGTGGTGTCGATGACGTCGCCGCCGCGAAACATGTTGGTGAGCAATCCATTAGGTCCCGCGAAGGTGGTATCGACGGCGGCGGCGGCCCGCGTCAGATGCTCACGGTACGGCGGGCAGGTGCGGTAGAGCGCCTGAGTCATCCCGGGGTACTGGGCACCCTGTCCGGTGCACAGCAGGCCGATCCGCAGCCTGCCGCCGCGACGAGGCGACTTCTCGGTGCGCGCGGACATGTCGTAACCGAGCAGGGCACCGATCAACTCGTTGCGGGTGCCCGCTGCAGCGAACCGGTGTTTGAGCGACGACTTGACTTGGTTGCTGGTGTAGCACAAGGCGGCGACGGCGTCGTCGTTGTTCTCATCGAGGGCGTTGGCCAGCGCAGTGGCGTTGCGGCGCAACGCATCCGATGAGTGCGCGGACACGGTGATGACACCCACCTCGTCGTCGTCATGGACCTCGGGCACCGCCGTGACGGCGGGAGGGGAGGTCAATAGCACGTGCACGTTGCTGCCGCCGATCCCGAACGAGCTGACACCTGCGAGCACCGGGCCATCGCCCAGCTCGGCTGCCGTGGTGGCCAGCGTCAGGCCCTGCTGGTCCAGCCGTAGGGCCGGGTTGGGTCCGGCTGCCGCAACGGTCGGGGGAAGCAACCCCCTCGACAGCGCGAGGCTGGTCTTGATCAGCGACGCGATGCCTGCCGCCCCTTCGGCGTGCCCGATGTTGCCCTTGATTGAGCCGAGGAGGCACGGGGCGCCGCGGCCGGTGCGGTGCAGGTCGCCGAGCGCGTTCGCTTCGATCATGTCGCCCAACGTCGTACCCGTGCCATGGGCTTCGACGAACGTGACATCGCTGGCGGCCGCGCCCGCGCGATCGAGTGCGCGCTGCATCACCTTGGACTGAGCCCAGCGGTTCGGCGCGGTGATACCGCTGCTCTTGCCGTCCTGGTTGGTGGCACTGCCGGCGATGACCGAATAGATGGGCTGGCGGTCGGCGACCGCGTCGTCGAGCCGCCGCAGCACCACAGTGCCGACACCCTCTCCGCGGCCGATGCCGTCGGCGTTGGCGCTGAACGGTTTACAGGTGCCGTCCGGTGCGGACAGCCCGGCCTGGGTATAGAAGATGGACAGTGCAGGGGTCAGCAGAATGTTCACACCTGAGGCCACGACGAGGTCGGTGTCGCCTGAGGCCAAAGCCTGGCAGCCGAGGTGTACGGCCGTAAGAGACGATGAGCACGCCGTGTCGACCGTGACGCTCGGCCCGGTGAGGTTGAGGTGGTACGACACCCGGTTTGCGACCATCGAGTGTCCACCGCCGATTCCGCGCTGCGACGTCAGCGATGGAAAGTCCAACAGATTGAGCGCGCCCCACTCGCTCAGCATCATGCCCACGAACACACCTGCCTCGGTGCCGGCAAGTGCGCGCGGGTCGATGGCTGCGTCTTCCAATGCGCGCCAAACGGATTGCAGGACCAGGCGTTGCTGCGGGTCGAGGGCGGCCGCTTCGAGCGGTGAGATACCGAAGAATTCGTGATCGAACAGGTCGGCGTCGTCGATGAAGTGGGCGTACCGGGTGTTCATGGTGCCCGGCCGTATCTGTGTGCTGTGGAAGCGGTCGATGTCCCACCGGTCGGCGGGCACCACACTCTTGGCGACCTCTCCGGCCATTAGCAGCCGCCACATCTCGTCGATGTCTGTGGCACAGGGGAATCGGCAGTCCATGCCGACGACAGCAATCTGGCTTGCGATCGGAGTCATCGGGTCCTCCCGGTGCTTTCGGCGAGATGACCGGCGATGTCACCGATGGTGGGGTAGTCCCACGCGATGGTGGGTTCGACGAGGATTCCGAGTTCGGTTTCCAGGTCGGTGCACAGATTGAGCGCGAAGGCCGAGTCCAGGCCGTAGTCTCCGAACGTCTTATCGGTCTCGATCGCAGCTGGGCTGGTGGCGAGGTAGACGGCGATCCTGTCGATCAGCCAATCGACGAGAGTGTCGTAGGCGGAAAGCGTGCAATCCATGGTCGGTTCCTTCGTGAAAGCTGTTGCGGTTAGCCGGTACCCGAGAGGTGCGGCGCAGGAATGGTGTCGAGCCAGGCAGTCACGAGGGCCGAGAACTCGTCCGGCTTCTCGAGCATCGGCGAGTGGCCTGCTCCTGCGATCTCGACGTAGTCGGCGTCGGGGAACATCGGGGCAGCGTCTCGCCATTTCGCGGGCGAGCTGATCTCGTCGCAGGCGCCGCAGATCAGCAGCACGGGAGAATCGATGCGGCCCAACAGCCCTCGCGCGTCATACCCGCGCGTGGCGCGCAACGCCCGCCCGGCGCGAAGCATGATGCGTGGCGTCAACGCCTGGGTGCAGCGCTCGACCAGTTCGGGTGTGATCAGTTCCTTGTCGTGAATCAGCCGGTCGGCGATGAGGTCTCCGAGCCGCAGTGACGGGGTGCGCAGCGCGGAACCGAAGCTGTCCGCGTCCTGCTCGTCACCCAGCCCAGGTGCTCCGCTGAGGATCACGCCGGCCCACCGCGACGGCTCGGCGGCCGCCAACTCCATCGCCACCAGCGCGCCGAGGGAGTTCCCGCAGAGGATCGGGGCCGCATCGGGCAGCGTGTCGACCAGCAACGAGATGCTCTGCAGCAGTGCGGGAATGTCTTCTGCGGTCTCGTGTGCAGCCAGGGGTTCGGCGGTGACGACGGTCCCGTACCCCTGAGCGGTCAGCGTGGCGACGACGGGTTCCCATATCCATCCGCCGCCGAACAGCCCGTTGACGAACACCACGGTGTGCCTGCCCTGCTCGGCGGGCTGGACGGTGAACGTGACGCCGTCGTGGGCGAAGGTGTACATAGCTCAGGCTTCCTGTCGGCGCAGAGTCGCGGCGCCGCCGAGGACCGCGGCGATGATGAAGGCGACAACGACACCGACGTCGCGCCACATGCGGGGGGTCGCCTCTGCGTTGGCACTGATCTGCTGCAACGCCTCGACGACATAGGTGAGCGGGAGGACGTCGCTGAACGAATGCAGCCAACCGGGCATTTCGTCGCGAGGAATGAACACTCCGGCCAGGAACAGCTGGGGCACCAGCACGATCGGCGCGAATTGCACGGCCTGGAACTCGGTTTCGGCGAACGCACTGAAAAACAACCCGAGGGCGACTCCGAGCACGGCGGTCAGCACGCAGACCATCGCCACGAGCAGTGGGCTGCCGGCCGTGCTCAGGTCCGTCACCCGGTAGGCGACGAGCGTGACGATCACTGCCTGCGCGACGGCGCCGAGCGAGAACGCGGTGCCGTATCCGGCCAGCAGGTCCAACTTGGACATTGGGGTGGTGAACAGCCGGTCCAGCGTGCCGCTTGCGCGTTCGCGGCGCATCGTGATGGCGGCGATGGGGAACATCACCGCGCAGGGGATGACGGCGATCTGGAAGATGCCAAGCCGGTCATACGGTGTCAAGCCGTCGGGCCCGGGCCCCTGCAACGACAGCGTGGAGTAGAACAGGACGGTGATCAGCGCCGGTATCACCAGGATCATGAACATCGCGCGCCGGTCGCGACGCAGCTGAGTCAGGATTCGGACGGTCGTCGCCCAGTGGGTGGTCGGGTTCATGACCGGACCTCCTCGACGGGCTGGAGCTCGGATCGGACGAGTGCCACGAAGGCCGATTCCAGGTCAAGGCAATTGGTTTGGCGCAGAATCGCTTCGGGCTCGGCGTGCGCGAGGATGGCGCCGTCGCGCATCAGGATCAGTTCGGCGCATTGCCGCGCCTCGTCCATGGCGTGGCTCGAGATGAGCAACGTCTTTCCGCGGTCGGCCATGTCGACGAACTGTTCCCACAGTTCGACGCGCAGCAGCGGGTCGAGCCCCACCGTCGGCTCGTCGAGGATGAGCAGGTCCGGGTCACAGACGAGTGCGCACGCGAGCGACACCCGGCCCTGCTGTCCGCCGGAGAGGTTGCCGGCCAGATCGGTCTTCTGCCCGGTCAGTCCGACGGCCTCGACGACCTCGTGCACGCGCTGCATGCCGATGCCGTACAGAGCCGCGAAGTAGCGGACGTTCTCGATGGTGGTGAGGTCTCGGTAGATGCTCGGCGACTGGGTCACGTAGCCGACATGCCGACGCAGGCTCTTGGCACCGGCAGCGTGGCCGAGCACCGTCGCCGACCCCGCGGTGATCTTCTGGTTCCCGACGATGGTGCGCATCAGGGTGGTCTTGCCGCAGCCGGACGGGCCGAGCAACCCGGTGATGATGCCCTCCGAGACGGACACGGTGACGTCGTCTATGACGGTGTTGCCGCCGCGGACGATCCGCAGCCGCTCGAGCTCGATGGCCGGGGCTTTGCTAATGCCTCGACTCCTCCTCGCTCCGGTCCTCGCTCGTTCCTCGCTGCGATCCTCACTCGTCGTCGCCTTCGGGCTCATGCCGGCACCGCCTCGGCGTCGAGGCGCGCAAACAATTCGGCGGCCTTGCGGCGTTGCAGCTTGCCCGACCCCGTCTTGGGGACACTGCCCGGCGGCAGCACCAGTACCGCTCGTGCGTTGGGTCCCACGGCCTGGTTGACACGAAGGGCGATCTCGGCGCGAATGCGCTCCGCCTCAACGGGATCGGCCGCGAGCTTCGACTCAGCGAGCACGGCGAACCCCTCCCGGAACTCGCCGGCGTCGATGCGGACGGCCACCGCGTTGCCGGCCCGGACGCCGGGCACGGCGCAGGCGGCGCGTTCGACATCGGTCGGGTAGATGTTGTTGCCCGCGATGACGATCACGTCCTTGGTCCGGCCGCAGACGTACAACCTGCCGTGTTCGTCGAAGTAGCCGAGGTCGCCGGTGTGCAGCCAGCCGTCACGGATGAAGGCCCCCTCGCGCCACCCCTGGTCGGCGAGGTATCCGCCGGACACCGCTGCGCCGCGGACCTCGATCGACCCGACGTGTCGCGGCGGACGCGGCCGCGAGTAGTAGTCGACGACGCGGATCTCCATGCCCGCCACCGGAAGACCCACCGAGACCACCCCGCACGCGTCGGCTCCGGCGTCCGGCGTGGCCAGCGCGCGTTCCTGCAGATCGATGCGACTGATCCGGTCCACGTTGACCTGTGGTGAGTTGTCGAAGGTGATCGCCAGCGTGGCCTCGGCCATCCCGTACGCCGGGGTGATCGCCCCGGGACGCAGTCCGAATCGTGCACCCGCCTCGGCCAGGCGACGGGTGTCGCGGGCGTCGATGGGTTCGGCGCCGTTGATCGCCACGCGCAGGCTGGACAGATCGAAGCGGCCGGGGTCGGCCCGTTCGAGGGTCAGGGCGAGCAGCGCGTACGCGAAGTTCGGTCCTGAGGTGATGGTTCCGCGGTAGCGGCTGATCAGGTCCGCCCACAGCGCCGGCCGGCGCAGGAACTCCTCGGGCCTGGAGGCGACGAGCTCGACGCCGTACTGCATCGGCAGCGCGAGGAACGCGAGCATGCCCATGTCGTGCGACAGCGGCAGCCAGCTGACCATCACGTCGGTGGCCGCATCGCCGTCCGTCGCCGTGAACAGGGCGTTCGAGTTGGCGACGATGTTTGCGTGGGTGAGCTGGACAGCCTTGGGGGTTCCGGTGGACCCCGACGTCAGCTGGTACATCGCGATCGCCGACTCGTCGGGATGCAGCGGTTCGATGGCGGGTCCAGTCCGAAGCTCCTCGAGCATGACCACGTCTTGTCCGGCCGCATTCAGAGGTTCGGCTGCCTCGGTGAACGGTGCGCCCACGATGGTCAGGGCTGCCCGTACGGTGCGTGCGGCGCGATGCGTGTCGGCCAACCACATGGCGAGGTCGGTGCGCGGCGTGGGCTGCGCAAGCATGGTCAGCGATGCGCCTCGCATCCAGACCGCCTGAGCGAGCGGGGCGACGTCGGCTGGATCGCCGGCCAGCACCGCGACCGAGGCACCCGGCTCGACACCCATCTTCGACAGTGCGCCCGCCATCCGTCGCGCTTCGTCGTGCACCTCGCCCCAACTGCGCCGGATCGGGTCCTCGAAGGTTCCGGTGATCATCCCGCGCGGGCTGGTCGCCGCGTTGGCGTACATCTGATCGGTGAGGCTGCTCATGCGTTGTGTCCTAATCGTTCTGTGCGACTGGCAATTTCGATGCGAGGAATGTGATCGCGTCACCGACGGTGTGCACTTCGATCCCGTCGTCATCCAAGGCGACGATCCCGAAGGTGGCCTCGGCGAGCAGGATGAGTTCGAGCATCCCGAGGGAATCGAGGGGGAGGTCGTCGAAGGCACGGTCGGGTGTGATGAAGTCCACTGGCAGGTTCGTGTGCTCTGCGATCAGGGCACAGACTGCCGCGCCGAACTCGGTTGGCGATGCGGGCGCAATGGTCATGGCGTATTCCTCCGGTGGACGGTGACGCGCAGCGGGTCAGGGGCGCGTAGCACGAACTTGTGCTCGGGCCGGGCGTCGGCGACGTGTTCCGATCGGAAGGTGAACCGTCGGCCGAGCTCGTCGAGGATCATCTCGGCCTCGTCGTGGGCGTAGGTGGCTCCGATGCAGTAGCGGTGTCCGGCGCCGAACGGGATGTAGGCGTAACGGTGAGCGGGCCGCGCGCCGCCCGGAAGGAAGCGGTGCGGACGGAACGCTTCGGCGTCGTCCCAGAACTTCGGATGCCGATGCAGCAGAAAGGGACTGATCGTTACGGCGGCTCCGGCCGGGATGTCGACGCCGCCCACGTGATCGTCGCTGAGCGCGCGCCGTCCGAGGATCCAGGCCGACGGGTACAGGCGCAGGGTTTCGTCGAACAAGGCCTTGGTGAGCGCCGCCGACGTCCCAAGGCTGTGCTGCCACTCCTCGTAGACGTCGGGATGTTGCATCAACAGGATCCACGCCCACGTGAGCGAATTCGCCGTCGTCTCGAATCCGGCCAGGAGCAGCGTCACCAGCTGTTGGTAGAGCGCCTCGCCGGAGTGATCGGGGTCGTCGGCCAGCGCGGCCAGGGCCGGCCCGTACTCGCCGCGGGCCGACGCGGACAGCGCTGCGCGGAGTTGCCGGTAGAGCCCATCTCGCGGACCCGCCCCGTCCATACCTGGCAACAGGGAGTTCGCATCGTCCAGTGCGCCACCCAGCGCAATGCACTGGTCGATGAACGGTTCGTGGCTCATCCCGAACAGCGCGCGGACCGTAATCGACAGTGTCACTTCGCCAATCGCGGCGGACAGGTTCAGCTCGCGGCCCGTGTCGGCGAGCTTGTCGAGCCGCGCGACGAGGGCGGCGATGGCTTCGCGTGCAGCGGTCGCCAGCCGTGCCCGGTCGCGGAAGACCGGGTTGAGCAGGGTCCGCTGACGCCGCCAGCCGTCGCCGTCGGCGGTCAGGATCCCGTCTGCGATCTCGGTGCGGAAGTAGCGGTTGGCCGCGGTGTCCTTGCTGTAGTTGGCGCGGTTCGCGGCAAGCACGTGTTCGACATGGTCGGGGTGATTGAGCAGGATGTTTCGCTCATCGCCGACGGTGTAGCACATGACATCTCGGCCACTATGGGCCAGCCGCGACAACATCTGGGCGCGGGCCGTGGAGCGTTGTCCCGCTGGACTTGAGACTGTCGACACACGAGCCTCCGCTCTTGAAGATGCTGTCAAACAATGACTTTCGAAGGTGTGGCCCTATCCTTCTGCGACGGGCACCGCCCTGACCACCGTGTGCGCAACACGGTTGGTGGTGGTGTGCACACCCCCGTGGTATGGCCTAGCTGGCCGGCTCCACCTCAGTGTCGACGGCGGCGGTGATGCGAGTACCACGTCCAGGCGCCGTGTCGATCCCGAGCCGACCGCCAATGGCCGAAAGGCGGTCCGTCATGTTCGTCAGCCCCATCCCCATGATCGCGGGGGTGAATCCGCAGCCGGTGTCGCTGATCGTCAAGGTGAGCGTCTGTTCGTCGGCGACGGCGGTGACCGTGACGGTGGTGTCCGGGCCGCCGTGTTTGGCGGCATTCTGCAGCGCTTCGCTGCAGCAGTAGTAGAACGCGGCCTCGGTCGAAGGCGGGTAGCGGTCAATCCGCCCCAGGTCTAGTTGCACGGGGACGGACGCCCGCGCGGCCAGCGCAGGCAACGCCTCCGCCAAACCTCCGCTGATCAGGAGCGGGGGATAGATCCCGTGGGCGAGCCGACGAATCTCGGAGATCGCCGTATCCACCAGCTCGGACGCCTCGGTCAGCAACGGCGCGGCGCGGTCACGTTCGGCGTTGCGCGCCAACTGGACGAGCACCGACAGCGCGACGAGGTGTTGTTGGGCGCCGTCATGCAGATCGCGTTCGAGGCGGCGCCGTTCCTCGTCGGCCGCGGTGATCAACCGGGTGCGCGATGCGGCGAGCTCGGCCGCGTGTTCGGCGAGCTTTCGCTCGGACGTCCTCAACGCCGAGGCGTTGTTCCAGACGATCACCATGACGTGAAGGACGTTGAGCGGCACCGCGATGACGATGAACGCGGTCTCTATCCAACGAGTCTCTTGGACTACCGCGGCTGGCAGGTGGGTGATGCGGGCGAGCGCAGCCATGGCCAGGACGCAGCCCGCGGTGATCACGGTGAACACCAGTCCGCGCTGCAGGCTGATGTAGGGCTCGGCGAAGGTGACGGGCACCATCGCCACCAAGACCATCGCCGGAAGCAGGGGCGGAGAGATGAGCGTGACCAGCGAAACGCTGACCCACGTGCCGATGCAGACGAGCGTGATCGATGGCTGATACCGATCTCGCCGGGCCAGTCGCAGCCCGACGGCGAGCACGACGCACTGCGCCGCACCGACGGCGACGAAGGCCAGGAACCGCGGCGATCGCAGCAACCAGAAGTACTCCCACAGCGGCAGCAGGATCCCGGCGCTCGCCCACAATGCGAGGTGGCCCGAGAGGAACAACTCGAAGCGTTCGGCCCGGAAGCGGTGCATCAGGTCGTGGCCCAACGATGGCGAGCGAAGCGCCGCGACCGCGAGCGTTCTCGGCGCACGCAGTTGGGGCGCCGATCCGACCGCCGACGTGAGCCTCAGGCGCCCGCTCGCCATATCCGCCTCAGCAAATCTGGAGACAGGCGTTCCTTGTGCAGATACGACGCGGCACCGCAGACCGAGGCCGAAACGGGAAGGTCCTCGACGTCGTAGGTGGACATCAGGACGATCATCACGTCCGCTCGTGCAGCCGAGATGTGCCGCGCGGCTTCGATTCCCCCCATCCCCGGCATGTGGATGTCCATCAACACGATGTCCGCGTCGCCGTTGGGAATCTGCTCGATCGCGGTTTCACCGGTCTCGCATTCGCCGGCCATCACGAAGTCGTCCATCGCATCCAACGTGGCGGCGGTAGCCCGTCGGAAGCTTGCTTGGTCGTCGACGACCCAGACACGCACGAGGTCCGCCACCCCGCCATCGTCGCGGATCGATTTGCCAAAAACGATGGTGTACGCACCACCATTGCCGATCGCGGGCCGCACAACATCAGACCGATCCGCTGTCGTCGAGGAACATCAACACGGCCTTGACTCGGCGGTCGACTGACTGGTCGGGGGTCAGTTCGAGTTTGGCGAAGATCGAATTGATGTGCTTCTCCACCGCCCGCTGGGACAACACCAGCCGACGCGCGACCGTTCGATTGCTGAACCCGGTCGCCAGTTCGCCAAGCACCTCGCGTTCTCTGGGGGTCAACCGGTTCAGCGTGGCCGCGGGGCGGGGCTGAGCAAGCAGCGCCTCCACCACGAGCGGATCGAGTACCGTCCCGCCGTTCGCCACCTGGTGCACCGCATCGGAGAGTTCGTCGAAACGCGCCACGCGTTCCTTCAGCAGGTACCCCCGGCCCGTCGTTCCGCCCTCCAGCAACCCCGCCGCGTAACTCGGGTCGGCGTAATTCGACAACACGATCACCCCGACGTCCGGATGCGCTGTCCGCGTCCACCGCGCCAGCCGAATACCTTCATCGGTCGACGTGGGTGGCATGCGAACGTCGGTCACCAGAATCGTGGGCCGATGCTCTTCGACGAGTTCGACCGCCGAGTAGTAGTCCTCGGCGACGCCGACGACAGTCACATCGGGGTCGGTCGAAAGCGCCCGGGAAACGCTGTCCCGGACCAGCAATGAGTCCTCTGCGATGACGATCGAGATTCGATCAGTCACGTTGCCGCTTTCCCTCCCCGATCGTTCGTGATCACCTATCCACGATCGATGCCGGGAGACTTCCTCGTCGCATGTCGGATTATTCCCCTACCGACCAGCGCCCGCAGTAGTTTGACGCGCACCCAGAAGGACGGTTGTCACCCCCGACCCCAGGGACGAAAACGACCCTGCCGCCACGGCCTTGAAATCTGTGTCCCGACGGCCGCCGAGCGCCGCCTCCGATAATCCTCTGTGTAGTCGACATGCTGACCTGATACCGCGTGTGCGCTTTGGCCCCTGCTCGCTTGGGATGGCGGTATCCGCCGACGGTCATCCGCTCTGGGGGCTGAACTAGCTTGGGCAGCCCCCACTACCAACGAAGCATGGGGAATGGCCTCAGTGGATGCTTTGCAGCCCAGCCCGCTTCACTGCGGACCAGCAGTGCGTGAAAGCCGTTGTACGGGAACGCGTTCACCACTTGCCTGATATCCGACTGTGTCAGTGCGCTGCGGAGTAGTCCTCTCGTGACGTCGATCCGGTCGGCTACCCGGAATGTCTCGACCACCCAGTCGTCTCGGCAGCGACGCACCTTGTGATGCCATTCCACCATCTGACGCACCCGGTCGACGTGTGCGATGCGGTTGTGGGGCGCAAGTTCGTCAACTTGATCTAACGAGGGTCGGATGTAATCCCACCCCGAAGTCCAGACTCCGATGTCGTGCAGGGCCCACGCGAAGGCGATCTCGTCTGGAATCGTGTTCAACTGCAACAGCTTTCGTTGATAATTCAGACCGCGGTACACGTGGTTTCGGTAGCGGACGGCGTCAGGACCCAACATTTCTCGGAAGGTGTCCAGCACGTCGTCGACGACGGCGTGTTTGGTCAGAATCTCTGGCACGGGATCAGCCTCCGCCCTGGTTATGGATACACCTTCGGGCTGCGAGCGCCCAACAGGTCCTGTTGGTTCGCGCCGCCCGTCCGGATGCGCTGTTTGGTGAAACCCAGTTTCGCGTCGACGGTCGTCCAACGAACCCTTGGAAGTCCGTAGTCAACACATTGGTGGGTAGCCGCGTCCGCCGGGCTTCGGGCTTGTCATTCTGCTTCGAGTCGCGTGGTGGGCGGCATGTCGCCACTGTTGCACTTCGAAACTACGCAAACCACGGCACGGACCACGCACAGTCAAGGGCGCGAGCGACCGCATTGACGCGCGATCCTCATCCAGTGCGACGTATGACGCTCCCTCACGACCTCCGAGGAGTCCAATCATGAATTCACCCATCGTCCTCATCCACGGCCTCTGGCTCACCCCGCGCAGCTGGGAGGGCTGGAAGGCGCGTTTCGAGAAGCGCGGACACGAGGTCCTCGCGCCGGCCTGGCCCCGCATGGAGGGCGAGGTCGAGGCCCTCCGTCGCGACCCGTCTGTCATGAACGGTCTCGGCATCACCGAGGTCGTCGACCACTACGACCGGATCATCCGCGGCCTAGACACCCCGCCGGTGATCATGGGGCATTCGTTCGGCGGCCTCATCACCGAACTGCTGCTCGACCGCGGTCTCGGTGCAGCCGCGGTTGCCGTCTCGCCGGCGCAGATCAAGGGCGTGCTGCGTCTGCCACCGGCGCAGATTCGCACCGTATGGCCGGTGCTACGCAACCCGGCGAACAGGATGAAGACCGTCCCGTTGTCGCCCAAGCAGTTCCACTTCAGGTTCACCAACACCATGAACGACGCGGACGCCGCGGCTGCCTACCAGCGCTACTACGTGCCCGGTCCCGGGCGGGTGCTCTTCCAGGCGGGGTTCGCCAACTTCAATCCGCACGCCGTCACCAAGGTCGACCTCCACAAGGACGACCGCCCGCCTCTGCTCGTGCTCGGCAACGAACGGGACCACACGGTGCCGGCCTCGGTGAGCAGAGAGGCCGCGAAGCTCCTCGGCAAGTCGAAGGCCGTCGTGGACTACAAGGAGTTCGCGGGACGACCCCACTTCACGGCCGGCGCTCCCGGCTGGGAAGCCGTGGCCGACTACGCGCTCGACTGGGCGAACCGCCACGTGGGCGTGCCGAGGGCGTGACGTTCGCAGCCAAACAAATACAGGCGGCCACTTCTTCTGTTGCGGTCGTGCCGTTTTCAAGAATCGAGGAGACAAAAATGAGCGTGGACAACATTTCCCACCTCGGCGGAGAGGGGCTCGACGAGTTGGTACCGTCGCGCTACGCGCTGCACGTCGGCGAGATCGAGGTGCTGGTGATCAGCGACGGGGTCCTACCAATCACAGGCAAGACGATCGCCTACAACGCTGACTCGGCCGACCTGGCGTCCTGGCTCGATGACATGTTCCTGCCGCCGGACGTACTCGAGTGGCCGCTGAACGTGTGCGTGGTGCGTAGCGGCGATCGGACCATACTCATCGACGCTGGGCTAGGGGGGGAGTTCCCGGACTTCCCGACTGCCGGGCGGCTGGCCCTGCGACTGGAGGCCGCCGGCATCGACTCCGCATCCGTGACCGACGTGGTGCTCACCCACATGCACATGGACCACATCGGCGGGCTGCTTGGCGACGGGCTGGGGAGCCGGCTGCGTCCGGACCTGCGGGTCCACGTGGCCGCCGCCGAGGCCGAGTTCTGGGAGTCGCCCGATTTCACCCATACCAACATGCCGGAGGGGGTGCCGGACGCGCTTCGATCGGCCGCCACGCGGTTCCTGGACGAGCACCGCGGCCGGCTGCGGCCGTTCGAGACGGAGTACGAGGTGGCACCGGGTGTGCTTGCCAGCCGCACCGGTGGGCACACCCCCGGGCACAGCGTGGTCCGCCTGGCGTCCGGCGGCGAGCGGCTGACGTTCGCTGGTGACGCAGTGTTCCAGGTCGCGTTCGAACACCCCGACTGGTTCAACGGCTTCGAACACGACCCTGAGGAGGCGGCCCGCGTCCGGGTCAAGCTCTTGCAGGAACTGGCGTCGACCCGTGAAGCGCTGGTGGCCACTCATCTGCCGTTCCCGTCCGTCTGCCACGTGGCGGTCGCCGGCAACGCCTTTCGTGGCGTACCGGCCGTCTGGGACTACTGACCGGTGCCGGCAGGGTCGCCTTGGTGACGGACAAGCCATCGGCTCGGGCACGGCCCTTGCCCAGCGATTGGCCGTGAACGAGCCTGCGTTGGGCTGACCGCGTGCAATATGGCGCTCGAGGTCCGGATGAGTCGTCGCTGCTGTCGCTCCAAACAACCGGCGGGCGACTGCCCGCGCAGTTACAAGGAGGAAGGGTTGTCTGATGACTGAGACCACCCCGAACAAGACCGCGTCGGCGCAGAATTGGCCGTCATTGCGGGTCGACGAGTGGACCGCCTCCCGTGACACGCTGCACATGTGGACCCAGATCGTCGGCAAGATCCGACTCGCACACGCGCCGATGCTCAATCACTGGTGGCAGGTCACCCTCTACGTCAGTCCCCGAGGTTTGACCACATCCGCGATTCCGTACGAATCGGGCATCTTCGACATCGAGTTCGACTTCATCGAACACCGGTTGCACATCCGATCCAGCGACGGCGGCGCCCGTCGGATCGCGCTCGAACCCAGGTCGGTTGCCGATTTCTATGCCGAAACGATCAGTGCGCTCGACGAGCGCGGCATCGCGGTGCAGATTCAGGCGAGGCCCAATGAGGTCGATCCCGCGATCCCGTTCGCCGAGGACCACACGCACGCCTCCTACGACCCACACGCCGTGCACCTGTTCTGGCGCCAACTCGTGTCGGCCGACCGCGTCATGCGCGAGTTCCGCTCGCATTTCATCGGCAAGGTCAGCCCCGTGCACTTCTTTTGGGGGGCAATGGATCTGGCCTGCACCAGGTTCTCCGGCCGCGCCGCGCCGAAGCATCCAGGCGGGGCACCCAACTGCGGTGATTGGGTGATGGTGGAGGGCTACTCCCACGAGTTGAGCAGTTGCGGTTTCTGGCCGGGCGGCGGCGACGAAGGCGCCTTCTACGCTTACGCCTATCCCGAACCCGACGGCTTCGCCGACTACCCCGTCGTACCCGAGCAAGCCTTCTACAGCACCGACAATGGCCAGTTTCTGCTGCCCTACGAGGCGGTGCGGACGGCAGCCGACCCAGACCGCACCCTTCTGGAGTTTTTGCACACCACCTATCGGGCGGCCGCTGAACGCGGCAGATGGGACCGATCCGCGCTCGAAGTCGATCCGCACCGGTGGAATGAGAAACGGTGAACACCAACGATCGATGGCGGCGAGAACGACACCTGACATGACTGGTGAGAATATGACATCGATTGTGAGGATCTACACCTACAGCTACGTCGGGGTTTAGCTGGCGAGTTGCAGCGGACATTGACCTAAAACGGCGGGCTATTTTGACATCACTTCGGCGTGTCGAAAGAGCTCGTCAATCTCGATTCGCGACTACGCGTTGCCCGCGGCCGATGGGGAGGTTTCGGCGGCTACGACGTCGAGGAGCGGCTTCACTCCTACTCCTGTCTTGTTCCTGTGAGAACCGACAGAAATGCTTAGTTCAGGTAGCGTTTCAAGAGTCGCGCGAACACTGACGACGCGGGCTCTCGCACTTCAGGCATGCCGCGAGGGTCGACGGGGAAAAGAGGAGCGACAGGGTGAATCTCGGTCCGTGGGGTGATCTCACGATCCTCGCTGCCGTGATGGAGATCGTGTTCGCCACTTGCGTATTCACCTACATCGGCCGGCTGGAGAAGCGGACATCCCATCCCTTGGGTGAACAAGTGGGCGCCCACAAGGCGGTGCTGGCCAAAGTCCGCAAGCGCGAACCGATGTCGCAGGATGAAGTGGATTACGCGAGGGAACTGGTTTCCGACGCCCGATCACCGCTCGCGTACGCGATACCCGCCGCCCTGTTCACCATCGGATTCTTTTACGTGGTCGGCTGTCTCTACATGCTGCACAGAGATGGCGGCAATCCCTCCTTTAGGACCTTCATCGGGGGGATCCCGATGTTGACCTCCATGAACATCGTCGCTCAGCTGCGCAGGGTCGCGGGGTTGAAAGGGAAGCTGCGGGACGTATCGGTGACGGCGCCCAAGCCGGACGACGAGCTCGCCACCGCCTAGCCGCGTCGGGGCAGCTCGGACGTCGGTGCGGAGTCTCCGTCGTCCCACAGGGGTAGTTGTCGCTCCCGTTGGTCGGGTAAGGCAAACGCCTGGGGTACCGGGCGTTGACGCACCTTCAGCGGCCACCAGAACCAGCGTCCGAGCAGCGCTGCGATCGACGGCGTCATGAACGATCTGACGATCAGCGTGTCGAACAACAGACCGAGGGCGATTGTGGTCCCGATCTGCCCGAGAATCCGCAGATCGGCGAAAATGAACGATGCCATGGTGGCCGCGAACACCAGCCCGGCGGCCGTCACCACCGCGCCGGAGCCGGCCATCGCCCGGATGATGCCGGTGTTGATGCCCGCATGGATCTCTTCTTTGAACCGTGAGATCAGCAGCAAGTTGTAGTCCGACCCTACGGCCAACAGCAGAATGATGCCCAGCGCCAGCACGATCCAGAACAGTGGGATACCGAAAAGGTCCTCCCATATCAGTATGGACAGCCCGAAAGATGCGCCAAGCGACAGCGCCACGGTACCCACGATGACGATGGCGGCGACGATGCTTCGGGTGATGAACATCATGACGAGCAAAATCAAGCAGAGCGCGGCGATCCCCGCGATCATCAGGTCGTATTTGGCGCCGTCCTGAATGTCCTTGTAGGTGGCTGCCGTGCCCGCGATGTAGATCTTGGATCCGGCCAGGGGGGTGCCCTTGACGGCTTCCTGCGCTGCATGCCTGATGGGGTCGATGTGCGAAATGCCTTCGGGCGTAGCGGGAATGCCCTCGTGGGTGATGATCATCCGCGCGGCCTTGCCGTCCGGCGACAGGAAAAGCTTTAGCCCGCGAAGGAATTCAGGGTTGGCGAACGCCTCCGGCGGAAGGTAGAAGGAGTCGTCGGTCTTCGACGCGTCGTACGCCTGGCCCAAAGCGGTGGCGTTCTGCAGTGCCGCCTCAGTCTGGTCGTCGATGCCTGATGTGGTGGCGTAGTTCGTCAGGGTCAAATCACGGTTGGTCTGCTGACTTTCGATCTGTGGCGGAATCAGCGCGAGCAGCTTCGGCTGCAGCGCGTCCAGCTTGGCGATGCTGCCCGAGACGTTGCTCAGCTGAACGGTCAGCGCGTCAATGCCGTCGAGTGCGTCGAACAGGGATCGCAGCGCCCAGCAGATCGGGATGTCGAAACAGTGTGGCTCCCAATAGAAGTAGTTGCGCAGCGGCCGGAAGAAGTCGTCGAAGTTGGCGATCTTGTCGCGCAGGTCCTGCGCCGTGGCGACCGTCTGTTGGAATGCCTTGGTCTGCTCGTCGGTGGCGGCGCTGGACTGTTGTTGCAGCGCATATTGCTGTCGCAGAACGTCGATCGAATTGTTGATCACGTCGACCTGTTTGAGCAGGTCGGCGCCGCGGGCCTGCTGAAATGGCAGATTGTTGATCTGAGACGCGCTGCCCGCGCTGATCTGGAACGGTATCGACGTGTGGTCCAGGGGCGTGCCGAGCGGCCGGGTGATCGACTGCACCTGTGCGATGCCGTCGGTGTGGAAGACCGCCTTGGCGACGCGCTCCAGCAGGATCATGTCGGTGGAATTACGTAGATCGTGGTCGGCTTCGATCATCAACAGTTCGGGATTCAGCCGCGCCTCCGAGAAATGGCGTTCGGCGGCCGCATAACCAACATTCGCAGGCGCGCTGGCGGGCATGAAGGGGCGGGCGTCGTAACTCGTCTTGTATCCCGGCAGGGAGAGCAGACCGATCGCGGCAATGGCGACCGTCGCCAAGAGGATGGGAACGGGCCAGCGGACGATGGCCGTGCCGATACGCCGCCAGCCCCGGGTACTCATGGGGCGGCTGGGTTCGAACAGCCCGAAATGGCGGCCGATGACCAATAAGGCCGGTGCCAGGGTCAACGCCGCCACCACTGCCACGGAGACGCCGATACCGGCGGGAACGCCAAGGCTGTTGAAATACGGCAGCCGGGTGAACGTCAGGCAGAGCACCGCGCCGGCGATGGTCAGGCCTGAACCCAGGATGATGTGCGCGGTGCCGTGGTACATCGTGTTGAACGCCGAGACGCGATCCTGCCCGGTGTAACGCTCTTCGTGAAATCGCCCGAGAATGAAGATCGCATAGTCGGTTCCCGCGGCGATGACCAGCAGCGTCAGCAGATTGGTCGAATACGTCGACAGCTGGATGATGCCGGCGTTCGCGAGCACGGCGACGACGCCGCGGGAGGCGGTCAACTCGATCATCACCGTGAAAATCACGAGAAACACCGTGGTGAGGCGGCGGTAAAGCGAGAACAGCATCAAGGCGATCACCCCGATGGTGATCAGGGTGGTTTTCAGGGTGCCGTGGCGGCCTACCTCGAACTGATCGGTGACCAGGGGAGCGGCGCCGGTGACGTAGGCCTTGATACCCGGTGGCGGCGGTGTGTGATTGACGATGTCACGCACCGAATCGACGGACTCATTGGCTAGCGATTCGCCCTGGTTACCTGCTAGGTACAGCTGCACCAGCGCCGCCTTGCCGTCGGAGCTCTGCGAGCCGGCGGCGGTCAGCGGATCGCCCCAGAAGTCCTGAATGTGCTGGACGTGCTTGGTGTCCTGACGGAGCTTCTGAATCAAGCCGTCGTAGTAATGGTGAGCGTCGGCGCCGAGCGGCTGGTCACCCTCGAGGACGATCATCGCCGAACTGTCTGAATCGAACTCGTTGAACACCTTGCCGATCCGTTTTGCGGCCTGCAACGACGGCGAATCCTGGGGGCTCAGCGAGACGTTATGCGATTCGGCAACCGTCTCCAGCTGCGGCACGAAAACGTTCGTCAGCACCGCCAGGCCCAGCCAGAACAGCGCGATGAGCACCGAGTACCGCCGGATGAAGTCCGGAACCCGCTGGGTGCTCATCCGGACTTATCCAGGCAGTAGGTGAAGGGGTTCAGAGTGTTCACCGATCGCTCGTCCTTGACCACGTCGTCGATCTTGATCCGGCAACCGATGGAGTCTCGGTCACCCTGGGCGGAGACGTTAACGAAGACGGCCGGCTGAGTGGTGTTGGTGTCGTAGGCCCAGGGCAGCGTGGCGGCGTCGACGCGCTGCGGTTGGGCATTCACGTCGAGGTAGGTGATGGTCGCCACCGTCCCCGGCGGGCCGAAAACCTCCAGAACCACGTGCTTGGGGTTGAACGGAACGATGTCGTTGTCGGAGCCGCTGGGTGTGGACGTGACGTCGTGAGAGGCGAAGATGCCGTGCAGCCGATACACAGCGAACCCCGCCAGTGCGACCACGATCACCGCAACCAGGAGCATCCAGCGCTGGCCGAGTCGACGGCTGATCGAAACCCGTTGCATCCGTGACCCTTTCATGAGCGGCGACAGGCGCGGACGGTAGGGAAATTCCTCTAGGATGGCTAATCAACTAGGTTGACGGTACGACACGGGACGAGTCCCCACAACACTGGGCGAGTGTCCGACACGGCAAGTGAGAATGCCGCGCCGAATTTAGGAACCCACAGGGAACCCACAGATGGAGCGGCGGCTGTGGCGTTGGCGATAAGGAACGTCATGACGTTCGGTTTGGCCTGATTCGTGGTCGACGGCGAGAACAAGCGGCGCTTGGATTGCCGCTCATGCGTCTACAACGTGCCTGTCCTCAAATCCGCACTACCCTTGAGGATCGCCGAGTCGATGGTCTGGTTCTCGGGCTGGACCCTGTCCCAGAGAGTCCCCTTGCCGAGCTCTCGTCCCAGCTGATCTTCCCGCCTGAACCATTGCTCAGCACTTCTGATCCGGTTGGGGTGGATTTCGTCGAGCAGATCGTAGTTTCTGGAGACCTTGCCGTACTTCCACACATTCCAGAAGCCGGTGAAGTTGTCTCGGAAGCTCATGGTGCTCTTGTCGTTGGGGTCGGCGTTGTACCCGGCAGGCAGATCGGCAAGCCCTTTGAGTGGGCCGTTCCAATACGCATCCAGATCGGTGTCGATGTATTGGGCCGGGTGCCCGGTGACTTTCTGGAATGCCTCGGCGATGGCGGTGTAGGTCATGTGTGCGATCGCCACTTCGAGATTCATGCCGTTCGAGCGCTCGGGGTGGTCGAAGATCCAGCGCGCGTAGTATCCGCAATCCTCAAGAGCGACATGGGGAATGGCGCCCTGGCCGAGCGGTACCCGCCACGTGACGACGCCGTCTTCAATGGTGGGTGTCATGGCCGTCAGGGGTGAGATCACCATCTCGATGTAGGGACCGGAGGTGAAGACCGCTGCACCCATCCTGTCGCTGTTGTCCTGATTCTGAAACAGGATCCATTCGCCCATACGGCCTTTGCCGTCGTAGTGGCCGCTGCGGAACTTGGAGTCGTAGCCTGATTTCTTGAGGGCGTAGTCAAGGTTTCCGTAGACGAAGAACTTGATTCCTTCTTCGATGGCTATCTCGTAGCTGCGGATTGCCCAGTAGGTCTCGGTCTTCTCGCCGGTGTTGAACCCGTCGATGTTGACGTAGGCCCCGTCGCAGCCGCGGAATCCTTTTCGCAGGATGGCTTCGTCGGCGAACGAGCCTTCGAGCATGGAGACGTTGCCGAGCGCAAGGAGGGCCTGGGCTCGGGGGGAGCTCGCGTCGCGGGTGAGGACGCGCACGGAGTACTTCTTGTCGGCGACCAGGGCGGCGACGATGGGCATTCCTTGCGCCCCTGTGCCGCCGATGATGAAGATGGTGGAGGTGGTGTGAGAAGACATGGCTGTTGGCTCCCGGGGGTTGAGGCGCACACGATCTGTCCGCGGTGAGCGTGGTGTGGTCAAGGGGCGATGTCGGGTCGGCGTTGTTGCTGGGGCTCGACGGTGATGTGTCCTGCAACGATGACCATAGGTACGAGCCTCCTCTTCTGACGTTCTCGTGTCGTGCCGAACCGGCACTTTGCAATCCATGTAGACCCCGCGACTGCGCAAAACTCATCGGCTGTCGAGTCCACTTAGCGGCTCGAGAGGCTCCACAATGAAGACTTCGACGTCGCGAGCTAGCAGATCTCCCAGGGCTCAGCGCACCTTCGCCGCCGCGTCGATCCATTCGAATTCCGTCCAGTCGTCGCCTGTGTCTAGACGTCTAATCGAGCGTTTCGCCCTCAGGTGGGGCGACCTGCTCCAGCGAGCTGTCGGATGAACCGAATCTCGTTGTCGTCGTGTGGCCGACCGTCGGGATGAATTAGATCGCTGAACCACGTTTCGGGAATCGAGGTGTACGGGCGCTTCCAGGAATCCCACGGCAGATACGTCTGCGTCCGCCCAGCGACGAAGCCCCAGTTGTAGGCGCCGACGTTGCGCCTCTTGGCGACCGGAAGAATTCCTTCCACAGTGCTGCCCAGGCGCCGCGCCAGATACTCGGTGCAGAGGATGGGTCGTCCCAGAGGAGTGAGTTCGTCGATGCGGGCCTCGAATTCGGCCGGATCCCCGTAGTTGTGGAAGCTGATGACGTCCGAGTGCTCGAGCTGCAGGCTGCAGATCGCGCTGCGGCTTCCGGGGTCTTTCCAGTGGCCCTGCCATACGCCGCTGGTCAACGGTTGAATCGGGTTGACGGCGCGCACCCACTGGAACACGTGTGGGAGGAACGCGGCAACCAGTTGCTGCTTGTCCTCGTGTTCAACCTTGCGGTAATCGCGCGACGGATTGTCCGGTTCATTCCATACGTCCCAACCAAGGACGCGAGGATCGTTGCGGAACAGGCCCACCACTCCGGTGACGTAGCTCTGCAGCACGCGGGTGTAGGCCGGGTCCTGTAGACGGTAGGCGCCTGGGCTCTGCACCCAACCGGAGTTGTGCACTCCTGCTATTGGCGCGCGCTGACGGCCCGCCCTGGGCAACGGGTCCCAGCACGAGTCGAACAGGACGAAGAGCGGTTTGATGTTGTGACTCGCCGCGATGGCGACGAACTGGGAAAGCCGGTCGCTGAATCCCGCCCGGTCGGCAGCCCACAATTGGTCGTGGAGAAACACCCGCATGGTGTTCATTCCAATTTGCTTGGCCACACTGAGCTCGCCCGCGATGCGGCGCGGGTCAAAGGTGCCCGCCTGGAACATCTCCAGTTGGTTCACGGCGTTCGAGGTGACGTAGTTGGCGCCAAGCAGCCACCCCTGGTTTGCATACCAGGCGTTGGCGCGGTCAGCCGACCATCGGCCCGTCTCAGCAGAGACGAGGGGCAACTTGGTCAGTGCCGCGGCTGCTGCCAGGTACAGCGGGATCTTGAGGGCGGTTCGCCGGTGCACCACGTGACCATAATGTCTGTGGCCAAAACGTCACTGCTCATGTCTCATCCTGCAACACAACAGGTTTCGAATCGTTATTCATCAGGCTGATCTGCGGTGGTGATAGCGCCAGTAGTCCTCCACGCCGTGGCAGCGGTGTCGAGCTGCAGCGCAGATTGACAAGACGCGCCTGGCTACTTTTGACCCCGGCGTGCCGTAGGAGCCTGTCAATCTGGGCTGCGCACCGAGCACCCCGCCAGCGGTCCAGTCGACGAAACAGGTCCGAATCGAGGGCGGATGAACCACAATTTGATCTCTCAGTTGGCCTACGAACAGCCTGGCAGGACCAACGTGGCACGTGACGTGATCGCTTTCGACATGACACTGGATCACTCATGTCTGGAAATCTGGGGCATCCTGCAGGCACCCGACTGGTACCCGCGATTCTTCCGCGGACTCGGGTCGTGCGAGCAGGTTTCCGGCGACGCGCAGGAGTTCGAGGTCCGTCTGTCCACACCCCGCGGCGCCGTCATCGCTCACGAGATGCGCCAGACCCTCCGCCGGTCGAGCATGCTGATGTGGTTCCACGCAACACAGGTGAGTCACTGTTTCGTGTCGATTCGCCTGACCCCCGAAGAGGGCGGCACTCGGATCGCGGTGAGGATCTTCGGGGTCGGCCTTCTCCACCCGGACCTCGCGAAAGCCAGCGACGGCGCCGTCCGGAACTGGGTTAGAGAAGGCCTGCTGCGTATTTCGGACTATCTCGAAGGCAAGCAGTCGTCACTGCTGGTCAACATGGGCGACGGGCATTCTCTGCAACTCAGCGTCTTGAAGACCATGATCGTCAGCGGTGTGGTGCGAGCGTCCCGGCCGGATCGTGGTCTTCGGCAACTCAATTCCCTTGCCAAGTGGGGATTTACGCTCGCAGGCGGTCTCGGGGCGGCCGCCGCGCGATCACCGCACAACGTAGCTTCGGTCGATCGGTACGGGACGACGACTTACGCGGACATGGCCGAGCGCACCGCATGTATAGCGTCGGGCCTCGTCGCAGGCGGCTTCACCGGAGACAGCAAGTTCGCGGTCCTCGCACGCAATCATTCAGCGATGGTCGAGTGCATGGTGGCTGCGAGCAAGTTGGGTGCAGACCTGGTGTTGCTCAACACCGGCCTTGCAGCCCGCGCGATCGACGAGATCGTCAAACGCAACCCGGTCGACGCCATATTCGTCGACGACGACCTCGAGCCGCAGGTGCGCTATCTCCCCGCGGAAGTTCCGCGAATTTCGACGCACCCCAATTCGATAGTGCCGCAGCGGCGTTCGATCGACGATCTCATCTCTGCCAGCGCCGGCGCGGAACCGGTGGCGCCGCCGAAACGACCCGGCAAGCTGATCGTTCTCACCTCGGGTACCACTGGCACGCCCAAGGGCGCGCGCCGACCCACGCCACCCGGCTTCGGCGCAATCGCCGCGATGTTGTCGCGGATGCCGCTGCGTCGCGACGAAGTGATGTTGCTGTCTGCGCCGCTGTTTCACTCCTGGGGCCTCGCCGCGCTGCAATTGAGTGCTCCGCTACTCGCAACGGTGGTGCTGATGGAACGGTTCGACGCCGAAGAGTGTCTCAAAACCATTGCGCTGCAGCGCTGCACCGTCCTGATATTGGTTCCAGTGATGTTGCAGCGCATGCTTGAGTTGCCTGCCGCCGTGGTCGACCGATACGACACGTCGTCGCTGAGGGTGGTCGCCAGCAGCGGGTCGCCGATTTCCGGCGCATCCGTCGTCAAGTTCATGGACACCTTCGGCGATATTCTGTACAACTTCTACGGCTCCACCGAGGTGTCGTGGGCAACGATCGCCGATCCCACCGACCTGCGCGTCGCCCCGACGACCGCAGGTCGACCACCCCTCGGTACTCGCATCGCCATACTCGGTCAGGACGGCAATCCTCTGCCGGTGGGCGCCGTCGGTCGCATCTTCGTCGGCAACGACATGCTGTTCGACGGCTACACCAACGCGGCGTCACCTGCCATCGAAGACCAGCTGATGGACACCGGCGATCTCGGGTACCTCGACGTCAGCGGGCGGCTCTTCGTCGCCGGACGCGACGACGAGATGATCATCTCCGGCGGCGAGAACGTGTTTCCGCGGCCTGTCGAAGAAGCTATCGCCGTCTTGCCACAGGTCGCGGACGTGGCAGTGGTCGGCGTTCCCGATCCGGAATTCGGTCAACGCCTCGCCGCGTTCGTGGTCCGCGCCGACGGGGCGTCGCTGGACGAAGAGATGGTCAAGGATTACGTCCGGAACCGTCTGAGTCGCTTCTCGATTCCGCGCGACGTCACGTTCGTCAATCAGCTGCCGCGCACCGCGACGGGAAAGATACTGAAGCGCCATTTGACCGACGGACAGTTCCCACTGGAGACAGGCTGGCCGGGTTAGCTCAGTTTAGTCGGCCAGTTCGGTGTCGTTGCAGGATCGGTCACGCTTCGCGGGGGACGCGACCGAGCTCCACAGATATCAGTACCGCAAGATCACGCCGGCCAAGGTCACGCCGTCGATGGCTTGACGGATCTGCCATCGCTCCGCCATCACACGTGAAGTTCCGCCACCGTTCGCGAGTACCTACACGTGGACTCGTCGGATCTCGATGGTGATACGCAGTTCAAGACAGGAAAACTCATGCGTCTCGTCAGACTATGAGGGGCCGCTAGTCAAGGTGGATGGGCACCCGGGTCGAAGGCGTGATCATGAGCGAGAACCGCTCTCAGTCAGGCGGGTGTGTAGCAGTGTGCAGAATTGAGCGGACGGACCACCGCGGATCGTGCAGGAGTATTTCTCGAGCATCTGCGCGCTGCCGATGTTCTGCGTTATCTAATGCGCTTGCGAGAGCACGTCTTACCCGGACGTCGCGGTCTTGGCTGAACGCGCGCCCGAGTTCGTCTGGCATATCTGTAGGGCAATCGTTCAATGCGGCGGGTGTCGCCATGGGCAGATTCGCGTCCATCATTCGTCGACGTACTGGTCGAATTCCGAGGTGATCGAGGAAAGGCCGAATTTCAGGTCAGGCCGCAGCTTGGCCGCCGTCGACCATCAGGTCCGAACCGGTGAGGAACGACGACTCATTCGAGGCGAGGAACAACGCGCCTGCGGCAATCTCTTTGGGATCGCCAACACGGCCCATCGGTATTGCGATCGTGGAGGCGGCGTCGTCGCTGGGGACTTGTGCGGCGAATCCAGCCAAGCCGGGTGTGTCAACGGGTCCCGGGCACAGCGCAGTGACACGGATGCCGCGCGGTGCCAGTTCGACCGCCCAGGAGCGCGCGAAATTACGGATCGCAGCTTTGGTTGCCGCGTACACACTCACGCCAGCAAGGCCTTTGATGCCGGCGACCGAGGACAGCAAGACGATCGATGCACCGTCCTGCAGGAGCGGTAGCGCCTTCTGCACGGTGAACACCAAGCCTTTGACATTGGCGTCGAAGGTCGTGTCGTAGTGCTCTTCGGTGATGTCAGCCAACCCAGCCACTTGTCCGCCGCCGGCGTTGGCGACCAGGACGTCGAGGCGGCCGCTGCGTTCGGCGATCGTAGCGTACAGCGCGTCAAGGGCGGTCAGGTCGGCGACGTCGCCCACGACACCAACGACGTCGCCGTCGATGTCGGAGACGGCGGCATCAACCACGTCCTTGCGGCGCCCGGTCAGGTAGACCTGCGCACCTTCTGCGGCGAAGCGGCGAGCTGTCTCCAGCCCGATACCGGCGCTTCCTCCGGTGACGAGCGCTACCTTGCCTTCGAGTTGTCCCATGGTGATTTCCTCTCGGTTGTCGTTAAAGGCGAAACTCGTTGTCCCCGATGGCCGGTAAGCGCCTCAACTCCCGGCCTACGTCAACGGCCGTCCACGCCACTCCGCGCATCACCAGAAGAGAGCGACGCCTAGTCGTGTCTCTTCGGCGCACTGCCCCCACCTACGGTGTCGAGCGCACCTCGACTGGCGATGTCCAGCGCGCCCCGCGCTCGATGCCTGCTAACGCGCGGTGTAACTGCAGTGCGGTGACGAACGTCGGAGCGTCCTGGGTGCCGTTGCGGAGGTCGCGGGCGAACGCTGCATACAGTTCGGCGACGGCCACCGCCGGCCCGGGCGGAACATTGACGACTTCGGCTGTGGGTGAAGGTAATTCGATCTCGACGATCTTGGTGTCGGTACAGTGGCCTGCGGCCAGTGCGAGATCGCCGATTTGGATGTTGCCGTTTCCAGACGGGCTGGTGAGCAACAGGTCGCCGTCTGTTCCGTTGATTTCCCACCGCAGGTTTGCCACTCGCGATGAGCCGCCTCGGTAGAACACCGAGGCGACTGCTCCCGATGCGAGCTCAGCCGTCAGGGCGATTTGATCCGGAGCAGTCACTGTCAGCGCTTCAGCCTCACCGGCTACCTCGACATACGGTGAACTCAAGCCGAACGCTGCTGTGTACCTGATGGTTTCACCGAGGACGAAACTCAGTGCGTCCAATGCGTGAGCAGCCGGGACGGTAAGCGTTGTCGCACCGCTTCGCCCGTCGTACATGTAGGCGTGTGAGGGGTCTGTGACCCGGCGCCACGCCAGCCCGGAGCCGACGATGGACGTTGAGACGACCCTCCCCAGGTGGCCGGAACGCACGAGTTCAGCCGCCTGGCGCACACCTGCGGTGAAGCGGGATTGCAGCCCGACCACGGTGGGTACCCCAGCACGCACGGCTTCGTCGGTGATGCTTTGAGCCTCGTAGGCGTCAACGCCCAGCGGCCATTCACAGAACACCATCTTGCCTGCCGCCAACGCCTGGCTCACCAGCTGTTGGTGGTGAGTGACCTTGACCGCCACCACCACCAGATCCACCAAGGGGTGTTCGATCAGCGCCCGCGGGTCGTCGAAACCATCCACCCCGAACTCTGTTCCGGCACGCTCGGCAGAAGCCGCGCGCCCGGTGGCTACGGCGCGCAGCCGGTATCCCGACAACGCCTGTAGTGCAGGGATGTGTGACATGGCGGCCCAACTGCGTCCAGGGCTGGCACCGATGATTCCGACGCCGATATCGACGGCCCCACTCACTGGCTGGGCTCCTGCATCTCCTGCGGAGCCCAGATATCCAACACGAGGCGTCCCCGGACGCCGCCCGCCTCCAGGCGGCGGTGCGCCGCTGGGGCGTCGGCAGCGGGATAAACGTCGGCGACCCGTAGCGTGATCTTCCCCTGCTCCACAAGGCCGCGTAGGTAGTCGAGCTTGTGGCGGGCCCGGCGGTACTCAGGCACCCAAATGTCGCGCAAACTGACGTCTGTGGGTGCCCCGTAAGGCCGCGTGCCCCGTTCACCCGGTCTGCGGAACACCGCGATCTGTCCGCCTGGACGGAGCGCGGCGCTGACATCTTCGCCCAACAGTGCGGTATCAGCCACGGCCGCGGCACCGTCGGGGAGTGCTTCGTGCACACGGTCACCGAACCCGGGCCCACGGGCCACAATCAGATCGGCTCCCAGCTTGCGCACGAGTGCCTCGTCGGCCGGGGAGGCGTCGGCGACGACTCTGATACCCCTGGCTTTGGCGAGCTCGACGACGTAGCCGCCGACGGCGCCCACTGCGCCGGTCACCGCGAGCCAGGCGCCAGGGTCCAGATCGAGGGTATCGACCGCGAGCAGGGCGGTCAGGCCATTCATCGGCAGCGTCGCTGCCTCGACGTGGCTTGTCCCCTGCGGTGCAGGCGCGACTTGATCTGCCTGCAGAACAACATATTCGGCGTAAGCGCCACCCGAGGCGTCGATAGGCACGACCATCGCCATCGCCCGGTCACCCACCTGCAGATCGGTCGTGGTGTCTGGACCGATTTCATGCACGATCCCCGCCGCGTCCATACCGGGCCGATAGGGCGGATCGAGGTTGCCGGCAAGTGCGGCATCGATGTCACCCACTCGCAGCAGCGTGTCTGCCGGGTTCACCGCCGCGGCGTGCACACGAAGCCGAATCTGGCCCGACCCGGCGCGGGGGTCGGGCACATCGACTACACGCAGCACGTCGGGGCCGCCGTAATCAAGTACGGCTACAGCCTTCATTAATCCAACTCCTGGCTAGTGCCCATCCATCAGCTAAGTATCTGAGAGATACTGGTTGGATGATGGTGACCCCTGCGCCCTCCACGCAGCAAGAGGGCAGTTCAAAGTGCCCTGGTATCTCCGAGGGAACCAGCCTTGCCGACACCGCGGGTACCGGTGCCGGCGAACTTGGCGACGATGAGCGGGCAGCGCTGGTCCGAGGTGTTTTGGCGCGGATCGGTGACAAGTGGTCGGTGATCATTTTGTGTCAGCTCGGAATTGAGCCGCGACGGTTCAACGAGCTACGCCGACTCTCTGGCGGCATCACCCAGCGCATGCTCAGTTCGACCCTGCGCAATCTAGAACGCGACGGCATCGTCTCTCGCACCGTCCATCCCAGCGTGCCTCCGCGAGTTGAATACTCGCTGACCTCCGTGGGGCGAAGCCTGCTGACTATCGTGCAATCGCTCGCCGCCTGGACCAACGACAACCTCGACTTCATCACCACCGCCCGACAGTCCTACGACGCACGCACCAACGTTGAGTCTTCCGATCCGTGATTGGCGCCACTTGACTAGGACCAAGATTCGGATCCACCACCGAACATGCGCCGTGCCATTTCATCTCACGAACCCAGACGTGCTGCGGCGCGTCTCACGCTCACTGCACAAATGCAGTCTTGGTGCAGTAAAACTTGAGAAAGTGCAGTCAAGCTTGAGAACCCACATGGTGGCTGCTCAGTGCAGCCGCGCGGCGCGCGGCAGCAGCAACGCTGTCGAGATGCAGTGAAGATTGATCAGAAACGCCGGGCTACTTGGACAAAACGCCGGCGTGTCGCGGAGTCTCGTCAATCTTCGCTGCAAAATTCCAGTTCACTTGCCTTCGGCGCTAGCCATGCGGCTGGTGAACTCACATGGCGAAAGCACAGCCCAAGAGAAACCGGTCGGCCAGCCTGGCTGATGACCAGAGGTTCAGGAATATTCGTGGCGCGCACACCTGAGAATTCTTGTCCAAGACGAGTAGTCCATTACTCGCGCTCAAAGCGCGCACCCGGCGCACCCTGAAGTAGTCCACGAATGGTGGCGGAAACGGGGATTAACGATGAGCGCCGAACAGCAGCAAGCACTCGATTCGTTTTATGCGCTCGACAACGTAATCACGGTGAAGATCACAATGCCGCAGGCCGATTGGGATGCCGTGCGCACTGAAGAGCCCCAGGGCGGCCGGTGCAACTTCGAATTTACCGGTGGCGCCAGATACACCTGGCGCAAGGCAACCTCGGTCGAGATCTCCGGAACGAGGTTTCTGTCAAAAATGTTATCATGATGTACCCCAATGTATTTCGCTCTCACGTCGCGCGCCGATAATTCGGTTCCATCTGTAGTATGCATTCGCGCAACCCTTTTCGAGTCACTGCGTCAGCGGCCTTGGTACCTCACCGTTGATTTCATCAGATGAATCAGCCCGCCGCGGTCCGAGACGTGAACACCGGACGGACGTCGGCGCTCCGGAGCTCGGTCGCCGGCGTGGTATCCGCACATGCCGTGGCCCTCTGGACGATCACTCTCCGTCCGCTTGACGAAGATCACCGACGACTGCGGGCACCCGTCGGCGTTCGCGGCGATCACCGCGAAGTGTGGGCCGTCGGGCACTTCGCGCGCGGCGTCATTGAGCGCTATGTCCATACCTGTATTGACCGGGTGCACCCCGAAAAGGAATCGGTAACCGGCCCGGCTGGCGTTCAGATGCCGTTCAGGAATGGCAGCACATGCTTACGGCGAATGTATCGATGGAGGTGACCGCGATGCGCAGGCTCATCATCGCTTTTATGGCCGCGGTCGCGATGGCCGGCTGCGGTTCGAATGGCTCGACGTCGGCCCCGCCCGGGCAGCCGGGGTCGATCAACACCGGTAGCCCCACAGCGGCACCGTCGCCGCCGGATTGGACGGTGCCGTTGATGCAGACCCCCTACTCCCCCAAGGTCGATCCGGCCCAGTTCACCGACAAGATCACCAACAAGTACTTCCCGCTCGTTCCGGGGACCGTGATGGTCTACGAAGGCAAGCGCGACGGGGTGCCGCTGCGGATCGAGCTGACGGTGACCAACGAGACGAAGGACATTTTCGGAGTAAAGACGAGCGTCGTGCGGGACATCGTCACGGGAGCCCTTGAGGAGCGCACATCGGACTGGTACGCGCAGGACCCCGCGGGCAACGTCTGGTACTTCGGCGAGGACACAAAGGAGTACACGAACGGGGTTGTATCTAGCACCGCCGGTTCGTGGGAGGCGGGCGTCGACGGAGCGCTGCCCGGCATCATCATGCAGGCCCGCCCCGTGCAGGGCGACGCGTATCGACAGGAGTACCGGCCGACGGTCGCAGAGGACGTGGCCCTCATCAAGCAACTCGGCGCCTCGGCCGAGGTCCCAGCGGGTCGCTATTCCGACGTGCTGGTGACCAACGACCGAGACCTGCTGGACCTGAACAAGGACGAAGACAAATACTTCGCCCCAGGCGTCGGGCTCGTCAAGCTCGGCGGGCTCGTGAACGGCCACCGCGAAGACGTGTGGCCGGTCTCCATCCTGGCGCCGAAGTGACCGACCGAACCGGCCCCGCGATGGAAGCCCGCGGGCTGTACCACATCTACCGCGAGACCGAGGTCGAGACCATCGCGCTTCGAGGCGCGGAGTTGACACTGGAGCCGGGCACCTGGACCAGCGTCATGGGACCGTCGGGAAGCGGCAAGAGCACCCTCGTCTACGTGTTGGCCGGGCTCGTCGAGCCCAGCGGAGGAGCGGTCGTCGTCGACGGCGAAGACCTCACCCGGCTACCGCCGCCCGCGCGGGCTCGGTGGCGCCGTGGGCGGGTCGGCGTGGTACTCCAACGGGACAACCTGCACCCGCTTCTCGACGTCGCCGAGAACATCGAGCTGCCGCTGCGCCTCGAGGGTCGAGGGCGCACACAGATCCGGGCCCGGGTGGACCAACTTCTGGACGAGGTCGGGCTCGCCGACCGGCGCCGCCACCGGGCAGGGCAGTTGTCCGGCGGTGAGGGGCAACGAGCAGCCATCGCCGTCGCCCTGGCACCGCACCCGCAGGTGCTGCTGGCCGACGAGCCGACCGGTGAGCTCGACGAGTCAACGGCCGCAGGCGTTCTCGACCTTCTGGCGACTCTCAAGGCGGGGGAGGGCGCGAGCATCCTCACGGTGACGCACAACCCGCAGGTCGCCGAGCGGGCCGACCGGCGCCTCAGCATGCGCGACGGCGAGATCCTCGATGGTGCCTGAAGCGCCCGTGATCGAGGCGCTCACGTTGACCCGGACGTATCGAGGCGGCGGGCACGAGGTTCGCGGTGTCGATTCGGTGTCGCTCGCCGCCGCCCGGGGCGAGGTCATAGCTGTTACCGGCCCGAGCGGCTCAGGCAAAAGCACCCTTCTCTATCTTCTCGGCGGACTCGACACCCCCAACGAGGGACACGTGCGGGTGACCGGCGTTGACTGGGCGACGCTGCGCGGCCGTGCCCGCGCCCGATTTCGCCGGCGAACGTGCGGTTTCATCGTTCAAGGCCTGGCGCTTCTTCCGCAGGCGACGGCGGCCGAAAACGTCGAAGTGCCATTGCTTCTCGACGGAATCGAGCCGACGGTACGGGATCGCCGGGTGGCCAGCGCGCTCGAACGAGTAGGACTCGCGCAGGACTCGGTGAAGCTGACCGACCAACTCTCAGGCGGCCAGCAGCAACGGGTGGCGATCGCGAGAGCCCTCGTGGCCGAACCCGCGGTCGTTCTGGCCGACGAGCCCACCGGAAGCCTGGACTCGGTGACCGCCCAGGACATCGTCGCGCTGCTCGTTGCCGCCGCGCGCGAG
>DASRJA010000612.1:0-9093 GCA_035649695.1 Mycobacterium sp. | reverse complement strand
AAGCGAGGTCTTCGCCGAGTCCGCCGCGATGATGGCCGACGCGATCGGCGCGAAGCTGGACCGGATGACCTTCGACGTCACATTCACCGCGGCCACCGGCGATTCCGATCTCGGTTTCATGCAGATCCCGGCGGGCACCGTGGGCGGTGTCATGGGCTACCACCGCGGGTGGGTCGGCGAAAAGAACGTCGTCAGCGTCGGATTCAACTGGATCATGGGCGATCACGTGACACCGCCCAAGCCGCTCGAACACGGTCACGTCATTCAGGTCTTCGGCCTGCCGAACATGCGCACGGTGCTGCACTGCCTGCCGCCGAAGGATTGGACGGAGCCCGGCTTCATGGGCCTCGGGATGATCTACACCGCGATGCCGGTGACGAACGCGGTCCCTGCGGTCGTCGCCGCCCCGCCCGGGATCGTGACGCTGAAGGACCTGCCGCCGATCACCGGCCGCTCCGCCGTCTAGAAGCGTTGGGCCAGTTTGGCTTTGCCCGGGCCATCGAGGTCGTCGAGCGCGGCGCCGCGGCCTGCCATCGCCATCAGCAGCGCTTCGCCTGGGCCGTGAACTTCGGGCCCCTTGCCGAACGCCCAGTCGAGGTCGGTGGCCGTCAGGCGGGTCCCGCGAGCCCGCCACGCGCCGCGAATGGTCGGGGCGAAGCGGGCGAAATCAAGCGCGGTGCGCAGCCGCTCCGGATCGATGGTGCGCAGCAGACCGAGCGGTCGACGGATGTCCTGCTGATGGATCATGCCGTCCGTGAGCGCGATCTTGCCCCCGAAACCCCCTGTCAGACCGTGTGGTTCGACGTTCGCCCGGATCATCGCGACGATCTGCTCGGACGTTCTGTCGGCATAATCGGCAACGCCGACCGCGTTGATGCGGTCCGTGCTCAGTCGACCTTTCAGGAATCTACGGACCAGACCAGGGGTGTTGAGCTCGTCGTAGCTCACCGTGTGGATCGCGACTTCGCGGACTCGCCACTTATCGCACAGTGTCGGGTTGTCCCATTGCTCTGGGGTCAAACCCTCTAGGAATGAGGCGAATTCGACGCGCTCGTCGCGAGCCATCTGCTGGGTTGACGTCATTGCTCGAACAGGCCGGCGTAGCGGCCGAGGTACAGCGGCCAGCCGGCATCGCCGTCGACTCCGGCTGCGACGGACTCCCAGCCCTCACCGTGGCGTTCGATGTGGCGGTGTTCCAGTTCGACGCGCGTCCGGTCGGCGGACTCGGCCGTGAAGCGGACTTCGACCTCACTTGCCCGGGTGAGGTCGGTTTCCAGCTGCCAGGTCGGTCCGATGTCCCACGTGAAGACGACGCGGTTCGGCGGCTCGAAGGCGACGACCCGCGCCCACTTGCACAGGCTGCCGTCGACGCCGCGGTCGTAGATGTGTCCGCCGACGCGAGGCTCGAACACGGTCTCGGCGATGGGGGCGCTCATCAGATTGTGTTCGCGCGGCTTGAAGTCGCCGAACCTCTCGGTGAACACGCGGAACGCCCGCTCGACAGGGGCGTTGACGACAACGTCGTGACGGACGGTTACGGGTCGGGCCTGCGTCATGATTCGTCTCCTTCCAGACGCTCGACGGTGTCCTTGAAACCGGCCAGGGCCTGCACCCAGAACCGGTCGAGGTCGGCGCGCAACGCTTCCAGCCCTGTCGGGTCCAACTGGTAGACCCGTCGTGTGCCTGCGGCACGGTCCCGCACCAGCCCGGCACGCTTGAGGACCTTGAGGTGTTGCGACACCGCGGGCCTGCTGACAGGCAGGTCTCGGGCCAGTTCGCCCACTGCCAAAGGCCCGTGCGCGAGGCGTTCCACAATCGACCGCCGGGTGCGATCCGCCAGCGCCACCCAGGCGTCGGCATCCTCTTGGTAAGTGGACACGAACCGTAAGTTACCACTTACCAATGCGGGCATCAATGGGCGATGCTTGGACGCAGCGTTAGTAGTCGACCAGTTGCACGGCGACGCCGACCGCCCCGCCGCCGACATGGATCGACAACACTGGCCCCATATCGGTGACGACGAGCGACTCGATCTGCGGCAATCGCGTCGTCAACGCGGCGCCGATCTCGTCGGCGGCGTCGTGATTGTCGACGTGGTGCACCGCTATCGATGCCCTGCGGTCCCCGACCACTTCGGCGACGCGATCGACCATCGCGGCGTGCGCCTTGGTGATCGTGCGGATCCGCTGATCCAGCACCAGGCGCCCGTCGACGTCGAGGCACAGCAGCGGCTTCAGTGACAAGGCGGTGCCCAGCCGCGACGCCCCCTTGCTGATCCGGCCGCTGCGCCGCAGATTGTCCAGCCGGTGCACGACGACGAACACGTGCCCGCGCGCCTGCGCCGACCGGGCCGCGGCCTCGACGGCGTCGAGATCGGCCCCCGATCCTGCTGAACGCGCCGTGGCCAGCGCGACGAACCCGACCCCCATCGCCACCGAACGAGTGTTGACCACCCGTACCGCCGGGCCGAACTCACGAGCAGCCTGCACCGCCGAGCTGTAGGTGCTCGACAGCGCCGCCGAAAGATGTACCGCCACAACGCCGTCGCCGCCGCTGTCGGTCAGCGCCTGCTGGTACGTCTCGGCCAGCTCCGCACGTGTGGCGCCGGCGGTGGTGACCCGCGGCCGATCGTGGATGTCGTACGGCACGTCGTCGACCCCGTCACGCAGATCGGTCCCGTCGACCAGAACGTGAAGCGGCACTTGCCGGATGTCGAACTGCTTGAGCTCGTCTGGCTGCAAGCGCGCCGACGAATCGGTCACCACGACAACAGCCATGACTATCGCGAATCCTCTTGCTGCACACCCGCTTCCGCGAGCGCCTTGAGCATCAGCTCGGCAACTGCCTGGTGTGACTCGAAGTTCCAGTGGATACCGTCGGGGTTGCCGCGCCCGCTCATCACGTGTTCGCCGACGGCCGCCTTCAGGTCGACGAGTGGGACGTTGCGCTGCTCGGCCCACGCGGTGATCGCCTTGGCGGTGCCTTCACGGCCGTGGTGTGCCTTGCCGTAGGTCTGAGCGATGTGGACCGACGGCAGCGATGCGACGATCGGTATTCCGGGCCTATTGAAGTCGATTGCCTCACGGGTCATTTCGAGGTACTCAACAGAAACATGCGGCGGCAACGCGGCGCGCGATACCGGCGACAGCCGCGGCTGCACCCAGCCGTATCCGTCGCGCACCCAGCGTCGAAGCCACGCCGGCCGGACGTAGCGGATCAGCTCCCGCAGAGCGGTGGGCAGCGGCGACGGCAGCGAATCCATGCCGCCCGTCGCGAAGATCACGGCGCCGGCGCGGGGTAGCGCCGCCCACGCCCGGGGGTCCTGCGTGGCGGCCCACCAGACGTCTCTGCAAGTCCAGCCGATCCGTCCGATCACTTCGACATCCCAACCCAGTTGGTTGGCAACGATATTCGGCCAGATCCGCGGATCGTCCGCGGGCAACCCGCCGGTGGGCCCGTAGTAGGACAGCGAGTCGCAGAAGACGAGAAGCGTTGGCCGAACCGGCGAATCAGAGGACATCGTTGGCGACCTGTGCCGAGGCGTTCCACACGTCGAGGCGCCAGCGGATACCGTCCAGCGAGGCGTCGGGCTGCGCGTGACCCGACAGCTGCACCCAGCTGGCGTTGCCCATGCCGCCCAGCGCGGGCCAGTTGTCGACCGGCAACGCGAGCAGGGCCGCGGTCAGTGCGGCGATCAGCCCGCCGTGTGCCACCAGCACCACCGGCCGTTCGGGTTCGTCGACGCCCCACTCGGTTTGGTCGGCGACCAGTTCGGCCACCAGCGGCATGCTGCGTGCGGCGACGTCGACCCGGCTTTCGCCACCGTGCGGCGCCCACCGGGCGTTGTCCCGCCACGCCAGCCGCGCACCCGGGGCGGCGGCGTCCACTTCGAGATGGGTCAATCCCTGCCAGTCGCCGAGGTGCGTTTCACGCAGCCGGGTGTCGACGAGCACGGGCTGACCGCACCGCTCACCGAGCGCGACCGCGGTGTCCAGCGCGCGCCGCAGATCTGACGACACGATCATCAGCGGTTGCCGTTTGGCCAGCACCTCCGCGGCGGCGACGGCCTGCTCGCGGCCCAGGTCGGTCAGCTCCGTGTCGAGCTGGCCCTGCATCCGGTTGCCGGCGTTGTATCCCGTCTGCCCGTGACGCAGCATGACCAGGCGGCGCACCCTCATGGCGTCCCGTCCAGATCGACCGACACGACGGGGCAGTCGCGCCACAACCGGTCGAGGGCGTAGAAGTCACGCTCGTCCTCGTGCTGGATGTGCACCACGATGTCGACATAGTCGAGCAACGTCCAACGGCCCTCGCGGGCGCCTTCGCGACGGGCGGGCTTGTAGCCCGCGAGGCGCATCTTCTCCTCGACCTCGTCGACGATCGCGTTGACTTGGCGCTCGTTGGACGCCGACGCGATGACGAAGCAGTCGGTGATCACAAGCTGGCCGGACACGTCGATCACGACGACGTCTTCGGCGAGTTTGGACGCCGACGCGCGCGCCGCCACCGTGGCCATCTTCACCGCTTCATCGGTGGCCGTCACCGGTTGCCGTCCTTGGCCACGACGGGCTGGGCGGCGTAGAGCTTGCGCTTGGCCACGTATTGCACGACACCGTCGGGCACCAGGTACCAAATCGGCCGGTCCTCCTCAGCGCGCTTGCGGCAGTCGGTCGACGAGATCGACAGCGCGGGTACCTCGACCAGGGTCAGCGCGTCGGGTGGCAGCTCGGCGAGCGCCGCAGCGATGTGCTTGCCGTGGAGTTCGTAGCCCGGCCTGCTGACGCCGACGAACTTGGCGATCGAGAACATTTCCTCCCAGTTCTGCCAGGACAGGATCGAGGCCAGCGCGTCGGCGCCGGTGATGAAGTAGAGATCGGTGTCGGGGTTAAGCGCCCGCAGATCGCGCAGCGTGTCCTTGGTGTAGGTCGGGCCGGCGCGGTCGATGTCCACCCGGCTGACCGAGAATCGAGGGTTCGACGCGGTCGCGATGACGGTCATCAGGTAGCGGTCCTCGGCGGCGGTGACGTAGCGGTGGTGCTTTTGCCAGGGCTGGCCAGTCGGCACGAACACCACTTCGTCGAGCTCGAACAGGTCGGCGACCTCGCTGGCAGCAACCAGGTGGCCGTTGTGGATGGGATCGAACGTCCCGCCCATCACCCCCAGCCGCCGTCGAGAAGTCACAAACAGCCAGCTTACGGGAGTGCTTGCGGCGACTCTTCCCGCGCCGAACGTGGGTTACCGTCACGCTTCCCCTCGCGAAAGCGTGACGGTAACCCACGTTCGCCGAAATCTAGACCGGCAGCAGCTGGTCGATCACCGCGGCCAGCTGCTTGGCCGACCGGCATTCGTGCATGGTGATGACGTCCTGATAGCGCGGCACCGCCGAATCGCCGCTGCCCCACAAATGCCTGGGCTCGGGATTGAGCCAGTGCGCATGCCTGCTGGCGTTGACCATGTGGGCCAGCAACTCGGTTTCCGGGTTGCGGTAGTTGTTGCGGCCGTCGCCGAGCACAAGCAGCGAGCTGCGCGGCGACAGCACGTTCGGCCACTTCTCCATGAAGGAGACGAACGCGTTGCCGTAGTCGGAGTGGCCGTCGCGGGTGTACACCCCGGCTTCGCGGGTGATGCGCTGCACCGCCACCGCCAGGTCGGCGTCGGGCCCGAACAGCTCGGTGACCTCGTCGGTGGTATCGATGAACGCGAACACGCGCACCCGGGAGAACTGCTGGCGCAGCGCGTGCACCAGCATCAGCGTGAAGTGGCTGAAGCCCGCCACCGAGCCGGACACGTCGCACAACACCACCAGCTCCGGTCGCGCAGGATGCGGCTTCTTCAGCACGACGTCGATCGGCACGCCGCCGGTCGACATCGACTTACGCAGTGTCTTGCGCATGTCGATCTCACCGGCCCGCGATCGTCGCCGTCGCGCGGCCAGCCGCGTCGCGAGCGTTCGCGCCAGCGGCGCCACCACCCGTCGCATATTGCGCAGCTGTTCGCCTGAGGCGCGCAGGAATTCGACGTTCTCGGCAAGCTGCGGGACGCCGTACATCTGCACGTGATCCCGACCCAGCTGCTCGGCGGTGCGGCGCTTGGTCTCCGCCTCCACCATCTTGCGCAGCTGCGCGATGCGTTGGGCGGCAAGCGCTTTGGCGATCTGCTCCTGCGACGGAGTCGGCTCGTCGCCGTACGGCGCCAGCAGACCGGCCAGCAGCCTGCCCTCCAGATCGTCCAGGCTCATGGCCTTGAGCGCCTGATACGACGAATACGACGGGCCGCGGCTGGATTGGTAGCGGCCGTAGGCCTCGACGATCTGGGCGATCATCGCCGCGAGTCGCTCGTCCATGTTGGCCAGATCGGCGTTCTCGCTGAGCATGTCGATGAGTACGGCGCGCAGCGCCTCGATGTCCTCAGGCGGTAAGCCAAGATCGTCGTCGGGTTCTTCGTCGTCGTCGAGCACCACCGTCCTGGCGCCCAGTGCCGCCGGGAAGAACAGATCGAACATCGCGTCGTAGGTGTCACGGTGGTCGGAGCGTCGCAACACCGCGCATGCGAAGCCCTCGCGCAGTGCCTCACGGTCGCCCAGCCCCAACACGGACAGCACCCGACCGGCGTCAACCGTCTCCGATGGTCCGACCGAAATCCCCTGCTTACGTAGGGCTTCCACGAACTCGACCAGGTGACCCGGAAGTCCATGTGGCGCCAGCGGCTGTGGCGGGCGGGTGCGGCGGGCGGCCATCAGTTCAGCCTTAACTCCCCGGAAGCTTTAACTTGATCGGACTGATGCTTGAGCACCACGCCGAGAGTGGCGGCAATCACCTCGTCGTCGATAGTGTCCATGCCGAGCGCCAACACCGTGCGGCCCCAGTCGATGGTCTCGGCCACCGACGGCAACTTCTTCAGCTGCATGCCGCGCAGCACCCCGATGATCTTGACGAGTTCGGCAGCCAGATGCTCCGGCAACTCCGGAACACGGGACAGCAGGATGCGGCGCTCGAGGTCGGGATCGGGAAAGTCGATGTGCAGGAACAGACAGCGTCGCTTCAAAGCCTCGGATAACTCTCGGGTGGCGTTGGAGGTCAGCAGGACGAACGGCGCGCGCTCGGCGGTGATCGTGCCGAGCTCCGGCACGGTCACCGCGAAGTCGGACAGCACCTCCAGCAGCAGGCCCTCGATTTCGATGTCGGCCTTGTCCGTCTCGTCGATCAGCAGCACGGTGGGCTCGGTGCGCCGGATTGCGGTCAGCAGCGGTCGCGTCAGCAGGAATTCCTCACTGAACACATCGGTTTTCGTCTGCTCCCAGTCGCCGTGCCCGGCCTGGATCCGCAGGATCTGCTTAGCGTGGTTCCACTCGTAGAGCGCACGGGCCTCGTCGACGCCCTCGTAGCACTGCAGCCGCACCAGGCCGGAACCGGTGGCCTGCGCGACCGCACGTGCCAGTTCGGTCTTGCCGACGCCTGCGGGGCCTTCCACTAACAACGGTTTGCCCAGTCGGTCGGCGAGGAATACCGCTGTGGCCGTTGCGGTGTCGGGCAGGTAGCCGGTTTCGGCCAGCCGTCGCGCGACATCGTCGATGTCGGCGAACAGCGGCGCCGGGCGTGCGGGGACGCTCACTTAATTCTCCTGTTAGGCCGGGCGGGTGTGGCCGTCTCCCCACACAATCCACTTGGTTGACGTCAATTCGGGCAGGCCCATCGGCCCGCGGGCGTGCAGCTTCTGGGTGGAAATCCCGATCTCGGCGCCAAACCCGAACTGCTCACCATCGGTGAACGCCGTCGACGCGTTGACCATTACCGCGGCCGCGTCGACCCGGTCGGTGAACCGTTGGGCGGCAGCAAGGTTCGTTGCGACGATGGCCTCGGTGTGACCCGTGCCGTACTCGTTGACGTGAGCGATCGCCGCGTCGAGGCCGTCGACCACCGCCAGCGCGATATCCATCGACAGGAATTCGGCGCGCAGTTCCTCCTCGGTCGGATCGCTATGCACCGTGACACCAGCGTCCTGCAGCGCCCTGGTCAGCCGCGGCACCGCCTGCTCGGCGATCGACCGGTCGATCAGCAGCGACTCGGCGGCGTTGCAGACACTCGGCCTGCGTGTCTTGGCGTTCAGCAGGATGTGCTCGGCCACGTCGAGGTCGGCCGATTCATGAACGTACACATGACAATTGCCGACGCCGGTCTCAATGGTGGGCACCATCGCATCGCGCACCACGGCGTCAATCAAACCCGCTCCCCCGCGCGGAATCACGACGTCGACGAGCCCGCGGGCCTGAATCAGATGCGTGACGCTGGCGCGGTCCTCGCTTGGCAACAGTTGCACGGCGTCTCGCGTAAGGCCCTCGTTGCTCAACGCTGCCTGCAGCGCGGCGACCAATGCCGCGTTGGAATGTGCAGCCGACGAACTGCCGCGCAGCAGCACCGCATTGCCGGACTTGAGCGTCAAGCCGAACGCGTCGACTGTCACGTTGGGCCGGCCCTCATAGACGATGCCCACCACGCCGAGCGGAACCCGCTGCTGTCGCAGCTGGAGCCCGTTGGGCAGGGTGCGGCCGCGCAACACATCGCCGATGGGGTCGGGTAGGCCGGCAACCTGCCGCAGCCCGTGGGCGATGCCGTCGACGCGCGCCGGATTGAGCGCGAGCCGGTCGAGCATCGCGTCGGGTGTGCCGGCGTCGCGCGCGGCCGCCAGGTCTTCGGCGTTGGCTGCCAGGATGTCGTGGGTGCGTGCCAGCACGCAGTCGGCGGCGGTGTGCAGTGCTCGATCCTTGGCCGCGGTGCTCAAGGTGGCCAACTCACGGGCGGCGACTCGGGCCCGTCGCGCGGCGTCGTGCACCTGCTCGCGCAAGCCGGAGACGGCTGGTGCTTGGACACTCATTGACCCAGCGTATCGGACATACCAGAGGCGCTCGACGGGTGTCAGGTCGGCCCAAGCTGAGTTAGCGTTGACAGTTATGGTCGCGCGGGTCTGCGTAGTCGGCAGTGTCAATGCCGACCTCACTTTCACCGTGGATGCGCTGCCCCGGCCCGGCCAAACGATTCTCGCGTCATCGCTGTCGTCGTCGCCGGGCGGCAAGGGCGGCAATCAGGCGGTGGCGGC
>DASRJA010000611.1:0-24524 GCA_035649695.1 Mycobacterium sp. | reverse complement strand
CCGACCTGGTCGCCCAGAAGGACTGTTTTGTTATCGAGCGGCTGCGCGCCGCCGGCGCGATCCTGATCGGGCTGACCAACATGCCGCCCATGGCCAACGGCGGCATGCAGCGCGGATTGTATGGGCGCGCAGAAAGCCCATATAACGCCGAGTACCTCACCGCTGCGTTCGGGTCCGGCTCGTCGAACGGCTCAGGCACGGCCACCGCGGCGTCGTTCTGCGCCTTCGGCATTGGCGAGGAGACGTGGTCGTCCGGGCGCGCTCCGGCGTCGAACAATGCGCTGTGCGCATACACGCCGTCGCGCGGCGTCATCTCGACGCGAGGCGGCTGGCCCTTGGTGCCGACGATGGATGTCGTTGTGCCACATGCCAGGACGATGGCCGACATGCTCGAAGTTCTTGACGTCATCGTGGCCGACGATCCGCGTGTGCGCGGAGACTTCTGGCGCAGCCAGCCGTGGATTGCGATACCTCGACCCAGTGATCTGCGGCCGGCATCGTATCCGCAGTTGCGTCCGACGAGCCGTGAGGAGGCGCGTCAGGTGCTCGCCGGGCGGCGGTTCGGCGTGCCGCGCATGTACATCAACGCCGATCCCGACGCCGGGACCGCCGAACCGGCGGGGATCGGCGGGCCAACGGGTCAGCGCATCCAGACGCGGCCGTCAGTGCTCGGACTCTTCGAGCGCGCACGACGCGATCTGGAGGCCGTCGGCGCCGAGGTCATCGATGTCGACTTTCCGGTGGTCAGCAACTACGAAGGCGACCGGCCCGGCGCGCCAACGATTTTCACACGGGGTCTGGTGAGCCCGGAGTATCTGGCCAAAGAGCTCCTTGACCTCAGCGCGTGGGCATGGGACGACTTTCTCGACGACAACGGAGACCAGGCGCTGAACCGGTTGGCCGACGTGGACGGCTCACGCATCTTCCCGCATCCAGAGGGAGCGCTCCCGGACCGGTACACCGGGTTCGACGACGACATCGCAAGTTATCCGGCGCACGTCAGGGACCACCCGATCGAATCCTTCAGCGACATACCGCATCTGGAGGAGGGCGTGCGCGGGCTCGAGGAGACGCGGCGCGTCGATCTAGACGAGTGGATGGACGGCCTCGGCCTGGACGCGGTGGTGTTCCCGGCGGCCGCGGATGTCGGGCCGGCGGACATGGACGTCAACGAGTCCTCGGCCGATCTCGGTTGGCGCAACGGCGTCTGGGTGGCCAACGGCAACCTGGCGATCCGGCACCTCGGCATCCCCACGGTGACCGTGCCGATGGGCACAATGGACGACACGGGGATGCCGGTAGGGCTCACCATCGCCGGCCGCGCCTATGACGATGTTGCGCTGCTGCGCCTTGCGGCGGCATTTGAGGCGACGGGTGCGCGAAGGGCGGCGCCACCGCGGACGCCGCCCCTTCGCTGACACGTTCTTACCTCTGCTCGGCCTCCTGACGCTTTTCGGCGGTCTTGGCGGCCGCGCGAGCGCTTTCGGCCTCGGCTTCCTTCTGCGCGGCGTTGCGTTGCGCATCGGCCTTGTCCTGCTGGGCTTGGCCCTCGCGGTACAGGTCGTCGCGGCCGGCTACCGCGCCGGCAACCTCTTTGACCTTGCCCTTTACCCCCTCGACAACGCCCTTGATGGCTTCCTCGGGCCCGCTGTTCTTCTCCGACATCGCAAGTTCCTCCCTGTCATTCCGATGGTGGCAAGGGGGTTCCCCAATTACCGCCACCGGCAAACCAACGGTGTCGCAGTTCACTTCCGTCACACGGCGTCGAACAATTCTTCGGCTTGAGCGCCCAGTACGCGCTGCGCGAGTTGCGCTTTCAGTTCGTCTAGTCGTTGTTCCTGTGCGTCGCTACGGTTCTCGGTGCGTGCCAGATCGACAAACTCGTCGGTGACGAATCCGTCACGCAGAAACAGGGTCACATTGTGCCGCCCGATCTCGATCACGAACACGAAGTCCTCCAGTCGCCGGCCGCGGTCCGTCCTCACCAGGGTTCGGTCGACGATGTAGCGGCCGTCGGACACCGCACGCGTCACCGCCTCAAAGCCGTCGCGAGCGCCGGGGCCCCGAAACGCGGTGCGCACGGTGATCGAGCGACGCTCGGGTGGCCCGTTGGGAGAGAGCATCGCAAACGAACGCTGCATGACCTTGAATGCCATCGCCACACCGGCGGGGGAGTGCCCGCCGTGGTAACGCATCATGTCGTCGAACGTGAATGTGATTGTCCGGCCACGCTCTTCGACGGCCAGCGCCTCGGTCATCGGTCGACGATCAGCGGGGGCTCATGCGCCCGCACCGGCGGCATCGGCCCGGTGAACTTCTCCACCTGCACCAGCACGTGCGCGCCGATACAGCCGCGCGCCAATGACGACGTGCCTGCGTCGTCGGTGAGCACATTCGGATTGCCGTGCACGCACATGGCATCCGGGTCGGCGGGGTCGGCCGGGTCGAACCAGGCGCCGGTCGACAGTTGCACCACATCGCGGCGCAGGCGATCGTCGACCACTACGCCGGCCAGGCATGCGCCGCGGTCGTTGAACACCCGCACCACGTCTCCGTCGACGAGCCCGCGAAATTTCGCGTCGGCCGAATGCATCCGGATCGGCTCTCGCCCTTGCACTTTCGAAGCGATGCTCACTTTACCGATATCGAGTTGGCTGTGCAGCCGCGTCGCCGGCTGGTTCGCCAGCAGGTGCAGTGGGTAGTCCGCCGCGCGAGGGCCGCCGAGCCACTCGGATGGCTTGAACCACGAGGGGTGACCGGCGCAATCGTCGTAGCCGAACCCGTCGATGTCTTCCGAGAAGACCTCGATGCGCCCGCTTGCGGTCGCCAGCCGATGGGTCTGCGGATCGGCCCGAAAGTCGGCCAGCAGCGTCAGCCCGTTCTCGGTCGGCAGCCGCAGCCTGCCCATCGCCCAGAACTCGTCGAACGTCGGCACCGCGAAATCCAGTCCCGCCGCCCATTTGTCGTACATGTGCGTGAGCCACTGCCGCGCGGTGCGGCCTTCGGTGAACTGCTCGCCGAACCCGAGCGCCTCGGCCAGCGCTGCGAACGTCGTGTAGTCGTCGCGGGATTGCGCGTACGGCTCCGCCAACTTCGGCATGGCCATCAGCAGCGGGTCGTTGCGCGATCCGGAGTAGTCGTCGCGTTCGTAGGGCGTGGTGGACGGCACGACGATATCGGCGTGCTTGGCCATCGCCGTCCAGTACGGGTCGTGCACGACGATGGTGTCGACGCGGCCGAGCGCGCGACGCAGCCGCGGGATGTTCTGATGATGGTGAAATGGGTTGCCGCCGGCCCAGTACACCAACTTGATGTCGGGATACCTCAGCCGCTGGCCGTTGTAGTCGAACGGTTCGCCGGGGTGCAGCAGCATGTCGCTGATTGCAGCGACGGGAATGAATGTCTGCACGGGATTGGGACCCTGCGGCAGTCTGGGCAGGCCAAAGCGCAGCGGCGGCAGTCCGGGTTCGTTCATCGAGCCGTAGCCGTGGCCGAAACCACCTCCGGGAAGGCCGATTTGGCCCAGCATTGCCGCCAGCGTCAGACCCATCCACGGCGCCTGCTCGCCGTGCCGAATGCGCTGCAGCGACCAGCTGACGGTCACGAGGGTGCGCCTCGCCGCCATCCGTCGTGCCAGCGTGATCAGATCGTCGGCGCGCAGTCCGCATATCGATGCCGCCCACTGCGGCGACTTCGCAACGCCGTCATCAAGACCGAGCAGGTAACGCTCGAAGCGGTCGTAACCGGTGCAGTACGTGTTCAGGAAATCCTTGTCGGCCAGCGATTCGGTGGCCAGCACGTAGGCCAGCGCCAGCATGATCGCGACGTCGGTGCCCGGCACCGGCGCGTGCCATTCGCACTCACCCTCGACATCGTCACGCAGTGGCGAGAACGACACGATGTGTCCTCCGCGGTCACGGAACCGCCGCAGGGCGTCGCGGGCGGGGTGGCCGGTGGTGCCACCATGGTTGATGCCGGTGTTCTTCAGAGCGAGCCCACCGAAGCACACCAGCAGATCGGTGTGCTCGACGATGACCTCCCACGCGGTGGACCGCTTGAAGAGATCGTGGTGGGTGCCGACCACCCGCGGCATGATGACGCCGGTGGCGCCGAGACTGTAGGAATGCCGCGAAAAGGTGTACCCGCCAAGCAGTTTGAGGAACCGGTGCACCTGGCTCTGGGCGTGGTGGAAGCGGCCTGCGCTGGCCCAGCCGTACGAGCCGCCGTAGATGGCCTCGTTCCCGTGGATGTCGACCACGCGCCGCAGCTCGCCGGCCAGAAGTTCGGTGAGTTCCTCCCAGGACACCGCGACGAACTCGTCGGCGCCCCGGCGCGTGGTCGGGCCTGGCCCGTCGCGCAGCCAGCCGCGCCGGACCGCAGGCGTCGCGATGCGGGAGCGATGGCGAATGGCGCCGGGCAGGTTGCCCAGCAGCGGGGAGGGGTCGGTATCGCCGTCTAGGGGCATCACGGAAGCGATGTCGCCGGATGCGACAGCCGCCGAAAAGCCGCCCCAGTGAGTGAGGCTCGTCGGGGCGTGACTCATGCCTCGACTCCTCCTCGCTCCGGTCCTCGCTCGTGCCTCGCTGCGATCCTCACTCGTTGTCGTCTTCGGAGGTCACCCCGCGAAGTCTAGGACCGGCCGGAGACGTTCTCCTTCTGGCGACACGCTGGGCGACACGCGGGCCCCCAACCAACCACCCGGTTGGATGGGGTACGTTGGCGGTAACAGCCCGTACCAGCTTCATGGAGGTCAGCCATGGGCAGCGTCGTCAAATACGACCGCACCCTCTTCGAGCCCGAGCACGATCTGTTCCGCGAGTCCTATCGCGCATTCCTGGACCGGCACGTCGCGCCCTATCACGAGCAGTGGGAGCAGGAGAAGATCGTCGATCGTGGCGTCTGGCTCGAGGCCGGCAAGCAGGGCTTCTTGGGCATGGCGGTGCCGGAGGAGTACGGCGGCGGTGGAAACCCCGACTTCCGCTACAACGTGATCATCACCGAGGAGACCACAGCGGGCCGCTACAGCGGCATCGGTTTCGGCCTGCACAACGACGTGGTCGCGCCCTACCTGCTACGGCTGGCCAACGACGAGCAGAAGGCGCGCTGGCTGCCGCAGTTCTGCACCGGGGAAATCATCACCGCGATCGCAATGACCGAACCCGGCACCGGAAGCGATTTGCAGGGCATCAAGACCCGCGCGGTCAAGGAGGGCGACCACTACATCCTCAACGGCGCAAAAACCTTCATCACCAACGGGATCAATGCCGACCTGGTGATCGTGGTCGCATGCACCGATCCCGACAAGGGCGCCATGGGGTTCTCGCTGCTGGTCGTCGAGCGCGGCATGGAGGGATTCGAGCGCGGCCGCAAACTCGACAAGATCGGCCTGGATGCGCAGGACACCGCCGAGCTGTCGTTCACCGACGTGAAGGTGCCCGTCGAGAACCTGCTCGGCGAGGAGGGCCAAGGCTTCATCTACCTGATGCAGAACCTGCCCCAGGAGAGGATCGGCATCGCGGTGATGGCGGCCACCGCGATGGAGGCGGTGCTCGAGGACACGCTGCAATACACCAAGGAGCGCAAGGCCTTTGGCCGTCCCATCGGTAGCCAGCAGAACAGCCGGTTCCTCTTGGCCGAGCTCGCGACCGAAGCCACGGTGGTGCGCATGATGGTCGACGAGTTCATAAAGTTGCACCTCGATGAGAAGCTGACGGCCGAGCAGGCCGCAATGGCGAAGTGGTACTCGACCGAGAAGCAGGTCTATCTCATCGACCGCTGCCTGCAACTGCACGGCGGGTACGGCTACATGCGCGAATATCCGGTCGCAAGGGCGTATCTCGACTCACGGGTGCAGACGATCTACGGCGGTACGACAGAGATCATGAAGGAGATAATCGGTCGCAGTCTCGGCGTTTAGCGCCGAGACCGTCTGGTCCAGCCTGGGCGTCTAGCGGCCCAGGCCCGCCTGCCCAGGTATTTTCTCTCCAAGATCGGCGATGGTCCTTGGTAATCGACGTCTGCTGACGCAGAGTTGACGGACGCGTTACACATCGCAGTAACTTGCGCCGACCGCGGGAGGGGATCGATGAGCGGGCAGCCGACCGTGCGCCGCACGATGCTGGGACGGCTGGCCATCGGTCTGCTGACAGTCGCGGCGGTCGGGTTGATGGCGCCGGTCGCGTCGGCCACGCCCGAGAGCGACGCCGATGCCGCGATCACCGCGGCGTGGCAGGCGGCAGGCGGCGACACGGGTCCGCTCGGCCCCAAGGACGGCGGTGTATACCCGGCCGGTGACGGCTTCGGCCAGAACTTCCCGGGCGGCAAAATCTTCTTCACTCCGGCGGCCGGCGCTCACGTCATGACCGGCGCGATCCTGGACAAGTTCATGTCACTCGGCGGGCCTGCCGACGGCGATATGGGCTTTCCCACCATCGACGAGGGCGCAGGAAAGGCTCCGAACAGCCGCAACACCACGTTCAGCGCCGCCGACAACCCGGTGATCTTTTGGACCCCCGACACCGGTGCCAGGGTTGTCCGCGGTCCCATCAATGCCGCATGGGACAAACTTGGCGGGTCGGCCGGTCAGCTCGGCGTGCCCGCCGACGATGAGACGTATCGCGGCAACCTCGTCACGCAGAAATTCACCGGCGGCGAACTGACCTACGACCGGAAGGCCAAGACCTTCACCACGGTGCCGCCTGAGCTCGCCGGACAACTCGTAGGCCTGCAGATCCCGGACGACCCGGTGTCGGCCATCAACGCGGCAAGGCGCGCGGCGGGGGGCCCATTGGGTCCGCTGGGCGCCGCGCAAGGCGCGCCGTACTCGATCGGTGCCGACGGTCTCGGCCAGAACTTCTCGGGCGGCAAGATCTTCTACAGTCCGGCGACCGGAGCCAATGTCGTCACGGGCCAAGTGTTGGCCAAATACGAAAGCGTCGGCGGACCGCAGGGCGACCTGGGCTTGCCGACGTCCAGTGAGGTCGATGGCGGCCTGGCCACCGAGAGCCGGATGAGCACGTTCGCCGCGAAGGATCAGCCGGTCATCTTCTGGACCCCCGACTACGGTGCCGTCATCGTGCGTGGCGCCATGAACGCCGCGTGGCAGAAACTGGGTGGTGCAACGGGTTCGCTGGGCGCGCCGATGGCCGATCAGACCGAGAACGGCAACGTGATCACGCAGCGGTTCAGCGGCGGCGTCGTCTCCTGGGACCGGTCCAAAAACGGCTTCAGCACCGACCCGCCGAACCTGGCCTCGCAACTGGCAGGCCTCCAGGTTCCCGGACAGGAGGCGCCCAAGGCACCGCCAACCAGCCCACAGGCCTCAGACACCAACGACAAGAAGTGGTTCACCTGGAGCTGGTGGTGGCTGCTCGCGATCATTCCTGTCGTGGTCCTGGGCGGGCTGGTGGCCTTTGCGGCGCTGCGCAACCGCCGCCGAGGGCGCGATGACGACCTGTTCGACACGGCCGACGACGGGTTTGGTCACGGGCTCCCTCCGTCGTATGACGCGGCTGGTCCGTTGGCGTCAGACGACCGCGACACGGCACTGTTCGGGGATGGCTATCCGCGGGAGGGTCTTGGGGGGTCGGCCCCATCCGGCGCGGTTACCGCGGCGAGCGTGTGGGGAGGGCTACCCGAGCACACCGACGAGGCCGACACGGCGCAGGAACCGGCCGCGACGCCGGAAACAGTTGTCGAGCAGGAGGCAGAGGATCCCGACACGGTAGACACAACGCCGACTCGCATGCCGACCCGCGAGGAACGGGATCCGTTGACCGACACCGGTCGCCATGCCCGGATCGTGATCGATGAGCCCGCGCCGAACGGCACCGCACTGCACCTGCCGCTCGATGACCCCAACGAGGCGCCGGACGGCTACCCGATCAAAGCGGATACCAAGTCCGGGTTGTATTGGGTGCCGGGCAGCACGCTCTACGACGACGCGCGTGCCGAAATCTGGTTCGCCAGTGAGGAACTCGCTCGCACCAACGGGTTCGTCAGGGCGAACTAGACGGTTAGATCTTGCGGATCACCGTGACGACCTTGCCGAGCACGGCCGCGTCGTTGCCTGGAATGGGCTCGAACGCCGGATTGTGCGGCATCAGCCACACCTGACCGCGAGTTCGCTTGAACGTCTTCACCGTCGCCTCGCCATCGATCATGGCCGCGACGATGTCACCGTTGTCGGCGACGTTCTGTTGACGGACGACCACCCAGTCACCGTCGCAGATGGCCGCGTCGACCATCGAGTCACCGACCACCCTCAGCAAGAACAGCGACCCTTCTCCGACGAGTTCGCGGGGGAGTGGAAAGACATCTTCGACGGCTTCCTCAGCCAGAATCGGACCGCCTGCTGCGATGCGGCCGAGCACCGGCACGAAGGTGGGCTCCGGTAGCGCGTCCGAGCCGGCGACGTCCGTCGCGACGATGGGCGTCACGCTGTCGTCGGCGCCGCGCACGTCGACGGCACGCGGCCGGTTGGGGTCGCGCCGGAGATAGCCCTTGCGTTCCAGGGTGCGCAGCTGATGAGCCACCGACGACGTCGATGTCAGACCGACCGCATCGCCGATTTCCCTGATGCTCGGCGGATAGCCGCGACTGTTCACCGAGGCGCGGATGACGTCGAGGATGGTGCGTTGACGCTCGGTCAGAGCCGTGTCGAGTCGGCGTCCGCCGGTGCCTTCAGAGCCTTCACGCTGGTCGCTGATGTCGTCGCTCATGCCGCCGAATGTAGTCCCAGCCGATCCAATAATCAAACATGTGTTCGAGGCGTGTCGCCTCTTGACGTCTGCGCATATTGCGTGGCCGAAATTTGTCGGTGGGCTGATCTATCGTTTGGCAACAGTTCGATCACATGTTCTATAAATCGAACAAGTGAGCGAGTATGTTCGAACACAAGAGCGAAAGCGCCCCGAGCGAAAGGCAGGCAGATGACGATCCTCGACACCCGAGAAATCCAGTCGGCACCGGTGGTCAGGCCCGGATTGCGGCCTGCGCACGCCCGGCGGCGGCCGCGGTCGAACCGGCCCGGCGGCGCGCCGCTGCACTACCGCGGCTCCGGCGTCCTGATGTCGCGGGCGTCGCATCGCCGGCGGCCCATCACGCCCGCGACCACCGTGGTGCTCGCGCTCGTCGCGGCCGGGATCACCGTGTGGCTCGGGTTGGTCGCCCAGTTCGGCGGCGTGACCGGAGGCGATGCGCCGGTGCCAAGCCGGTTGGCGGTGATCCAGGTGCAAACGGGGGAGACGCTGCAGCAGGTGGCCCACCGGGTCGCGCCCGACGCGCCTGTCGGCCAGGTCATCGAGCGCATCCGCGAACTCAACCAACTCGACTCGGTGGCGCTTGACGCCGGCCAGACACTCATCGCGCCCATCGCGTGACCCTGTGTCATGAGCGGTGAAAGATATTGCCGCGCAACGACTCTGGCGGAGCGAGCGACGGCGTTGGCCTCAATCGCACCGGCGCTAGGCTCGCCGGGTTGCGCGCAGGTACGCTCGAAGAGGTTCGAGGTAGCTGTTTGTCGTCGCGGCGAAGGAGCGGTGATGCATTGTCCGTTCTGCCGTCATCCCGATTCCCGGGTGGTGGACAGCCGCGAAACCGACGAGGGCCAGGCCATTCGCCGGCGCCGATCGTGCCCCGAGTGCGGTAGACGGTTCACCACGGTGGAGACCGCCGTGCTGGCGGTCGTCAAGCGCAGCGGCGTCACCGAGCCGTTCAGCCGGGAGAAGGTCATTCGGGGCGTGCGCCGGGCCTGTCAGGGCCGACAGGTCGACGACGACGCATTGAATCTGCTCGCCCAGCAGGTCGAGGACAGCGTGCGGGCCACGGGCTCGCCCGAAGTGCCCAGCCATGAGGTCGGGTTGGCGATCCTCGGGCCACTGCGCGAACTCGATGAGGTGGCCTACCTACGATTCGCGTCGGTCTACCGGTCGTTCGAGTCGGCCGAGGATTTCGAGCGCGAGATCGAGGCGCTGCGCGCGCACCGAGAGGTCCCCGCACAGGGCTGAGCCATCGGTCGGCGTCAGTCGACCTGCTTGGTTCCGTCGTTCACGACTCGGCCGGCGATACGGACCCAGCCTTCCGGGCTCCACTGCGTTTCGATCACCGAGCCCTTGCCCTGCAGGATGGTCAAGTCGCGGCTGAGGTAGTCGGTGATTCGCACTGCCGCCGCTCCGGTCGCCTCGTCCTCGGGCACGCCGAGATTCGCCGCGAACATCCGCGACCGAATCGCACCCCGCTCGCGGTCGGTCCACGTCCACAGATAGTTCTGGATGTCATCGGGATACTCGTCCGGGTTCGCGGCGAACAGGTCATCCGTCGAGTCGAGGTCGTAGATAGCGAACTCCGGCGCCCAGTCCGAGCGGGCACTGACCGCGGTGAGGTCGTCCTCGTACGCGACCTGGACGATGCCCGCGGGCACCTGCAGCGTACGGACTGGCGTGCCGCGGTCGCGTAGCCACCAGGAAGCGCCCACCGTCGGGTGGCCGGCGAACGGCAGCTCGGTGGCGGGCGTGTAGATGCGCGCGTGCGCCGTGCTGGCTCCGGCCCTGGGCACGTCAATGAATATCGTTTCGCTGTAACCCAATTGAGTTGCTATCCGCTGCCGCTCGCTGGGCTCGGCCTGGCTGGCATCCACGACGCCGAGAGGGTTGCCGAAGTTGCCGTCCTGGTCGGTGAAAACGCGCAGCACTGTCACGTCGATGGCCATGTGGCCGATGCTACGTGGTCTCCAATCAGGTGGCGCTGCGCTCGTCGGCGCCCATCGCATCGAGGACGGCCACCCTGGTGTCGACAGGCCCGGCGATCGTGCTTTCACTGATCCCGGCGCGCAGCAGGCTGCGGAGATATTCCTGGTCGTACACCGCGGGATCGGTGGACCCGATGAACCGCTCGACAACTTCGACGAAGCGGTCAGGATCGTCATGGAACGGGAAATGCCCGGACCGTTCGAAGATCTCCAACTGCGACCCGGGCATCGCCGCGTGCGCCATCCGGGCGTGGCTTACCGGGATCACCGAATCGCGGCTGCCCCAAATCAATTGCACGGGAACGGATTGCGTCAAATAACATCGGTCGAGCATTGTGACCACCTGGCCGCGCCAGTCGACGACGGCGCGCAGCGTGCGGGCAAAGGCCGAGGAGGCGGTCGGCTCGGGCAGGTCGGCCAGAATGCGCAGCACATCGGGCAGGTCGCGGCCCATGCCAGTCGACCCAAACACCGCGCCCGCGACGCGTCCGACAACCTGCATCGCCGGCAGCACGAGCGGCAGCCGCAAGAACGCCAGGGCCTCACTGCCCATCGGCAGTGAGGCGATCCGCAGTGCGACGTTCACGTCCTTGGTCACCCCGCCTGCGCCCACCAGGATCAGTCGATCGACCAATTGCGGGAATTGATAAGCGAATTGCATCGCAACGCCGCCGCCGAGCGAATGACCGATGACGGTCACGTTGTCGATGTCGAGGACCGACAACAGGTCGCGCATTCCGTTGGCGTAGGCGGCGACCGAGTAGTCGGCCCGAGGCTTGTCGGACTTGCCATGACCCAGCAGGTCGGGAGCGATGACCGTGAACCGTTGCGCGAGCTTGGTCTGCACCGTGCTCCACGTGGTCGAGTTGTCACCGATCCCGTGGATCAGCAGGATCGCCGGGCCGGAGCCGGCCACCCGGAACGCGCGCCTATACCCGTGGATGGTGCGGAACTGCAGCGTTGGTGTGAGTTCCCGCACGGGGCGCAGGTTGGGCTTTCGCGCTGTCATTGAGCCAACTTCGTTGTCGGAGGGCTGCTATTTGTTGTCGTCGTCGTCGTTGGGCTTGTCACCGGTCTGCTGTGCGAGGAACCGCTCGAACTCGGCGCCGAGCTCGTCTCCGCTGGGTAGATCCTCATCGCGCGCCAGCAGTGACCGGTTCTCCTGAGCGGCGACGAAGGCATCGTACTGTCGCTCCAGGGCCTCCACCACTTGAGCGACTTCGGTACTGGCCTCGACCTGTTCGTTGATCTTGTCGTGCACTTCCGCCGCGGCTTGCGTCAGCGTATTCAGCGGAATCTGCAGCGAGCCGCTCTTGGCGACCTCCGCCAGCAGTGCTTGGGCGGCTGCCGGGTAATCGGTCTGCGCCAGGTAGTGCGGAACGTGCACGGTGAAGCCGACTACTTCGTGGCCGTGCTGGGCCATTCGGAACTCCAGCAGGTTCGACACGCTGCCCGGCACCACCACTTCACCCACCCATGGGGTGTGGTCTGCGATCAGCTCCTTGTCGTTGGCGTGTGCCGTCATCGTGATCGGCCGGGTATGCGGCACCGCCATCGGGATGGTGCCGATGCCGATCACCCGGCGAACCCCCAGCCGTTCGGCCAGCAGCCGTACGGCCGTGATGAACCGCTCCCATCGCAGGTCCGGCTCCATGCCGGCGAGCAGCAAAAACGGGGTTCCGACGCTGTCGTGCAGGGCGTAGAGGTTGAGCTCGGGTTCCTCGTAGGACGTGAAGTGGTCCGTCTTGAAGGTCATCAACGGCCGTCGCGAGCGATAGTCCAGGAGTTCGTCGATGGCGAACGACGCAACCAGCTCCGTGTCCAGGTGGTTCTTCAGGTGCTGCGCGGCCAGCCGGATCGCGTGTCCAGCGTCTGAAAAGCCCTCCAGGGCGTGGATCATCACCGGCCCGCTGCCATCGGCTGATGACAACTGCGGCGCGGGAAACTCCAGCTCATACATCCCGGTCTGTTCGGGCTGGTAGTGATGTTCTGGTCGATCCGCGTTCTCAGCCATTGCGTTGCCTCCTGGCACCTAGTGTCGCGCATTTCCCGCTGGATGCGATTGCGACCCGGCTTGCAGGCAATCGTCAGGGCGCACACCTCCGAGTTGGGGCAGGATCGGACGTCATGCGCTTCTCCGCGGCCAGGTTGACCGTCCTAGCAACGGGACTGCTGGTTGCGTTGAGCCCCTCGTGCGCGAAGCATCCTCCGGTGGAACAGGCCGCCAGAGTCGAGGCCAAGGCGCCGCCCACCGCCCAGCCGGTCCCGTCCGATCCGCGCGTCGGCGCGGTGTTCCTCGGCGCCGGGACGATGCACACCTGTAGCGGCGCGGTCCTGGATTCGGCGACCGGTGACCTCATCCTCACCGCCGCGCATTGCGTCGCCGAAGGCGTCGACGCCACGTTCGTTGCTGGCCTGAAGGACGCCGCCGCACCGGCGGACGTCTGGCACATCGACGCGGTCTATCTCGATCCGCGCTGGGTGCAGAACCAGGACCCGCTGGCCGACTTCGCGATCGCACGGGTGAGCCGGGACTCGGGTGGATCGGTGCAGGCGCAGGCCGGCAGTGGCTTGACGATCGGGCCTGCCCCGAAACCCGGCACCGTCGTCGACGTCACCGGCTATGCGATGGGCGACGGTGGCGGTCCGATCGGCTGCCGGACGGCGACGGCGCCACCGGCGCAGGGCTTCCCGGCGCTGGACTGCGCAGAACTGGTCAACGGCCTGTCGGGCGCGCCGTGGATCGAGGGATCGCGGGTCACCGGGCTGATCGGCGGGTTGAAGGGCGGCGGCTGCGAAGACGAAAGTGTCTCGTACTCACCGCCTTTCGACGATGCGATCAAACGGTTATTCACCCGGGCCGAAGCCAGCGGCCCGGCCGACGCTGCACCGACGGTGTTCGACGACGACTGCGACTAAAGGGCCTAGGCCCGGAACTGGGTCAGCGCGCGCAGCTTGTTCATCACATCCAGTGCGGCGACCTTGTAGGCCTCTGAGAACGTCGGGTAGTTGAAGACGGCGTCGACGAGGTATTCGACCGTGCCGCCGCAGCCCATCACCGCCTGGCCGATGTGCACCATTTCGGTGGCGCTCGTGCCAAAGATGTGGACACCCAACAGCTTTAAGTCGTCGGTCGACACCAAGAGTTTGAGCATGCCGTACGAGTCGCCTGCGATCTGACCCCTGGCCAGCTCGCGATATCGCGACACCCCGACCTCGTACGGAATCGCATTCTTCGTCAGCTCGACCTCGGTGGCGCCGACGTAGGACACCTCAGGGATGGAGTAGATGCCGATCGGCTGCAGATCGGTCATGCCCTTCGCCGGTTCGCCAAAGGCGTGGTACGCGGCCAGCCGACCCTGGTCCATCGACGTGGCGGCCAGCGCGGGGAAGCCGATCACGTCGCCGACGGCGTAGATGTGGTCGACCTTCGTCTGGAACTGGCTGTCGACGACAATTCTTCCGCGGCCGTCGGTTTCGAGGCCGGCATTGGTCAGATCCAGGTGTTCGGTCTGGCCTTGGCGGCCAGCCGAATACATCACGGTCTCGGCGGGAATCTGCTTGCCGCTGGCCAATGTGGTGACCGTGCCCGCGGAGCCGACGTCGACCGCGGTCACCTCCTCGCCGAAGCGGAACGTCACCGCCAGGTCGCGCAAGTGAAACTTGAGCGCCTCGACGATCTCGGGATCACAGAAGTCCAGCATGTTTTCGCGCTTCTCCACGACGGTGACCTTGGTGCCCAGCGCGGCGAACATCGAGGCGTACTCGATGCCGATCACGCCGGCGCCCACCACCACCATCGTGGCCGGCAGCGAATTCAGATCCAGAATGCCGTCGGAGTCCAGCACGCGCTCTTCGTCGAATTCGACGCCGGTCGGGCGGGCCGGCTTGGTGCCGGTGGCGATCACGATGTACTCGCCGCGGACGGTAGTTCTTTCACCGCGGGTCTGGTCATCGACACACACGGTGTGCTCGTCGAGGAACCGGGCGTGCCCGGTGTGGAGGTCAACCCGGTTGCGCATCAGCTGATTGCGCACTACGTCCTGCTCCTTGTTGATGACGTGTGTCGTGCGCGCCAGCAGGTCGCCGGGAGTGATCTTCTCCTTGACGCGGTAGCTTGAGCCGTACAGTTCGCGCTGGCTCATGCCGGTGAGATAGACGACCGCCTCGCGCAGCGTCTTGGACGGAATGGTTCCGGTGTTCACGCAAACGCCGCCCAGCATCCTGCCGCGCTCGACAACCGCGACCGACTTGCCGAGCTTTGCCGCCGCGATCGCGGCCTTCTGGCCGCCCGGACCGGAACCGATAACGACGAGGTCGTACTCCATCGAACCCATGGCAAAAGGTCTACGCCGGTTCGGGCAAATTCGCACGCCGACGGGCGTCAACGCCGCGTGAATAATTGGCTCGTCGGCGTTCCTTTGGGTTATCCCCAGTGCCGAACTCATCCCCAGGTGCCTTCGGACGACGATCTTTGCGGCTGAATCCGGCAGTGCCCGCTGCGAGGTTGGCGCCATGACGAAGCAACTACCCGACTTCCACCTCAACCGGCCTGGCGTTCTGATCGCGGCCCTGCCCGCCGTCCTCGGTTTCGTGCCGGAGAAATCTCTCGTGCTCGTGACTGTCGACCGCGGCGAAATGGGATGCGTTATGCGCGTTGACCTTTCGGACGAACTGCAGCACTCGCTGGCGCATATCGCGGATGTGGCCGCGGCGGCGAAACCCGATTCGGCGATCGCGGTTGTGATCGACGAGGACGGCGCGAGCTGCCGGATGTGCAACGACGAATACCGCGAGCTGGCCGACCGCCTGACGACGGCGTTGGCCAATCGGAGCATCGAGCTGCTGGCGGCGCACGTCGTCGACCGGGTCGCCGCCGGCGGGCGGTGGCATTGCGCTGACGGGTGCGGCAATGCGGGCACAGTCGACGACCCGTCGGCATCGCCGCTGGCCGTCGCCGCGGTCCTGGACGGCCGTCGGCTGTATGCGCGACGCGCCGAGCTCCAGGAGGTTATCGAGGTGGCCAATTCCGCTCGCGCCGACCTGCTCGCCGAGATCATCGGGGACCGCAAACCGGATTCGGCGGAGCGGCCGGACGAGGCGGCGCGTGCCGACATCGAGGCGACCATCGCCGCGGCAGCGCGGGTGGCCGACGCTGTGGAACTCGACGACGACGAACTGGCGCGGCTGGCGTGGGCGCTGACGGATCTGCGGGTGCGGGACACGCTCTACGCGCTGGCGGTCGGCGAGAACGCCGGACAGGCCGAGTCGCTGTGGGCGCTGCTGTCGCGCACGCTGCCGGAACCGTGGCGGGTCGAGGCGTTGGTCTTGTTGGCGTTCTCGGCCTACGCGCGTGGCGACGGTCCGCTGGCCGGCGTGTCGCTGGAAGCGGCGCTGCGCGGCGATCCGACGCACCGCATGGCGGGCATGCTGGACACCGCACTGCAATCGGGGCTTCGGCCCGAGAAGATTCGTGATCTGGCGATCACGGGTTACCGGCTGGCCGATCGGCTCGGCGTGCAGTTACCGCCCATGCGGTCGTTCGGACGCCGGGCGGGATAGTGTCCTTCCCCGACCTGCGGTGTGGGCCAACCTACGGTGTGGGCCCAGCGGGTCAGACCTTTTCGACCTTGACGGCGTGCGCCATGTGGTGGGGCAGCTCGACCTGTTCGTGGCCGGGGATCACGATCATGACGCCGCCGTGGTCGTTGACCTCGACCGTCACCCTGGCGTTGGGCACCACGCCGGCGTCCTTGAGCTTCGCGATCAATTCGGCGTCGCCCTGGACGTGTTCGGTGAGTTGTCGCACGACGACCGCGACGGGCATCCCGGACGGCAGCTCGGTGAGCCGCACCAGGTTGATCTGGTCGCTGGCGAGATCGTCGCCCACGCCGAGCTCGGACAGGCCTGGGATGGGATTGCCGAATGGGGATGTGGTGGGGTTGTTGAGCACCTGCACCAGCCTGCGCTCGACATCCTCGCTCATCACGTGCTCCCACCGGCATGCCTCGGCGTGCACTTCCTCCCACGGCAGCCCGATCACGTCGACAAGCAGCCGCTCGGCGAGGCGATGCTTGCGCATCACGGAGATGGCAAGGGAGCGGCCCTTGTCGGTCAGTTCCAGGTGGCGGTCTCCAGCGACGTGCAGCAGCCCGTCGCGCTCCATTCGGGACACGGTCTGGCTGACGGTAGGGCCACTCTGCTCGAGGCGCTCGGCGATGCGGGCACGCAGCGGCACTACGCCCTCTTCTTCGAGGTCGTAGATGGTCCGCAGGTACATCTCGGTGGTATCGACAAGATCGTTCATTAGGCAACCCTCCGTCACGCCAGAGTCTACCGGTCAAGCTGGGAAAACTGAGCCGCACACAGCAACGACCCCGCCGGAAACTCCTGGCGGGGTCGTCGATGCTCAGCTAGCTGGCGTACGACCGAAGCCGGTCGGCGCGCTCGCCGTTGCGCAGCTTGGCCATCACCTCGCGCTCGATCTGGCGCACACGCTCGCGGGACAAGCCGAACAGCTTGCCGATCTGATCGAGGGTGCGCGGCTGCCCGTCGTCGAGGCCGAACCGCAGCCGGATGACCTGCTGCTCGCGCTCGTCGAGGGTTGCCAGCACGTGGCGAATGTCGGTGTGCAACAGCTCGGAGATGACCGCGTTCTCGGCCGACATCGCCTCGGCATCCTCGATGAAGTCGCCCAGCGGGGCTTCCTCGTCGCTACCCACCGGCATGTCCAGGCTCACCGGGTCGCGGCTGTGCTCGAGCAGGTCGTTGATCTTCTCCACGGGAATGCCGGATTCGGCGGCCAGCTCCTCGTCGGTGGCCTCCCGGCCCAGGTTCTGATGCATCTCACGCTTGATCCGGGCCAGCTTGTTCACCTGCTCGACGAGGTGGACGGGCAGCCGGATGGTGCGGCTCTGGTCGGCCATGCCGCGGGTGATCGCCTGACGGATCCACCAGGTGGCGTACGTCGAGAACTTGAATCCCTTGCTGTAATCGAATTTCTCCATTGCGCGGATCAGACCCAGGTTGCCCTCCTGAATGAGGTCCAGCAACGGCATGCCGCGACCCGTGTAGCGCTTCGCCAACGAGACCACCAGTCGAAGGTTGGCCTCCAGCAGATGGCGCCGGGCCGCCTCACCGTCGCGGACAACCGCAGCAAGATCACGTTTGCGGTTCTCGCCCAAGCGCTTCCGCGTTTCCAGCAGATGCTGCGCGTAAAGGCCTGCCTCAATGCGCTTTGCGAGTTCGACCTCGTCGGCGGCGTTGAGCAGGGCCGTTTTGCCAATGCCGTTCAAGTACACGCGTACGAGGTCCGCGGCCGGACTCTGGGCGTCCAGGTCGTGGTCGACGCGGGTAGTGGTGGCATTTGCCATGACGGCCTCCTGGTCGGGTCGAACTGTCATGAGCTACAACGCCCACGACCCGCTAAGAGTTCCCGCGCGTCGGCCGGTTCACACCTTCTGATCTGCGGTTATCCGCGCTCGACCTGAGAATGTGCTGAGAATAGAGCCAGAAGTTCCTCAGCTGGGAACATCGCCGGGCGAGGCGCCGCCGTCCGGTTGCGGTGCCGAATGGGGGCCGCGCTCCAGAGCGGGCCGCTCGGCCGTCGGAAACAGCGGTATCCGGCGGCGTGAGTCATAGCGTCGAGGCTCCTCGGCGCGCCGCGGCGGGCGGTCGTTGGCGATCAGCACGGCCATCCACGGCAGGGGCACTGATACGAGAATGATCGCGAGCGAGATGAGCCCGTTCTCCCAGATGCCGTACGCGACCGCAGCGAGGATCAGCGCCGGGATGCGCCAGAACATCAGTGTCAGGTATTTGCGCACCCGCTCGCGGTGCTGCTCCTCATAGGGTGCCGCTGCGCGAGTGATCAGGACGGGCCGGCCCTCGTCGTCGAAACTCAGCTCTTGGCCGTGTTTCATATCTCCACTGTTCCACAGTCGTCGTCCGCTGTACGCGCCGGATTACCAGCGGGCAAAATGGGTCACATGCGAACCCAGACGATCGAGCGCACCGACACCGACGAACGCGTCGACGACGGGACCGACAGCGACACCCCGAAGTACTTCCACTATGTGAAGAAGGACAAGATCGCCGAAAGCGCTGTCATGGGTACGCACGTCGTCGCGTTGTGCGGCGAGGTGTTTCCGGTGACGCGGGCCGCCAAGCCGGGCTCCCCAGTGTGCCCCGAGTGCAAGCGGATCTACGAAAAGCTCAAGAAGTAGCGTCGCCATCGGCGGCGGTAGCCGCCGGCTGCGTGATCACGGGACCGTTGCCGTTGAGTGACTCTGCCTTTTCCTCCAGCCACCACCGGAACCGCTTCGCATGGGTCGCCGCCGCCGGCCATTCCTCTTGGATCGCGGCGTTCAACTCGGCGCCGAGCATGATCGCGAAGCCGAGGAAGAACGCGAACAACAAGAACGCGATCGGCGTCGCCAACGCGCCGTAGGTGTAGCCGGTCCTGGTGATCCACGTCAAATACACCCGCAGTCCGTACGTGGCGATCAGGAACACCGCCGTCGCCAGCACCGAGCCGATCAGAAGACGGTGCGACGGCAATGGTTTGGGCAGCGACACCCGGTAGAGGACGTTCATCGCCACCACCAGGCCCACGAACAGCACCGGGTAATAGCCGTAGGCCAGCACGCTGTCCCAACTATCCGGAAGATACTCGGCGATCTTGCGCGGCCCCAGCGCGATGAACGGCGCCGTCACGATCGCCCCTACGAGCATCACCACATACAGGCCGAGCGCGTAAAACCGCTGGCGCACCGGGTGACGCAGCGGTGTCTGGCCATGGGCCTCGGTGATCGAGTCGACGAACGCCGAGATGGCTGACGAGCCGGCCCACAGCGAGATGACGAAGCCGATCGACACCACCTCGCCGCGGGCGCCCTTGACGATGTCCCGGACCGTCGGCGCGATGATCTCGTTGACGACGTTGGGGGAGAAGAACCGGCCTGCCGTGCTGATCAACTGCTCCTGGATCGTCGGCAGTGTGTCCGGGCCGAACAGCGGCGCGATATACGCCAGGCTGCCCAGCATCCCCAGCAGCAGCGGTGGCAGGGAGAGCGCACACCAGAACGCCGCCTGGGCGGACTCCGAAAAGATCGAGTCGTCCCAACTCTTCGACAGCGTCCGACGAACAAGACGCCGGATGTGGTGACGCGACGGCGGCACCGGTATCGGCTGGGACTGGTCATCCATGACCAGACCAGCATTGCCTATTCGGTGCTACGGCTCCAGCGGGCTGACTTCGAGAACGGCGGCGAGTTCGACCAGCTTGGCCTCGTGCTCGTTGGCGTGGTGCTGGCAGAACAGCAACTCGGAGCCTGACGGAAGCTTCGCGCGTACGCGCGCGGCGGCTCCACAGCGATCGCAGCGGTCAGCCCTCGTCAGTTCGGGACTGGTGAGCGTTGCGTTCATGGCGACCTCCGTAATGCTTCGCGTACATCCACTGTCTCAGACGTTTTCGGTTCCGGCCTTGTTCCCCGGCCGTTTACGGGTGTGTCGTGTCTCACGCTTGCGTGGATTTGCGAGCAGTGCAGGCTGGCGGTATGTATGCAGCCCCGAGCGTCTTGCTCCATCTCTGCAGCAACGACGAATGGCGCTCGGCGCAGGCCCGCGGCGAGCATCGCCCGGATTCGCTGGATGAATGCGGCTTCGTCCATCTGTCGACGACTGAACAGGTGCATCTGCCGGCCAACCGGCTCTACGCCGGCCGGACTGATCTTGTGCTGTTGCACATCGACCCGGCACGCCTGACATCTCCCGTCCGGTGGGAACCAGGGGTCGCCACCGATCCCGATGCCATGGTGTTCCCGCACCTGTACGGAGCATTGCCCCTGGAAGCTGTGATAAACGTCACGCCGTACCGGCCTGACGAGGGCGGACGGTTCGCGCCGCTCTAGGCGTCGAGGTACGCGTCGACCTCGATCTCGACCAGCAGGTCGGGCGAGATGAGCGCCGAGACCTCGACCATGGTGGTGACCGGACGGATCTCGCCGAACACTTCGGCGTGGACCGCGCCGACTTCCTGCCACAGGGAGATTTCGGTGACATAGATCCGCGTGCGCACCACGTCGGACAACGACGCGCCGAGTTGATGGAGCGCACCATCAATGCGGCGCAAGGCCTCTCGTGTCTGTGCGGCGATACCGTGGCCCTGTCCGGTGGTACCGGCTACGACGATGTGCGGGCCGGTGCGGACCGCACGCGAATAGCCAACGGCCGACTCGTACTCCGAGCCCGAGGACACCGTGCGGCGCTGCGCCATCCGTTCAAACTAGCCGCGGATATCGACCATGCAAGAGGTTTACAGTTCGGGCGTTGACTGACAACCTAGACTGACCCTTCGTGGGCATTCTGTTGGGCTTCGCGCCGTGGATCGTCTATTGGGTGCTTGTCGGCAATGTTCCGTTCACGACGGCGGTACTGGTCGCGCTCGCGGTCGCCGTGCTGTCTTTCGCGATCGGTCGGGTCAGGGGGGCGCCTGGGCGTACCCTCGAAATCGGCGCTGTGGCAACGTTTTTGATTCTGACGGTGTTGACGTTCACACTGAGCCAGTCGTTCATGGAGCGGTGGATGCAGCCGCTGAGCAATGCCGGAATCTTCCTCGTCGCGTTTGTCGGTGTGCTCGCCGGCAGACCGTTCGTGCGTGAGTTCGCCGAAGTCGACCAGCCGAAAGAGGTGGTCGAGAGCGAACTGTTCCAACGGATCACCACGCTGTTGACCTGGATCTGGGTCGCCGCGTTCGCCGGTATGACGGTGTCCTCGGCGATCCCGCCCATTGTGTATGGCGAGGCGACGATCCTCGACACCAAGACTCCACTGTCGTTCGTCTGCTACTGGGTCATCCCGTTCTCGTTGCTGGGCCTTGCGGCACTTGCTTCGCGGGTCCTGCCCGAGAAGATGACGCCGCCGCCCGAGGACATCGTGCGCAAGACCACGTTCGTCGCCTTCGCCGAAGCCGAGATCGATCAACTGATCTATCTGGCCACCGAGCACGCCAACCGCGAGGTCGGCGCGGGCAAGGAACCCTACGACATCAGGATCGGCAGCAAGGGCGTTCCACTCGTGGGCGACGAGACGCGCGAGTCGTGGCCCTCGACGTACAAGGTGCGCGACAAGAAGCGCTAGGCCGGGACAGCCTCGACGATCGACACCGGTGTTGCCGTGCGCACGACCCGGCTCAGCCGGAACCCGGCCCGGCCCAAGAGATTCGCCCACTCCGCGTGCGTACGCTCCCTGCCGCCGACGGCGACAAGCATCTCGAGGTCGATCAGCAGGCCGATGTCCGACGAAGAACGTTCCGGCAGAACGCTTTCCAGTAGGACCAGCTTGCCGCCGGGTGCGATCGCGGCGCGGATCGTGCTCAGGATCTTCAGCGCGTCCTCATCGCTCCAGTCGTGCAGAATCGCCTTCATGAGGTAGGCGTCGCCGTTCTCAGGAACGGCGTCGAAGAACGACCCGCCGACCACGTCACACCGCTCTGCCACACCGGCTTTCGTCAGCTCCTCCGTTGCACCGTCCACGACGTTGGGGAGGTCGAACAGCACGCCGCGAGCGTGTGGGGCCCTCGCCAGGATCATCGAGAGCAGCCGGCCGTGGCCGCCACCGATGTCGATGATCTTCCGATAACCGCTGAAGTCGTAGGCGGCCAGCACCGCGTAGATGGAGAACTCGCTGCCCGCTGTCATCGCGTTGTTGAACGCTTCGGCCAGATCGGTGTCGGTCTCGACGTATTCGAAGAACGGCATGCCGCGCAGCTTTTCCACGGACGGCTTTCCGGTTTCAACCGAGTACAGCAGGTTGCCCCAGTCCTCCCAGCGCAGCGGATGACCAAGGAACAATGCCATGTCGCGCATTGAGCCCGGGGTGCCAGTGCGAAGCGCCTTGCCGATCGACGTCAGCTTGAACGTGTCGTCGGTGCGGTGACGCAGCACGCCCCGGGACGCCAGCGCCCGCATCAGCCGGTAGACCGCATCGGGGTCCGCGACGACCCGGCGGGCCACCTCGTCGGCGGGCAGTGGGCCGTCGGCGAGCTCGTCGGGAATCCCCAGCTTGACCGCCACGTAGATGGTTTGCGCCGTCCACGCCCCGGTGAGCAGCTCCATCACGTTGAGTCCGCCGGGGGCCAGCGCACGACTCACCCGCTGGGCGCCCGCCCGGACGGCGTTGATGGCGCGAACCAGCGCCAGCGGCGGGATCCGCGGTGGTTTCTCTGCCGTTGACACAAATCGCTCCTTCGCGGGGCACTCGAATATCGGTGCCCGACAGGCATTCTGCCGGGCGCTGGCCGATGCTAGCGCACGCCAGCAACGAGCTGAAAACTACTCGAGCGCAAGCTCGACCGTGACGATGATCCAGCCCAAGGCGGCGTTCATCAATGCGAAGATAACGGTTCCGCGCCACGATGCACCGCTCCGGTATGCGGCGAGTATCGAGAAGATGAACAACAACACGACGTTGACGTTCAGCGCGACGGTTTCGTAGCCGACTGACACACTGCCGTCGGGGTTCCGGAGATCGTGGTGCCATTGGAACATCCACGCGAAGACGAGCAACAGCACGGTCGGCAGAGAGCCAATAACCCGCGGCAGATCGCCCACGACGCCGCGATACAGGCTGCCGAAGTATGCCGGCATACCACCCTCGTGGCGACCAGACATGTGTGTTGCGTATGCGTCGACGACCGTGGTCAAAACCGCACCCACGAAAATCCACGTCGCTTCGTGGAGTGGCGTGCCGCCCTCCATCGCAGCCAGTAGGAGAGTGGCGAGGAACGTTCCCTTGATGAGCTTTCTGAGTGCGTTATCGGACACCCGCATGAGCCGCACCTTAGGGCTAATGCGCGATCCGCATTGCCAATTGGTGGCGTGCTCCGAAACCAGCCGCGGTAACTTCGCTAGTCGAGGTAGTCGCGTAGCACCTGAGAACGACTGGGGTGGCGCAGCTTTGACATCGTCTTCGACTCGATCTGGCGGATGCGCTCGCGGGTGACGCCGTAGACCTGGCCGATCTCGTCGAGCGTGCGGGGCTGGCCGTCGGTGAGGCCGAACCGCAGCCGCACCACGCCGGCCTCGCGCTCCGACAGTGTCTCCAGCACCGACTGCAGCTGATCCTGCAGCAGGGTGAAGCTCACCGCGTCGACCGCGACCACGGCCTCGGAGTCTTCGATGAAATCGCCGAGCTGGGAATCGCCTTCGTCGCCGATGGTCTGGTCCAGCGAGATCGGTTCACGCGCGTACTGCTGGATCTCCAGCACCTTTTCCGGCGTGATGTCCATTTCCTTGGCCAGCTCTTCTGGCGTCGGCTCGCGGCCCAGGTCCTGCAGCAGCTCACGCTGGATGCGGCCGAGCTTGTTGATCACCTCGACCATGTGCACGGGGATGCGGATGGTGCGGGCCTGGTCGGCCATCGCGCGGGTGATCGCCTGCCGGATCCACCAGGTCGCGTACGTGGAGAACTTGTAACCCTTTGTGTAGTCGAACTTTTCGACCGCACGGATCAGGCCGAGGTTGCCCTCCTGGATGAGGTCCAGGAACGCCATGCCGCGGCCGGTGTAGCGCTTGGCCAGCGACACCACCAGGCGGAGGTTGGCCTCCAGCAGATGGTTCTTGGCGCGGTCGCCGTCGCGGCAGATCCACGACATGTCGCGACGTTGCGCGGCGGGCAGCTTCTCGCCCTTCTCGGTCAATTCGAGCATCAGCTGCGTGGCGTAGAGGCCGGCCTCGATCCGCTTGGCCAGCTCGACCTCTTCCTCCGCGTTGAGCAG
>DASRJA010000610.1:0-13145 GCA_035649695.1 Mycobacterium sp. | reverse complement strand
AAGTCGACATTGAAGTTCATGATGTCGCCGCTGACAAGGCTGTAGAGCCACTGGTCGGTCAGGCCGAACAGCAGGCCGAGGGTACCGCCGACGACACCGATGCCCACCGCTTCGGTCAGCACCATTCCCAGGGTGAATCGGCGACTGGAGCCCATCGCCCGCAGCACGCCGATTTCGCGGCGCCGTTCGAGCACGGAAAGCGTGAGCGTGTTGAGAAGTGCGACGGCGGCGACCAACACGACAATGATCCACACGGCGTTGGCGATGAACATGCTCTGACGCAGCGGCGCCTCCATGCCTGCCAGCGCCGTGCTGCCTTCGTATACGTAGTTCGGGGCGGGCACTACGTTGCGGACGTCCTGGATTAGTTGATTCGGATCAACGCCTGGGGCAGTGGCGATTTGGAGCGTTGTCGCGGCCGGACGGTCGAACCACGCACGCAGTTGATCGAGGTCCATTCCGACGGTCCCGATGACGGTCGAGAAGTACGGCACCACGGCCAGCACGGCCGCCTGCTGCGGACCATGTGGCGTCTGCAATTGCAGTTGGTCACCGACTTTGACGTCCAGCGAGTTGCCCAGGTTCTGGGTCAGCACCACGCCGCGACCGGCGAGCACGTCGCCGCGGGTTCGTTCGTCGAGCGCACGGTAAAGCGCGTCGGCGGTGCCGGCCGAGAACCCGTCGAGCATCACGCGTGTGCCGCCGACGTCAGCGAACGCGTATGCGCCCTCTGTGACGCGGTCGACGCCGGGCACCGCAGCCACCTTGCCGGAAAGGCCTTGCGGCAGAGCATTGGTGGGATATCTGTCGGGGGAATCGGCGCTCACCCAGATGTCCACGTCTGCGACCGGGGAGAAGATACCGCGCGCCGAGCGGATCATGTCGGCGTTCGTACCGGTGATCACGACGGTGGTGACAACGGCAATGAGCACGGTCATCACGGTGGCCCAGACTCGCCGTGGCGAACGCTCGATCGTCGCCGCCGCGAGCGCCCCGACCGATCCGAACACTCGGGCGGTTGCCGCGGTGGCTTTGACGATGGGCACGGCGAGCGCGAAGCCGAGCGCGATCTCGGCGCAGAACAAAGCTGACATCGCGCCAACGGCGATGGTGCCGGTGCGGCCGACGACGATCGCGATCGACACGCCGCAAACCCCAATGGCGCCAACGCCGATCGCGATCCGCAGCCATCGGGGTACGCGGTCCGCCGCGGACACCCCGACGGGTGCCAGCGCCTCGATCGGCGACACCTTGTACACCTGCCGGGCCGCCATCGCTGACGCCGCCACGCTGGTGAGCACCGTCGTGGCGAGGGCGACAGGTATTGCATAGCCGGGCAGCCAATAGTCGACGCGAGCTTCGAGCCCTTGCGTAATTGCCGGAGGCAATCGGCCAATCGCGATGCGGCCCAAGAGTATTCCGATGGCCGACCCGATTGCGCCGCCGATCAGTCCGAGAATGGCTGCCTCGGCGAGCATGTCGCGGACGATCGTGGTGCGGCGGCCGCCGATCGCGCGCAGCATCGAGATGACCGGCCGCCGCTGCGTGATCGCCATGGTCATCGTCGTGTAGATCAGGAACGCGCCCACCACCAACGCGACCACCGCGCCCATCAGGGCCATGTAGTTCATCATCTTGACGCCGTCGCCGGCCCGAGCCGCCCGCATACTCGGCGGCGCGACGATCGCACGGCCGGCCACGGCATTGGTGATCGAGGCACGAACTGTCGCGAGATCGGCGTCCGGTTTCGTGGTGATCAGGATCGAGTCGAGCTGGCCTTGTCGGCCGGTGACCTTCTGCGCCAAGGCAAGTGGAGCTAGGACGTAGTGTCCGTCGTTGAGGTCCGTGAGTTGCCCACCCACCAGGACATCGGTAACGGTGACGTTCCCCGAGCCGAGCTGGAACGTGTCACCCTTGCCGTGACCGACGGCGGGCCCTACCTGGACACCGTCCGGCGTTTGAGACAGCTGTTCCACCGGTCGCGCGACGGCGTCTTTCAACGCGCCACCCAACTCGGCACTGCTCTTGTCCGCGCCGAACAGCAGCACCGGCCCGGACGGCGTCGGCGCTGACATTCGTATCATCGGCGCCGCGGTCGCGACGCCGGGAACCGCGGCGACTTCGGCTGCGAGGGTGTCGGGGAACCCGGCGTCGGTGATGCCCGACACCTCGAGCGCAGCGATCCCCGCAACCCCGTCGGACAGCCGGTTGACCGACCCCGTGATTGACCCGAAGATGCCGAGCACCGCCACCAGATACATTGCGGACACTGCCATTACGGCGATCGAGGCGATCGTGCGCCGGCGATGGACAGCGAGCTCCCGCATGAAGAACACCCGCAGCCGGCTCGCCGCGGCAGCGACCGTCGCACCGGGTCTCACCCCTGTACCACCGACATCTCGTCGGAACCGAGCCGTCCGTCTTGCAGTGTGATCACCCGGTCGGTCGCCGCCGCGGCATCCGAGTTGTGGGTCACCATCACCACCAGCCGACCGCGGCCTTCCTCGTGTGCCACTTCGGCAAGGAGCGCCAAAATCGAAGCGCCCGTGGCGGTGTCGAGGTTTCCGGTCGGTTCGTCGGCAAGAATCAGTGGTGGGTCCATCATCAGTGCCCGCGCGACCGCGACCCGCTGCATCTGGCCGCCCGAGAGTTCTGAGGGCCGGTGCTCGGTCCGGTTACCGAGTCCGACCTTGTCGAGGAGTCGAACCGCATCGGGTTTGACCTTGCCGAGCCGGACGCCGTCGAGGAGCTTCGGCACCGCGACGTTCTCCCATGCCGAGAGTGTCGGCAACAGGTTGAAGAACTGGAAGATGAAGCCGACGCGATGATGACGAAACTCCGACTGCTGCTCGTCGGTGAGGCGGCCGATCTCGTCGCCGTCGAATGTGATCGATCCGGAGTCGGGGGAGTCCAATGCGCCGAGCAGATGCAAAAGCGTGCTCTTTCCCGCGCCCGACGGCCCGACGACCGATACGAACTGCCCACCGACCAGACGCAGGCTGATCTCGTCGAGCGCACGCACCGTTTGGCCGCCGACCGTGTACTCGCGCACTACATCGCGCAGTTCGATGGTCAGTTCGCGTGTTTCGGAGGTATCGCTCACCGCGCCCCCATCCGACGATGCAAAGTTTGCTGTCGAGGCATCAGCAGCCTACTCCCGTCGCGTTGCGGCGTGCTCGACCACATATGGGGATCACGATCCTGTCGTGCATCAAGATCGCTGACCTGCGGAAATGTGCCGTTTCGTGATAACTCCGTGACAACTCCGTGACATTTGCCCCAGTTTTTTCGTATTGTGCTTTCCGTGGGCCGGCACTCATTAGCCAAGAAGCGGCGCAAGCCGCCGGTTGCCCTGGCTGCTGTCATCGGCCCCGCCGCGGTGTTCTTCGCCGTCGGGGCCGATGTCCATCCGTTCGCCGCCGAGCCCGCCCCCAAACCGGTAGTCGGCAATGTTGCGCCGGCCCCAGAAGCCGCTGCGCCGTGCTGTATGGAGCTTGTGGCGGCCGCACCGAGTGGACCCTCGCCCGCGCTGATCGTGGGTGAGGCAACTACGAGTCCCGCTCACGCCGAGCTCGTTTCGGCATCGCGATATCGGGTGGTCGACCGTGCGCTGCCCGCCGGGGTCGCGCCGGAGAAGGGTCTGCAAGTCAGAACGATCTTGACTGCGCGCAGTATCAGCGCGGTATTCCCCGAGATTCACGAGATCGGCGGCGTTCGACCGGATGCGCTGAGGTGGCATCCGAACGGTCTGGCGCTCGACGTGATAATTCCCAACCCCAGCAGCGATGCGGGCATCGCTCTTGGCAACCAGATCGTGGCTTACGTGATGAAGAACGCGACTCGATTCGGGATTCAGGACGCGATCTGGCGCGGCGTGTACTACACGCCCGGCGGCGGAGCGCAAAGCGGTGGGTATGGCCATTACGACCATGTCCACGTCACGACCACCGGTGGCGGGTATCCGACCGGCGGCGAGATCTACTACCGCTGAACGACCGCTGCCGCGGTGAAGCGAACGGGCATCGACCGGATGCCATTCATGAGTGTCGAGCGCACTCGCTCGACCGGCGCGGCGAGTTCCAGGTTCGTCATGCGCGAGAGCACTTCGGGAACGATCGCGGCGGCCTCCACCCGGGCGAGGTTGGCGCCGAGGCAGAAATGGGTCCCGCCGCCGCCGAATGCCAGATGGTGATTCGGATTGCGGCCGACGTCGAACGTGTCGGGATCAGCGAAGTGGGCTTCGTCGCGGTTGGCCGACGGGTAAAACATCGCGACCCGGCCGTCCTTGCGCACGGTTATTCCTCGCAGTTCCGTGTCCTTGGTGGCCGTGCGCGTGAAGACGGTGACCGGGCTCGTGTAGCGCAGCATCTCCTCGATCGCAGTCGGCAGCAGCGACGGGTCCGCCGCCAGCCTGGCCCGCTCGGCGGGGTGCTCCAGCAGCGCGAGGATGCCCGCCGCGTTGCGCGTCGTATCGCCTCCGGCGTTGATCAATAGCAGAAAGAACATGTTGAACTCGAAGTCGGTGAGACGCTCACCGTCCACTTCGGCGAGCAGCAGCGAGGTCGCGATGTCGTCGCCGGGATCCGTGCGTTTGCGCGCCGCAAGCTCGTTGCCGTAGACGAACATCTGCATCTGCGCGTCTTTGGCACGGGGTCCCCGACTGTGCCGGTGTTCATGATCTCGGTGAGGTGGTAGAGCCGGCGACCGTCTTCTAGGGGGATGCCGAGCAGTTCTGCGATCACGTAGGACGGCAGCGCGCCGGCGATGTCTTCGACGAAGTCGCATTCGCCTTGTTCCATTACGTCGTCGACGATCTGGCGTGACATGTCCGCGATGTGATCGTTCAGCCGCGCGACCTGACGCGGTGTGAAGCCCTTGCTCACCAGCGAGCGCAGTTTTGTGTGCCGCGGTGGGTCCATCGTGAGCATCATCAGCGTGAGCTGGTAGGCGTCCTCGGGCAGCGGAATGTCGTAGAAGACGCCGGTCTCCTGTGATGACCACGTGGTGCTGTCGCGCGAGACGGCAAGGACTTCGTCGTAACCGGTGAGTGCGAGGAATCCCGGTCCGTCCTTGAACGGGTGCCAGGCGACGGGCGCGCGCTGCCTAAGCTCACGAAATGCCTCGTAGGGCATGCCTTTGGCGAAGGTGTCGGGGTCGGTGAGGTCGACGCCGCCGATGCTGATCGCGTCTTCAGTCACGCTCGCACGTTAGACCCGTCGGGCGCGTTTCGTTGGAAGATCGACCGGCAGTCAGGGCCGAAAGGTCACTCCGCCGTCGACGCTGATCGTCTGCGCCGTGATGAAGCTGCCATCGTCGGAGAGCAGCAGCGCGCCCAATGCGGCGACATCGTCCGGGTTCCCGAAGCGGGACTTGATCATCTGCCGTGCGCGTGTCTGCTCGACGATCCCTTCCGGCATCGGTTGTTCGTCGAACTTGTAGTGCCAGATCAGTCCTGGCGCAATGGCATTGGCGCGAATGCCCTTCGGGCCGTACCTGCGCGCGATATGACGCATCAGCGCCAGCTCGGCCGCTTTACTCATTGCGTACGACACGCGGGTGCTCGCGCCGTTGTAGGCGTCGATCGACGCGGTGAACACGATCGAACCGCCGCCGCTGTCGACCATCGCGGGAATCGCGTGCTTGGCGCAGATCACGAAACCGCGGGTGTTGACGCGCATGACTTCGTCGAACGCTTCGAGCGACAGCTCGACGACACCGCCCGGTAGGTACGCGTCGGCCGCGTTGGTGAAGTTCACATGCACACCGTCGAGGCGGCCGAACGTGTCGACGGCGAGCTTGACGATCGAGACGACGGAATCCTCGTCGGCGCCGTCGAGCCATGCACCGCGCACACGCTCACGCGACGGGTCGAGGTCGGCGGCCACGCGCAACGCCAACTCGGCGTCGAGATCGCCGATCACGAGCAGTGCGCCCTCATCGGCATAGCGACGCACCAGGCCATTGCCGATGCCGCCCAACCCCGCAACGATGACGACCTTGTTTTCGAGCAGTCTCGCCATCGCTCAGCCGCTCGCCCGCCACTTGTCGAGCATCCGGCGGTCCCGTTTGGTCGGCCGTCCGGCGCCGCGATCTCGGACGGCAACCGCGACATACGGCGTCGGCGGCGGAGGTGGTGATCGGTCGAGGTAGCAGGTCACGGCATCGGCGGCGCCGACCCGCTTCTGAATCACCCGTACCACCTCGACGATCCGCGTCCTGTCACCGATCCGGGCCCGCACCTCGTCACCGAGAGTCACCATGGTCGCCGGCTTCGCCGCTCGATCGTTGACCCGCACGTGTCCACCTCGGCACGCCGCAGCGGCGTCTGGCCGGGTCTTCGTCAGCCGGACCGCCCACAACCACCTGTCCACGCGGGCCGACTCCATGACATCCATCATGGACTGCCGACACCGAGGGTCCGGGTACTTACATTTTGCGGATTCCCCGCAGGATCCTCGCGAACGGCAGCATGGCCGCGACGCCCCGGCTCAGCTTTCTTTGCAAGACACTGATGTTGCACAGCACGGGGTAGTTCACGCCGTGGTCGCGCCACTTAGCTAGCCGGTCGATGACCTCGTCGGGTGTTCCAGTCAGCACGAATTGCTTGATGAGGGATGGTGGCGCTGCGTCGGCGTGAGCGAGCGCAGTCTGCTCATCGAAAGTTTGCGGCAGAATGTCCTGAAAGCCGCCAAAGTTCGCGCCGAGGGGGTGCTGAGCGCCGTGCTCGGCCCACGCCCAAGCCGGAATGTTGAGGGCGAAAACCCGTAGCAGCACCGAATCCAACGCTTCTTCGACTTCCCGAGAGCTTCGCCCGGTCACGACGAACTGGAAGTTGGCCGCAACGATGGAGTTCGGATTCCGGCCGGCATTGTCGGCGGCCGTTCGGACCTGCTGCAACCCGTCTGCGTACTGTTCAGGAGTCAAGAGCGCTCCCGGGAACCACGCATCGGCGTAGCGACCCGTCGCGCGCAGCATCCGCGGTCCGTGCGACGCGATCCAGATCTCGGGCCAGGTGCCCTTGTAAGGCGGCAACGTGAAGGACGCGTTGCGCAGCGGGAACCATTCCGAATCGCGGTTCACCAGCTGCCCATTCGAGTTCCATAGCGCCCGTATGGTTGCGAGGGCTTCTTCGAACCGTGCCACCGGCTTCGACCAGTCCACCCCGTACGGCTCGTTGCCTTCGCGTTCGCCGGTTCCGATCCCGAGAATCGTCCGGCCTCTTGTCATCAGGTGCAGCGTCGCCGCGGCCTGCGCCGTGACGGCCGGATTCCGCCGTCCGGTATCGGTCACGGAGGTGCCCAGACGCGTCCGGTTGAATCGGTGCCGCCCCGCGAGGTAGCCCAGCGCTGTCCATGGCTCTAGGAATGCGTCGAGGTCGGGCACGAGCCGAGCAGCTCCGCTGTACTTTGTTGCCATCACCGCCTGCGGCAACAAGGAGTTGAGGTGGTCGGGTAGCCAGTACGAGTCGGCACCAGCTATCCCGGCGGTCCGATAGCCCGTTTCGGCCATGGCCATTGGCCCGACGCGGCTGTGCAACGGCTGCTCGCAGACACCGAACTTCATCGCAAATGCCTCCCCCCGGCGGATGCCAAAAGACTATGGCTCGCTGCGGTCGGATCAGCGCGGTTTCGATCAGCTTTCCTTTTGTCCCGCTGTTCGCCCGCATGTGCGGTACGTACCGGCCCGCTCTGCGGGCACTGCGCCGGTATGCTTCGCATCCCGACGTGGCAGCGCGGATCACGATGCTCGGGTGACTAGCATTGACCGGGCCATGAATCTTCGCGACTTCAGCAAACGGGTGCGTACTCCGTGGTTCATCGTGTTCTGGACAACCGTGGCCGCGGTCTCCGTAGCCATAGCAATCACGTTGCTCACGACTCCGCTCTGCGAAGCCTCGCATCGGTGGCGTCGACACCCATAAACACACTCACTATGCCGCGGTGATCGATCAACACGGGCGGTTGCTTGGTCATCAGCAGTTCCCGGCGACCGACGCCGGCTACCGCACACTGCTGTCGTGGATGCGCACACATGGACCGCTCGAGGCCGTCGGCGTGGAAAGCAACGGATCGTTCGGCGCAACGCTGACTCGCGCGCCCAACCGCGTCGCCGATGTCTTGAGACATCACACGGAGCCGATGACGGGAATCGAACCCGCGTATTCAGCTTGGGAAAGCGTTTCTCGGTGTAAATGCTTGTTCGGTACCCGTTGTTGTAGGCCCGTCTAATCTTCAGCGGTGCCTCGAGCGCCTTCGCCCAACTGCCGGGTGCCGCTATGCGTCAAATCCTCAGCCGCAAAGTTATTCGCTGCTGTCGGACCTGTTCGAGCCCCTGTCCGAAGTGCCGTTCGTCTGCCTGTCGGAGGTCTTATCCGATCCACTCTGGGATGTCGCAGCACTTCCTTGCGGTGAAGAGTCGGGACTATGGAAAGACTCGGACGCGCGTGTTTCCGACGATTGGGTATTCGATCCCTTCAGACCCGGCTCCGGCACGCCGTGCAAGTCATGCTTCGACGTGTCGTTCAACGCATGCTTGGGTGGTGTTGACGAGGCGTTCCTTACTAACGCTGCCTCGTCGGGTTCGTCCGGCAGGACGTGCTTGGGACCTGAGGGGGGCTCAATTTTTGGTCCCTTGGCAAACGCCTGGTTCGGGGACTCCTGGACGACATTCAGGTCTTCCGTCAACTCGGGCTCGTCGCCCTCTGAAGAGACGGAGACATCGGTCTTCAGCGGGATGCTGAGTTGGGCGGAGGTGTCGAGATCGGGGAAGTCGGCATTGTTGTTGTGCACCTGCGCGATGAGCGCCCCCGGGTGTCGATCAGGGGCGTCGGCGACGTTGCTGTCGGGGAAGTGGGAATTGGGAATCGCGCTGTGCAGTAGGGCGATCAAAGCGGCCAGGTCGAGTTCCGGGAATTCCAGATCCGGAAGTTCGACGTCCGGGAAGTTCGGGAAAACGGTTTTAAGCACAGAACTGAATCTCGCCGCCTCGAGATCGGCGAAATCGAGCGGCGGCAGGAGCGGGAAGTTGGGGAAGCTCGCCTCGAGCAGTGCGTGCAGCGCCGCCACGTCGATAACGGGATAGTCCGGAACGTTGGGGAACAGGCCGGCAATGCCATCGATCAGGCCGACGCCCGTGGTGGCAATGGCGTGGGTGAGCACAGCGGGCAAGGCGGCCGTCCACGCGACCGCACTGCCCAGGCCGAGGATGCCGGCATTGGCAGCAGAGGAGACTGATCCGACCAGCCCTGCAAGGGCCGTGGCCGCCGAAGCGGGTAGTACGCCACTCTCGGCGAGCGCCTCGAGGCATTCCAGGAATGCCCCAGTGAGGGCAGTGTTGAGCTCTACTACAGAAGTGGCCGCCGTCATGGCGATGCCGGCAACCACTGATGCGCCGAGGGTGACCGTGGCGTCCAACCAAGTGAGGGCAGTCTCACCCATCGCCGCCAAGCCCCCGATCACTGCAGCGATTGCCGCGGGGAAATCCATATTCGGGAAGCCGGCGATCAGCGCATTGATGATGTCCGCTCCAGCGGCGGCTATGGTGTTGGCCAGGGCGGCGTCCAAGGCGGCTTTCCAAGCAATACCGGTGGTGACGCCCGCAATTCCGATGTTGACACCGGTAGTGAAACCTCCGACCATCGCCGCGATGGATGTAGCCAGCTGTGCGGGCAGCACACCGCCCTCGACGAGCACCTCAAGCGGTGTTAGGAGAGCTTCGGCCAGGGCGGTATCGAGCCCTACCCCTATCAAGCCCGCCGTGATTGCAGTGCCGGCAACCACGGATGCCCCCAGACCGACCGTCCTGTCCCATATGTCGAGGCCGGTCCCGAGCACTCCCGCGACGGGCGTGAACAGTGACGGGAAGGCGCCGGCACACCAGCCGTCGACTCGAGCGTCGACAGCTTCGCAGCTGCTCCTCGTGCTCGTTTCGACGACTGCCGCCAGCAGCGGATTCGGCATCGGCGCACTGCTTTCGGCAACGGTGAGTTCCAGACGGGTCGTCTCAACGCGCGCCGCAGGCGGCGTGATCGAGCTGCCAACAACGGCGCTGGCTCCTACTATCGCGATCCCGGTTGTCACGTAGGGGCGGCACACCGACGGTCGCCGATGTTGGGGGCGATGGCCTCGTTGCCGCAACGGCCGGTCGAAGTCGGGCGGCCCCGACGAAAACGGAGCGCCAGTCAACGCGGCACCCGCTGCGCTGCTGGATGACTTCTGCCGCTTCCGAAGGTGACGGCCGCTTCGCTTGGGCGGCTGAGACGTTGCACGATTTCGGGAGTGATTCCTCGGGTGGGACATTGGTCTGCCTTTGCCAGTCATCAAGCGACTTGCGAATGGGGTCGGTCCGGCCAACTCATTCTGCTGGCTTCGATGTACCCGGTGCACTTGCTGCCAAAACGCTTTGGCCTTTGCTATTCCATTCAAAGTCGGCAGTGGCTGATCTTGAAGCAAATGTCGAGAGCAGATGTACCCGTGTTTGGCCAGCGGATATTAGCTCATCTCATCAGCACCGCAAAGAGCTAGTTCCGCTAGTCAGGATTTGCCACTCGGAGTCGAGGTGGTGTACTCATCGCCCTGGTAGTGTCGGGGATCGATAGGCCTAGCGACCGAACTGGCCGGTATTTACTACGCCGTCGATGTAAAAGGCACTTACGAAGTTTTCCGTTCGTGCCCAGGCTCTCGCTGGATAGCGGTCGAGCCGTTCTCCAGCAAAAGAGAACTATGCGTGGAGCGGTCGGCGAAGCGTTTGCCGACTAGCTGCCTTGGTGGTGGCGCCGCCAGTCCGCACCTTGGTCAGGAATCTGCCGTGCCTTGGCGGGCGGCTGGCTTCGTCTGCCGGATTTTGCGAGCAACGTCCAACCCGTGAGGCGGGTATGGGCGTACCTTGTGGGAGTTCGGGCATCGCTTCTTTCTGCTGCGCGACAATTGCGAACCAGCATCTGCTAGGGAACTTGTTAGTCCACAAGAAGGCAGGACCGAACCACCTGTGTAAGGGTCTATCCCTATAGTTGACGACCTCTGCCCACTCACCTAACCAATAAAGGAAGCAATGGCCGCACGTCGTGCTGGCACCGAATTGAACGGCGCGCCCGAGCAAAACGGCTCCGTGGATCTCTCGGCGGAATGCGCCACGGTGCAATTGAGCTCCGTAGCGACGAAGGAACCACTGGTCCGGGAGCCCGGGGTGCCCACCGCAGAGAAGGCCGTGGTCGTCAGTGGACTCGGTAAGTCGTTTGGTGCCGTACATGCCCTACGCGACGTGAGTTTCGACGTCGACCGTGGTGAAGTGGTCGCCTTACTGGGTCCGAACGGGGCCGGAAAGACGACGACGGTGAATATCCTGTCGACGCTCGCGCGGCCAGACCGGGGCCACGCGACCGTTGCCGGATTCGACGTGGTGTCCGAGGCGGCCGGCGTACGTCAATCGATCATGCTCACCGGACAGCATGTGGCGCTCGATGACATGCTCACGGCCCGAGAGAACCTGATTCTGTTCGGGCGTTTGCGCGACCTCAGTAGCTCGGAATCCCGGTCTCGGGCAGAGGAACTTCTCCACAAGTTCGATCTGGCGCATGCCGCCCATCGACGCGTGGGCACGTTTTCGGGTGGAATGCGCAGGCGGATAGATATTGCCTGCGGTTTAGTGGTCCCTCCTGAGGTGGTGTTTCTCGACGAGCCCACGACGGGGCTTGATCCGAGAAGCAGGCAAACCATCTGGGATCTAGTGGCCGACTTCAAGAACCTCGGGATCGCGACGCTGTTGACGACGCAGTATCTCGAGGAGGCGGACCTGCTCAGTGATCGGATCATTGTCATCGATCACGGTGTGATCGTCGCCGAGGGGACCGCGGACGAGCTTAAAGAGCGCACCGGAGGTGGTTACTGCGAGATAACTCCGCGGGACCGCAATGATCTGCACGCAACAGCAGACGCGCTCGGCTCGCTCATGCCGGAGCAGAACAAGGCGGCGTTGACGTCCGATTCGGATCGAGTCGCCGTGCCTGCGCCAGACGGCGTGAGTACGCTCATTGAGGCGATGTCGCGGCTCAGCGCTGCGCACATTGAGTTGGCCGATATTCAGCTACGCAGGCCCTCACTTGACGACGTCTTCTTGTCGTTGACGAATCGTCAAGCAGGGTTCGAGTCTGATGAGTCCGACCAATCGGCGGTCGATGAACCGATCAAGGAGCCATGGGGGCACATCGTCCGGGGCGCATCAGCGCGGCGAGTTTTGTCACCGGTGCTCTGCGGACTTCTCGTCGGCGGCATCATCACCGCCTTGGAGCTGGGTGGTCAGGATGCCAAGCCGGACGTACGCAACGACCGCGAAGCGGGACTCCAGGCCGCCCCCGTTATCGGCAGCGCGCAGAGCGGCGACTGCCTGAATTGGCCGGCGAACGCACCAGGCCAGCCGTCCTTCGTCCAGTGCCAGGACGATCACCTGTTCGAAGTCGCGGACTCGTTTGACATGCGAAACCCTGCAGCGCCCTGCCAGCTGGCCGTGCAGCGTTACCTGGGCAGCCACTACGATCCCAATGGCAAGTTCACGTTGACTGCGCTCTGGCCAGACAAGGTGGCAGAGACGCATCCCGAGGGGCGACGAATCCTGTGTGGCCTGCAATTGCTCGGCCCCGATGGCCAGCCGGTTCCTTTCAAAGGCCAAGTGGCGCAACTAGATCAGTCGAAAGTCTGGCCGACGGGTACGTGCTTGGGCATCGACCCGGCGAACAACCAACCGACCGACACCCCCGTGGACTGCGCGGCACCTCACGCGGTGGAGGTCACGGGCACGGCCAACCTAGATGAAAGCTTCGGCGGACGCCTGCCAGCCCAGGGCGAGCAGGATGCCTTCCTCGAGGAGGCGTGTGCGCGAATGGCCGACGAATATCTTGCGCCAAGCTCGTTGATGGCGACCGGGCTGACAGTGCATTACACCCCCGTGTCACCAGCGGGCTGGCTGGCGGGCAGCCGTCAGGTGTCGTGCGGCATAGGCGCGACGCTTTCCGATAACCAAGGTTGGGCGACGTTGACCGGCACCGGCAGGGGTGGGCAATTGGTGAGCGGGCTACCGAAGGCCATGCCGGCGGTAGCCCCCGAGATAGAGGAGAACACGACCGACCTGTATCTGGATACACCGACCACCGT
>DASRJA010000609.1:0-15647 GCA_035649695.1 Mycobacterium sp. | reverse complement strand
CGGTGTCGCCGCGGTGCTGAGTCCAGATGAGTCCGGCCACGACGACGGCCGCGACCGCGAGCGCGCCGAGGGCCGCCGAGGCGATGCCGAAGCCGGTGAAGACGCGACCGCCGTCGGGGTCCGGCGTGGGCTCGTCGTCGGGCATGGCCGAGAGGCTACCCGGCGAGTCTCCGGCAGCCCCTCCGTGGCCGGGTGTGCCGCCGGGCCGCCAGTACCGCCCCGACGACTTCTGGCACCCTGTTGGGGTGACGGTAGAAGCCATACGTTCCGGTATCGATCTTTCCCACGTCGACTCCGATGCCCGCCCCCAAGACGATCTCTTCGGCCATGTCAACGGCCGCTGGTTGGCCGAGTACAAGATTCCGGCCGACCGCGCGACCGACGGCGCCTTCCGGTCGCTATACGACCGCGCCGAGGAGCAGGTCAGGGACTTGATTACGGAGGCGGCGGCGTCAGGCGCTGGCAAAGGGACGGACGAGCAGCGCATCGGTGACCTGTACGCGAGCTTCATGGACGAGCAGACCGTGGCCGGACGTGGTGTGCAGCCGCTGCTCGACGAACTGGCTGCGATCGACGCCGCGGAGACCCCCGAGGCCCTGGCGGCGGTCGTGGGCGCTCTGCAGCGCACTGGCGTCGGCGGCGGCACCGGCGCGTATGTCGACACCGACTCCAAAGACTCGACGCGCTACCTGGTGCACCTGAGCCAGTCCGGCCTCGGGCTGCCCGACGAGAGCTACTACCGCGACGAGCAGCACGCCGAGATCCTCGCCGCCTATCCGCAGCACATCGCCGCGATGTTCGCGCTCGTCTACGGCGGTGACCACACCGAGACGGCCGCGCGGATCGTCGCACTGGAGACCAAGCTGGCGGCCGCGCACTGGGACGTCGTCAAGCGCCGCGACGCCGACCTGACCTACAACCTGCGCACGTTCGCCGACCTGCCCTCTGAGGCGCCGGGCTTCGACTGGTCTGGCTGGGTCAGAGCGCTGGGCACGACGCCCGAGGGAGTCGCGGAAGTCGTTGTACGTCAACCTGATTACCTGACCGCCTTCGCTGCGGCCTGGTCGGGCGAGGACTTCGAGGATTGGAAGAACTGGGCCCGCTGGCGGCTCATCCATGCGCGCGCAGCCCTGCTCACCGATGACTTGGTGGCCGAGGACTTCGCGTTCTACGGCCGCCGGTTGAGCGGCACCGAGGAGATCCGCGACCGCTGGAAGCGCGCCGTGTCCGTGGTAGAGAGCCTGATGGGCGATGCGGTCGGCAAACTCTACGTCGAGCGGCATTTTCCGCCCGGCGCGAAGGCTCGCATGGACGAACTGGTCGCCAATCTGCGTGAGGCATACCGCGTCAGCATCAACGACCTGGAGTGGATGACACCGGCCACGCGCGAGAAGGCGCTGGCCAAGCTCGACAAGTTCACCCCGAAGATCGGCTATCCCGCCAAATGGCGCGACTACTCGAAGGTCGTTATCGAGCGCGACGACCTGTACGGCAACTACCGCCGCGGCTATGAGGTGAACTCCGACCGCGAGCTGGCCAAACTCGGCGGCCCGGTGGATCGCGACGAGTGGTTCATGACGCCGCAGACCGTCAACGCCTACTACAACCCGGGCATGAACGAAATCGTCTTCCCCGCAGCGATTCTGCAGCCGCCGTTCTTCGACGCCGATGCCGACGACGCCGCGAACTACGGTGGTATCGGCGCGGTGATCGGCCACGAGATCGGCCATGGGTTCGACGACCAAGGCGCCAAGTACGACGGCGACGGCAACCTGGTGGACTGGTGGACCGACGAGGACCGGACCGAATTCGGTGCCCGGACAAAGGCGTTGATCGAGCAGTACGAGGAGTTCACGCCCCGCCAGCTCGGCGACAACCACCACGTGAACGGTGCCTTCACGGTCGGTGAGAACATCGGCGACCTCGGCGGGTTGTCGATCGCCTTGCTGGCCTACCGGCTGTCACTGAAGGGCAAGGACGCGCCGGTGATCGACGGGTTAACCGGCGAGCAGCGCGTGTTCTACGGCTGGGCGCAGGTGTGGCGCACCAAATCCCGTGACGCCGAAGCCATTCGCCGGTTGGCAATCGATCCGCACTCGCCGCCGGAGTTCCGGTGCAACGGCGTCATCCGCAACATGGATGCGTTCTACGACGCATTCGAGGTCAGCGAGGACGACGAGCTATATCTCGACCCACAGCGCCGCGTTCGCATCTGGAACTAGCTCAGCGGGTTCCGTTCTTTGCGTAGTCGGCGATGGCGTCGATGTTGGACTTGTCGATGAACGCTGGGCCGGTCAGTGTGGGCTGTCCACCGCCAATGACGTTGCCGTTGTTCAGGTACAGCCACAGCGAGTCGATCGCGAGATAGCCCTGCAGGAACGGCTGCTGGTCGATGGCCCAGCCCACCTTGCCGTCCTTGATCGCGTCGACCAGGGCCGCGTTGGTGTCGAAGGTGACGATCTTGGCGCTGCTGCCTGCGGTTGCGGCCGATTCCGCAGCCGCCAGCGCGATCGGCGCACCCAGGGTGACGATGTGATCGATGGCCGGGTCCTGCTGCAACTTCGCCGTGATGGTGGATTGGACGGACGGCATGTCGGTGCCGTTGACGTTCAGGTTCTCCACCGCTCCGCCGAAGCCGGACTTGACGCCCGCACAACGCGATTCCAGCGCGACGTTGCCCTGGTCCTGGATGACGCAGATGACCTTTTTGGCGCCCTCACTCGCGAGCCGCTTGCCCGCGGCCTCGCCCGAGATCGTCTCGTCCTGGCCGAAATAGGCCTTCGCGCCGGCGGCCTTCCAGTCGCTAATGCCGGCGTTGAGAGCCACCACCGGAATTCCGGCCTCCGTGGCTGATTGCACCGCGGCCTTCAGCGCCTCGGGTCGTGCGAGCGTCACCGCGATCGCGTTGACCTTGCTGTCGATCGCGTTCTGCACGAGGTTGGCCTGGTCGGGTCCTTGGAGTTCGGCTGAGTACTTCAGCTCGATGTTGTCCTTCTTCGCGGCGGTTTCGGCGCCCTTGCGGATCAGGTCCCAGAACGTGTCGCCCGGCGGTCCGTGGGTGACCATGGCGACGGTGAACCGCGGGGTGTCGGCTTGGCCGGCGCCCATGCCGTCGCCGGTCGTGCGGGGTTTACCGCCGGTACTCGAGCAGGCCGTCAAAGCGACGAGAACGCCGACACATGCCGCTGTGATTCGTATGGACTTCATCATTACATCTCCTTTAGCCGACAGCCGCGGAGTTGGCGGCCTTGAGCGTCTCGGCGGCGACTTGCAGTCCTTCGAGCTGGCCGAGCTCGACGTCTTCGTGCTCGATGTTCACTGCCATGTCCGGGTCGACGCGCTCCAGCGCCTGCAGGAACCGCGCCCAGAACTCCGTGTCATGGCCGCGGCCGACTGCGACGAAGTCCCACGCCGAGTCTTCCGGCCACTTGTTCACCACATGCCTGCCGCCGAGCCCGGTCGGGTTCTCGCTCAACGGGATTCGGGTGAACCGCTCGTCGAGCACACCGTAGATCTTGCAGTTCTCGTTGATCCGGGTGTCCTTCGCGGCGGCGTGCACCACCAGCGGTCCCAGCCAGTCGATGGCCTCGACCGGGTCGATCCCCTGCCAGAACAGATGAGAGGGGTCCATCTCCGCGCCGACGTTCGTGGCGCCGATGCGCTCGACCAGACGTCGCAGCGTCGGCGGGTTGAACACCAGATTCTGTGGGTGCATCTCGATGGCCACCTTGACATCGTTCTGGCGGGCCAGCGCGTCGATCTCGGTCCAGAACGGCAGCGCAACCTCATCCCACTGATAGTCGAGGGAATCGAGATAGCCTGAGTCCCAAGTGTTTACGTGCCACGCGGGCCACCGTCCGCCGGGGTGAGCCTGGGGCAGGCCCGACATCGTCACCACCCGATCAACGCCGAGCAGACCGGCCACGCGGATCGCCTTGCGCAGATCGTCGGCGTCTTCCGGTCCGACCTCGAGGTCCGGGTGCAGTGGGTTGCCGTTGCAGTTGAGCCCCGCGATCTCGACACCGGTGCCGTCGAAGTTGGCGAGATACTCCCGCGGTGTGACGGCACCGGTCAGCAGATCGTCGACCGGCAGGTGTGGCGTCGGCAGGAACCCGCCCGCGTTGATCTCCGCGCCGGTCAGTCCCAGCGACGCGATGACTTCGAGGGCTTCGCGCAAAGGCTTGTCGTGCAGGATGGCGGTGTAGACACCGAGCTTCATGCGTGAACTCCGTTCTGGTTAGACGACTTTGACGGCAGCGCCGCCGGACTGTGCGGATTCGGTGATCGCGGCGACGACCCGCATGCCGTGCATGCCCGCGTCGAATCCCGGCAGCGGGCCGAGCTCGCCGACGCCCGCGATCTGGTCGAGGAACGCGCGGAGCTGCCAGCCGAACATGTCGGCCACCCCGTGGCCGACCCCGGCGGCGTCCATCGGCAGCCCGCCGCGGATGTAGGGGTGATCGGGCCCGATGAGCACCCGGCGTGGCCCGGCGACGTCACTGCGGATGTTGTCGGTCGAGATCTGGAATTCGCCGGGGCGCTGCAAGTCGAATGCCGCCGAGCCTCTCGACGCGAACACGTTGAAACTGAGTTCGTCGGGCAGGCTGTGCGCGACGCGAGAGGCCGAGAAGGTGCCGATCGCACCGTCTTCGAACCTGGCGGTGAAGCTGACGACGTCTTCGTTTTCGACGGGCGCGAGTTCGTCGCTGACCGCATCCTTGGTGTGGCCGTAGGTGACTCCAAGCGGCACGGGCCGTTGCTCGATCAGCGTGGTGAACACCGCGCCGCTGACTTCCGCGATCGGACCGCACAGAAATTCCGACATGTCGATCAGGTGGCTGCCGACGTCGGCTAGCGCGCCGGTCCCGGGTCCGCCGCGATAGCGCCAGGTGATCGGCGCGGTCGGGTCCAACGCGTAGTCGCACCAGTAGTGGCCGTCGAAGTGCGCCAACTCGCCGAGCGTGCCCGCGGCCAGTTCGCGCCGGATCTGTTCGACCGCAGGCACCCGTCGGTACGTGTAGCCGATGGCGGTGACGCGGTCACTGCGTTCGGCCGCCGCGACCATCGCCTCGGCATCGGCCAGTGAACCGGCCAGCGGCTTTTCGCAGAGCACGTGCTTGCCCCCGGCCAGTAGCCCCTCGACGATTTCGCGGTGTAGGTGGTTGGCCACGACCACGCTTACGGCGTCGATATCGGGTGCGTCGGCGATCGCCTGCCAGTCGTACTCGGCCCGCTCGTAGCCGTATCGCTTCGCGGTGTCGTCGGCGACGGCGGCGTTGGTGTCGGCGATCGCGACCAGCCGCACATCCGGCCTCTCGGTCCCGAACAGCGTGGTCGCGGTCCGGTATCCCGCGGCATGTGCCCGGCCGGCCATGCCGCCACCGATGACGGCCACGCCTAATGAGCTCGTCACGTCGAAGCCTCCCATGAAGTCTTGTGCTTAAACCGATCTATTAGACCGGTCTAGTTCCGCTACTATGAGCGCCGTCACAGTCCGTTGTCAAGAGGAGGGCCGTGCCCAATCACCGCGACCGGCCGACGATGCAGGACATCGCCGATCACGTCGGCGTCTCGAAGGCCCTCGTCTCACTCGTGTTCCGCAACGCGCCCGGCCCGAGTGCGGAGACCCGCAAGCGTGTGCTTGCAGCCGCGGACGAACTCGGCTACCGCGTCAACCGGGCGGCAGCACTGATGACTGCCCGGCGGTCACACCTCATCGGCGTTATGGCCAATATTCGCAGTACTTTTCACGCCGAACTCGTCGAGGACATCGTCGCCGAGGCCGACAAATACGGGTATGAGGTCGTGCTCGGCGCCGTCACACCAACGCACGCCGAACCCGCCGTCGTCGAAACCCTGCTCAGCTTTCGGTGTGAAGCAATGATCCTGCTCGGCCCCGAGCTCGGCGACGACGCGATCGCACAGTTGGCACAACGAGCACCGGTTGTCGTTGTCGGGCGGCGCATGTCCGCCAGCACCGTCGACGTCGTGCGCACCGCGGACGGCCGCGGCATCGGACAGGTGGTGGACCACCTCGTCGAACTGCGGCACCGGCGGATCTGCCATCTCAGTGGCGGGGCGGGAACGATCCCGGCCGATCGCAAAGCGGGTTACGTGCGGGCGATGAAGAGACACGGGCTGGCCGACGGCATCGACATCATCGACGGCGACTTCACCGAGCGCTCGGGCATGCTCGCCGCGCAGGAGCTGTTAAGCCGACGACCACGCCCGACTGCCGTGTGTGCCGCCAACGATCAAAGCGCGATCGGACTCCTCGACCAGCTGTTGCGGGCCGGCGTCGACGTGCCCGGCGACATCGCGGTGGCCGGCTACGACGACAGCATGCTGGCCAGGCTCGCGCACATCGACATGACCACTGTCAGCCAGGAACCGCGACAGCAGGCTGAACGAGCCGTCCGAGCAGTCGTGGAACGACTCGATGAGAGCCGGCACGAACGCGTCGACGTCCTGCTCGAGCCAAGGCTCGTGGTACGGCACACCACCGTGCCGCAGCTACGACAACCGGCCTAGAACATCTGCCAGTCGGACGCGCCGTCCGGCTGGTTGTAGATGCCCTTCGAGTTCTTGATCACGACCGGATCGCCGCTGCCGAAGTTGTCGTAGAACCACTTCGCATTTTCGGGGCTGATGTTGATGCAGCCGTGGCTCACGTTCCGCTTGCCCTGGTCACCAACCGACCACGGCGCGCTGTGCACGAAGTTGCCGCTGTTGTCGATCCGAACCGCGAGCTGCACGGTGACCTTGTAGCCGTTGGCTGAACTGACAGGCACGCCGTACGTCGAGGAGTCCATGACGATGGTGGGGAATTTCTCGAGCACGTAATACGTGCCATTCGGGGTCGTATGGCCGCCAGCCGCCATACCCATCGACACAGGGATGGTCTTCTCCGGCTTCCCGTTGCGCATGACCGTCATCTGATGCGTCGCGTCATCAATGGTGGCCACGAGCTGCTCCGGAACGGTGAAGCTCGACTTGGTGCCGCTCGCGTCGATGTTGACGACGGTGCCGGCCGGCCAGAAGTCCTGCGGCCGCCAGCGCACCTGGGTGTCGCTGGTCCAGTAGAAGCGGCCGGGCACCGGCGGGACCGACGAGATGTGGATCGCTTGCTCAGCCATCGCGCGGTCCGCGATCGGCCGCGCGAAGTTGATGTAGATCGGCTTCGCGGCTCCGGCCTTGGCGCCGTTCGTCGGGTTGAACGTCGGCGGCGCGAACACCGGTTCGCCGACGTACGGCGTCGGGTTCTGGCCGGCCGGCGTGCCCTCGGGAATCGCCATCCGTTGGGCGGCCGGCGGCGCGAACGGGTTCGGCGGTGCGAACGGCGGCGGGGCCGGCGGGGCGGCCGGATCGGCAGGCGGTGGCACCGCGAGCGGATCGGCCGGCGGCGGCGGGGCGAACGGATCAGGCGGTGGCGCGGGCGCTGCAGCCGGATCGATCGGTGCCGGTGGCGGCGGAACTTCGGGGTCAGCCAGCGCAGATGGGTTTCCTAGCGCCAGTCCTCCAACCAGTCCGGCCGCGATGATCGCGGTGACCAGCCTGCCTCTCATCCGCCCTCGCATACATCCACCTCCAGTTACGAATCTCGACCAGTCTCGCACAACGAAAAGACCAGCTACCGCGTCGAGGGTGCTGCCTGATGCCGGGCGACTGCCCAGCTCACGTCGCTGACCTGCGGTGTTCATCGCGACGCAGCGCGCAATGTTACTTCCTGCTGGTTGGCTGAGGAATCTCGAACAGGCCGCGGGTGGCGGTCGCACCCGTCAGCGCCACCATCACAAGAGCCGTCGACGCGCCGATCGCCAGCGCGAGCCCGAAGTGCTCATAGAGCAGTCCGCCCGCCAGCGAACCTGCCATGATGCCGACCTGGAAGCCGGCGACATACACGCCCGACGCGCCGTCTGGATCATCGGGCGCGGTGCACATGGCGGCCGCCTGCAGCATCGGCGGCAGTGCCGTCGAGGCCGCACCCCACAGCACGATCGCACCCACACCGACCACCAGGGCGACCAACCCGGCGATGTGGTCGATCGCCAGCGACGTCAACACCGCGAACGCCAATGCCAGCGCGGCGAGGCAGCCGACCACCGAGGCTTGTGGCCACCGATCCAGCGGTCGGGCCATTGCACCCATCGAGACCAGGCCGGCGATGCCGAACGCGGCCAATAGCCAGGCCAGCGTCGGGCCGTGCACGCCGACGACGTCACGGATGATCACGACGATGAACGTGTAGGAGATGAAGTGCCCGGTGACCCCGATCGACGTCAACGCGGTCAGCGTGACCAGCCGACCGTTGCGGTGATGGCGTGCGTTGCGGCGGGCGGGCTGTGCCTCGTCACGTGGCAGTGCCATCGGCGGCAGAACGGCCCACGCGGCCACCGTGACGATCGCAGCGGCCACCATCACCAGCACCACAGCCAGCCGCCAGCCCCATAGTTCGCTCATCGCTGCGGTCATCGGGTTTCCAGCGACCAGCGCGAGGCTGGTACCGACGTACACCGCAGTGGTGGCGCGGCCAGCGTGTGTTGCAGGCACCAGTCGGGCGCCGATCGGCGCGATCACCGACCACATCAGCCCGTGCGTGAGCGCGCACAACACCCGGCCACCGGCCAGCACGGTGAAGTTGGGTGCGAGAGCCGAAATCAGTTGTGACGCAGTCAAACACACCAATGTCAGCAGGAGCGTGGTGCGTCGTGGCCATCGGGCGGTGAGGCGGACCAGCGGAACGGTGGTGAGGGCTGCGACGAGCGCGTAGCTCGCCAGCAGTGTGCCCACCAGCGCCTCACTGACCCGAAGATCGGCGGCGATCGCAGGCAGCGCTCCCACCGGTACGACCTCGGCCGTCACGTAGACGAACGCGGCGGCGGCGAGCACGGCCAGCTGCACGGTGACGCGCGGCGTCCACGTGTTGACGGGTCGTGTGTGGGTATCGACAGTCATGGCGGGAGCACCACCGTATCGACTGAGGATGGGATTTGCGCTAGAGCGGGTTGTGCGTTGGTAGTGGATCGCCGCCTATTCGAGAGAGGATCGTGATGACCGACATCCCTTCGGGATATGAAACGTTGTTGGAGCGTCCGCTGTACGGGCACCTCGCCACGACGAGGCCCGACGGCAATGCCCAGGTGAATCCGATGTGGTTCGACTGGGACGGGGAGAAGCTTCGCTTCACCCACACCACCAAGCGGCAGAAGTACCGCAACATCACCGGTAACCCGAATGTGGCGATGTCGATCAGCGATCCGGATAACCCGTATCGCTATCTGGAGGTGCGAGGCGTGGTCGAGGAGGTCGTGCCCGACCCCACCGGCGCGTTCTATCTGCATCTCAACGACCGCTACAGCGGTCCGTTGAAGGAGGCACCACCCGACAAGGCCGACCGGGTGATCATCGTCGTGCGGCCAACTGGATTCAGCAAGCAGTAAGCGGCAGCTCCCAGCGCCAGATCGGCCCGTCTTCGGGGTCGACGAGTTGGGCGCGCTTGGCGAAGCCGAGGTGGCGAAGCACGCCCGTCGAGGGGTTCTCGTTGGCCAGAGTGTGGGCGATGACCGTCGACACCTGGCCGGTGGCGGTTGCCTTGTCGACCATCGCCTTGGCGACGGCCACGCCGAGCCCCTTGCCGCGGAACGCGGGCGCCACCTCGTAGCCGAATTCGACGACGGCGTCCTGCGGCGGACCCACATAGCCCCCCTAACCGATCAGCGTGGTGTCGGGCAGCAGGAAGAAATGCATCCACCACTCGGCCTGGTCGGGATGCTCGCGGAGTCGCGCGATCGTGAAGTCGATGGACTCCGGAAACTGCGGCCAGCCGTCTGGCACCGGGCTGCCGATCAACCGCGCGAATGCTGGCGGATCGGTCTGCAATGCGACGAGGTGCTCGACCGTCGCGGGCAGCAGGCGGACGTCTGGCATGGATCCTCCGGTGGCAGGCTGATCGAATGATTGTGGCCTTCAGTGTGAGTCCGTCCGGCGGCGACGCGAGCATGGGCGCCGCGGTGGCGGAGGCGATTCGGGTGGTGCGCGCGTCGGGCTTGCCCAATGAGACCAATGCGATGTTCACCAACATCGAAGGTGAATGGGACGAGGTGATGGCGGTTGTCAAGCAAGCCGTGGACGCGGTTGCCGCTGCCGCGCCCCGGGTGAGCCTGGTGCTCAAGGCCGACATCCGCCCGGGCTATACCGGCCAGCTCACCGGCAAGGTGGAACGGATCGAAGAGGCGTTGGGCGACTAGACCGGTGGCGCGAACGTTCCTTACCGCTCGATTTTTGGGCGAAATTTCGAGCGGTACGGAACGTTCGCCCGGGAATACTAGGAGCGCACCAATCGGGCGATGGCCGCTGACGCCTCGGCCAGTTTGGCGTCGGCCTCGTCGCCACCTTCGGCAACGGCCTGCGTGACGCAATGGCCGAGGTGCTCGTCGAGCAGGCCGAGCGCCACCGACTGCAGCGCACTGTTGACCGCGCTGATCTGGGTGAGCACGTCGATGCAGTACTTGTCCTCGTCGATCATCTTCGCGATGCCGCGGACTTGGCCCTCGATTCGGCGCAGCCGCTTGGCGTAATTCTCTTTCTGCTGCGAATAACCGTGTGCGGCAGTCATTTCAGCCTCCCAGCATCTGCTTCATCTGGCCGATCTCGGCTTCCTGCGTGGTGACGATGTTCTTGGCCAGCGACTTGGCATCCACATTGTCGCCGTTGGCGATCTCGGCCTTGGCCATTTCGATCGCTCCCTGGTGGTGGCCGATCATCGACTCCAGCCATAGTTTGTCGAACTCCGCGCCGTTCAGCGACTGCAACTTCGTCATCGTCGCCGCGTCGACCATGCCCTGCATGGTGGTGCCGTGCCCGGCGTGACCGGAGTTGGTGTCGGGGTTCTCGTTCCACTGCACCAGGAACACCTTCATGACGTTGATCTCCGGTTGCTGCGCAGCGGAGATCTGTTGGGCCAGCGCGATAAGTTCGGCGTTCGTCGAGCGGTCGGGTACCAGGTCCGACAGGTCGACGGCCTGCTTGTGGTGCGGAATCATGTTGGTGGCGAACGCGACATCGTCGGCGTTGAAGCCGGCCGGCTGGCCGGTGATGACGGGCTCGTCGGTCTTCGGGTGGTCGGCGTTGCTGTTGGACGTCGAGTTGCTACACGACGACAGGAACAGTGCGGCGGCCACTGCGGCCACCACTGCGGCAACTCGAGTGGTCAGCGTCATGCTCACAGGGTACCCCGTGGGGGTATTCATAACGGTTTGGCCTGTCGAAACGCCGACGGCATACTGAAACGCATGCCCTCAGACTCCCCCGATATAAAGCCCCGCAGCCGCGACGTCACCGACGGCCTGGAGAAGGCCGCTGCCCGCGGGATGTTGCGGGCAGTAGGCATGGGCGACGAGGACTTCGCCAAACCGCAGATCGGCGTCGGCTCGTCATGGAACGAGATCACCCCCTGCAACCTGTCGCTGGACCGGCTGGCCAAGGCCGTCAAGGACGGAGTGTTCGCGGCGGGCGGCTATCCGATGGAGTTCGGCACCATCTCGGTGTCCGACGGCATCTCGATGGGCCACGAGGGCATGCACTTCTCGCTCGTCTCCCGTGAGGTGATCGCCGACAGCGTCGAGACGGTCATGCAGGCCGAGCGCCTTGACGGTTCGGTACTGCTGGCCGGTTGCGACAAGTCGCTGCCCGGCATGCTGATGGCCGCAGCGCGTCTCGACCTGGCCAACGTTTTCCTCTACGCCGGCTCAATCCTTCCCGGCATCGCCAAGCTGTCCGACGGCACCGAGAAGGAAGTGACGATCATCGACGCGTTCGAGGCGGTCGGTGCATGCTCGCGAGGTTTGATGCCCCGGGAGGACGTCGACGCGATCGAGCGCGCGATCTGCCCCGGCGAGGGCGCCTGCGGCGGCATGTACACCGCCAACACGATGGCGTCGGCGGCAGAAGCTTTGGGTATGTCGCTGCCCGGGTCAGCCGCACCGCCCGCCACCGATCGCAGGCGCGACGGGTTCGCCCGCCGCAGCGGCCAGGCCGTCGTCGAACTCCTGCGCCGCGGCATCACCGCTCGCGACATCCTCACCAAGGAAGCGTTCGAGAACGCGATCGCGGTGGTGATGGCGTTCGGCGGGTCGACCAACGCGGTGCTGCACCTGCTGGCCATCGCACACGAAGCCAACGTCAAGCTGACGCTGGAGGACTTCACCCGCGTGGGCGCGCGCGTCCCCCACCTCGCTGACGTGAAACCCTTTGGCAGCCACGTGATGACGGACGTCGACCGCATCGGCGGTGTGCCCGTCGTGATGAAGGCGCTCCTGGATGCCGGTCTGCTGCACGGGGATTGCCTGACGGTCACCGGGCAGACGATGGCGCAGAATCTTGCACACATCGCGCCGCCGGATCCGGACGGCAAGGTACTGCGGGCATTGACGAACCCGATCCATCCGACCGGCGGTATCACGATTCTGCACGGGTCGCTGGCGCCGGAGGGCGCTGTGGTGAAGTCGGCAGGCTTCGACTCCGACGTGTTCGAGGGCACTGCAAGGGTTTTCGAACGCGAACGGGCCGCGTTGGATGCTCTGGAGGACGGCACGATCACCGGTGGCGACGTCGTTGTGATCCGCTACGAGGGCCCCAAGGGTGGACCCGGCATGCGCGAGATGCTCGCCATCACCGGCGCGATCAAAGGCGCAGGCCTCGGCAAGGATGTGCTGCTGATGACCGACGGCCGGTTCTCGGGCGGCACGACGGGTCTGTGCGTGGGCCACGTCGCGCCAGAGGCCGTCGACGGTGGACCGATCGCGTTCCTGCACGACGGTGACCGGATCCGGCTCGACGTGGCCAACGGCACGCTGGACGTGCTCGTCGATCCGGCGGAATTCGAGTCGCGCAAGGCAGGTTTCGAGCCGCTGCCGCCGCGCTACACCACCGGCGTACTGGCCAAGTACACCAAGCTGGTCGGGTCGGCCGCCGGCGGCGCGGTCTGCGGCTAGGACGGCCGGCCGGGATCGCCCCGGCCGGTCTCGTCGTGTCTGACTAGTGTTCGGAACCGGGCCTACGTATGCCTTCGAAACCGCGCACGCGCATTCCGAAGTACACGGCATACAGGCCGCACACGGTGATCAGCGCACCGCAGATCATGTGTGACCAGATCATGCCCGCGGTCGGTGACGCGACAAAGATCCACGGTGAGAAGAAGATCCACACACCGAAGACCGGCAACGTCCACGTCATGCCGTGGGTACGGTCCAGTGCCGAGCCGAAGCACATTGCCATGACAGCAACGGTTATTCCTACGATCAGATCGCTGGCAGGTAGCCGCGTGAAGGTGTCGAAGCCGACGATATGCGGTAATAGGGCAACAAATATCGCCGTCAGCAACGTCAGGCCGAAGGTGGCCTGCGCGGTCATCGACTCGGCGGCGCGGTCATAGCTCGCCCGCAGAGCCAATATGTCAGGATGCTGATCGATTGATGCATGGGAAGTTGTCATTTCGTATCCTTTCCGTTACACGGCAAGCGGTTTGGGCTCACCGCACCCCATCCATCAACATCAAGACTACGCTCGTTTGCGGTATCGGGATCCGTCAAGCAAGGGCGCTAGATCAGGCGTTGCCGAAGCGCGCGTAGAGCGGCGGGAGACGGCCAGCGATTGGTCGAAGCGCCCTGTCCGCCAACGACGTTCCCGACCACACCGCGACATGGCGGCCGCCCATCCAGAACCGTGGCCACAATCTCGGCGCCGTCGGGTGTCGGCCGCACATGGTGGACGCGCCAGCCGACGTCGACCGGGATGTCGCTGGACCCTGGCCGCGCGCAGACCGCGACGGGCGGTGCGGTCTGCGGTTAGCCCAGTTATCCAGACGCTGACCGATGGCTACCGCGAAGGTGGCGGTGGTGGATCGATGGGTGTCAGGGATATCGGCACCAAATGGGTGCCTGGTCCCTCACCTGGGCATCCGGCTCCATCGATGATGAGGGTGCGCTCTCCGAAGAAGCTGCCGTCAGGGTTCGGGATCCAGTAGTCGGAGCGTTGGGCCTTCACGGCGCTGCTGGGGTCATTGCGATCACAGAAGTAGGGATACTCACCGCTCGTTTCCCAACGGTCGTTGTTCCATCTGTACTCGTAAGCCAAGGGAGCGCCTGGATTGCGGGCATGGTCGTCCTTGTTGTCCATGCGCATGACACAACCGTTCACATCACATTGGGTGGTGAATTCGACAGGCACCGTTATCGAATTCATCGGTGTCGGCATACCGTTGAACGTCTGCTTCGAGAAGTCGATGGACACGTTGTAGTACCCGTAGAGCGGCGGTGGTTCAGCGCGATCAGCATGAGCGACGGGAGACACCGCCAGTGCGGAGCTGGCAGCTAAGACGGCACCCAGCGCAAATTTCATCATGCGGCCTGGATAACACAACAGCGCGTCAGGTGCGGGCAAATCGATCGAAGATGGCGGGCAGGAACGCCGCATCGGTCAATCTGGTCGCGCTGACCGGCTAGCGGTCGAGCATCCGCATCTGGTTTTCCTCGTGGTGGTCGCCGGATGCCGGCGTGGCCATTGCGTGCTGCTGGCTCAGGGGGTGACGGACAGCCCAGCTCGCAAGCAGTTTGAGCCCGTCATCGGACGGGGAGTCTCAGGAACTCACGGATGTCGTTGCGGTTGTCCATGACATAACCGCTACGTCCGCACCCCTATCCGTGAGGGGTTCTGTCAGTACCAGGCTTATTCGCCAGGCTCTTTGACGATCGCCACCGCGAAACCGTCCCAGCCCTTGGTGCCGACCGTCTGAATCGCCGCCGCCTCCAGCCGCGGGTTCGCGCCCATCATCTCCAGCATGTCGCGCACAGCGCGTGCCTGCAGGTCGTCCGGCGCGGGGTCGAGCACGCGTCCGAAGCGAGCGATGTTGTCCACCACGATGATTGAGCCCGGCGCGCCGAGTTTGATCGCCCACTCGACATAGGCGACGTTGTTCTCCTTGTCGGCGTCGATGAAGATCAGATCGAACGTCTCGTCGCGGCCGGCCAGCGTCGGCAGCGTGTCGAGCGCGACGCCGACGATCACCTCCACCCGGTCGTCGACGCCCGCGCGCGCCAGGTTCTCCCGCGCCACCTCGGCATGCTTCGGCTCGTACTCCAGCGTGATGACCCGGCCGCCCGGCCCGACGGCGCGGGCCAGCTGGATGGTGCTGTATCCCGCGAGCGTGCCGATCTCGAGCACGCGGGTGGCGCGCATCGCCGTCACGAGGAGAAACAACAGCTTTCCGTGTTGGGCGGACACCTCGATCGCAGGCATATCGGCGGCAACGCCCGCTTCCCGCGCCGCTCGCAGTGCGTCGTCCTCCGTGTCCAGCACCCGGGTGAACAGCTCGTCGAGTGCCTTCGGATCCGGATCTGCCACGCGACAAACGCTACCGGACACCTTCTTTGGCGTAGACCACCCGCAAGACATGGGCGACCTCCGGCCCCATTACCGCTTCTGCGAGTTCACAGAATGTCGCGACGAACTCCGGGCCGTGCGGAGGCTGGGCGTCGCTCAGGTGGTGGGCAATCTCGTGCAACACCACCAATTCGCGCAGCGCCCACGTGGAGCGGCGGTCAGGCACCGCGATGGCGGCGGCGTCGTCGGAGCGTTCATAGTGGGCGGCG
>DASRJA010000608.1:0-4608 GCA_035649695.1 Mycobacterium sp. | reverse complement strand
GGTTTACGCCGCAGCGCGTCAACCCGTGGCCCACCCGGACGCCCGCGTCACGCCCGTGACCATCGACGTGACCGACGCCGCTCAGATCCAGGAAGCCCTCGGGAAGGTCGAGTCTCTCGACATCCTCATCAACAACGCCGGCTTGGCGCTCTACGACGACTTGAGCGATCCCACACCGCTCGAACAGCAGCTGGCCGTCAACCTGTTCGGCACTTATCGCGTGACCCAGGCTTTCCTCCCGGCACTTACGCGTTCTCGGGGGGCCATTGTCAACGTCGGGTCGGTGACCGCCTTTGCCGCCCTCCCAGTCATTCCGGCCTACTCGATCTCGAAGGCGGCCGCGTTCTCCCTGTCGCAATCGATGCGCGCTCTCTTCGCCGGACGCGGGGTGACGGTGCATGCCGTCCTCGCTGGCCCAGTGGACACCGATATGTCCCGCGACCTCGACATACCGAAAGCATCGCCGGAGTCCGTAGCCCGAGCCATCCTCGACGGAGTTCAGAACGGGGAGGACGACATCTTCCCCGATCCCATGGCGGCGTCGATGGCCGAGAGCTGGCGCACCGGTGCGGCCAAGGCCCTCGAGCGGCAGTTCGCGGCACTCCTGGACGCGCAGCCCGTCACGCCGTGACTCCCGACCATCGGGAGAAAAGTCGGCGGGCCCTCTGCGCCCAGTTCATGGATCCGCCGTCGTCCATACAGACAGCGATATCCCCACCAACGGAAAGGCCGAAATCGAAAATGAACACACCCCCGATCGTGTCAGCGCAGGAGTGGGAGGCTGCGCGCCAGCAGCTGCTCCGCCAGGAAAAGGACGTCACCCGCGCCCGTGACGCGCTGGCCGCCTCGCGCCGACGGATGCCGTGGCTGCCCGTCGACAAGCACTACGAGTTCGACGGGCCCGAGGGCAGGGTAAGCCTGCTGGACCTGTTCGCCGGCCGACGTCAACTCATCGTCTATCGCGCCTTTTTCGAACCCGGCGTGCACGGCTGGCCCGACCATGCCTGCCGCGGCTGCTCCATGGTTGCCGACAACATCGGCCACGTCGCTCACCTGAACGCCCGCGACACCACACTCGTATTGGCCTCGCGCGCAACGCAAGTCGACATCGAGCGGGTGAAGGCCCGGATGGGTTGGCAGATGCCGTGGTACACCATCACCGGAGGCTTCGACGTGGACTTCGGCGTGGACCAGTGGCACGGCACCAACGCGTTCATCCGAGACGGCGATAGCGTGTTCCGCACTTACTTCATCAACAACCGCGGCGACGAGGCCTTGGGCAGTACGTGGAGCTACCTCGACATGACCGCGCTTGGACGCCAGGAACTGTGGGAAGACTCACCGGAGGACTACCCGCAGACGCCGCCCTACGAGTGGTGGAACTGGCACGACGAATACAGTGACCCCGAGTCGTCGTCCGACGAGTGGAAGCGGCGGTCAGCTGCCGCGCAGGCCTTGCTGCGCACGAACGGCGAGACCACGTGAGCGGTCGCGCGGCCGTCGTCGGGCGGCGAGCATGTGCGGTGCTCGCCGCCTGTTCGGCTGTGCTGCATGGCTTTTCGCTTGTGCACGCAACGAGCGTCGCGGCGATCGCGCTGACCGTGGTGATGCTCACCGCTTGTCTGTTCTGCGCCCGTGAGCTGTGGATTCGCGGCACGCTGCGGGCCTGGGTGGTGGTGGCCTTGATGAACCTCGCGATGATCGCCATCCATGCCCCCGCATCGGCCGCCCATCACCACGGCGGCGGTGTCAGCGCGCATGCGCCGGCACACCATTCGACGGTGATGACCCTCGCCACGACGCTCGCGGTGGTGGAGGTCGTCGTCGCCACTGCGGTGTTGTACTACCGAACCCGCGGAATCCGGCCTGCGCTTCTGTCAGCTGAGTAAGCCCAGCGACATTGCAGTCGTCACCGCTGCTGTGCGGTCGGAGACGCCGAGTTTGTTGAACGTCCGCAGCAGATGGGTTTTCACAGTGGCCTCGCTGATTTGTAGCTGACGACCGATTTCCGCGTTCGACTCGCCCTTCGCGACGTGGCCGAGCACTTCTACTTCACGTGCGGAGAGCGCCGCCGAAGCCGGTTGGCGCACAAAGTGAACCAGCCGGTCCGCGACCGTCGGCGCCAGCACCGTCTTACCGCGTGCGGCATCACGCACGGCATCGGCCAACTCGGCACGCGAGGCGTCTTTGAGCAGATACCCCGCTGCGCCCGCTTCTACTGCGCGCAGGATGTCGGTGTCGGACTCATAAGTGGTGACGACGACGATCCGCGTGCGCGGCAGCACCGCCAGGATCCGCTCGGTCGCCGTCACGCCGTCGACGTCGGCCATCCGCAGATCCATCAGAATGACGTCTGGGCGCAGAGATTCGGCCAGCGCGATCGCCTCGGCGCCTGAACCCGCTTCACCGACGACGGTGAGGTCGTGTTCCGCGTCGATCATCCCGCGCAGACCCTCGCGGACCACAGGGTGGTCGTCGACCAATAGCACCGTTGTCATGCCGGGACCTCGACCGTCACGGTCGTCCCGCCGCCAGGCGTCGGCGTCACCGACATCGTGCCGCCCACCTGCTTGGCGCGGGCCTTCATACCACGCAGACCGAATCCCTCATTGTGCTCGTCGGCGAGGCCAATACCGTTGTCGGCGACCGACAATCGGATGCCGTGCTCGACGGGCGAAAGCGCCACCGTCACCGTGCTCGCTTCGGAATGCTTGCGGATGTTGGCGAATGCTTCCTGCGTGGCGCGCAGCAGCACCACATCGGTCGCCATGCCCAGTGGTGGCAGCTCGCCGTCGACGCGGACCGTGGCCTCGATGCCGCTCTCTGCCGAGAGCCTGTCGCACTGACGTTGGATGGCGGATCGCAGTGAACCTTCATGGAGCGCAGTCGGAGTCAGCTCGGCCACCATCGTCCGCGCCTCTGCGAGGTTTTCCCGTGCGGTGCTGCGGATGAGTTCGACGTGCCGCTTCGCAGCTGCCGTGTCGGTCTCCAACTCGGGCTCGACGGCTTGCGCGAGCGCGACGATACTGGTGAATCCCTGAGCCAACGTGTCGTGGATTTCGCGTGCCAGCCTTTCCCGTTCAGTGGCTGCGCCGGCTTCGCGCGACAGCCGAGCGCTCTCGGCGCGGGTCGTTGCAAGCTCTGCGACGAGTGCGGCCAGCTTCTCGCGTTGCTTCATCGAGGTCATGATCGTAATCCCGATGACGGGTGCAGCGATTACCCCGACGAGCGTAAAGGCAACCGCCAGAGGCAGATCGGGCCAACGGGTTCCGTAGAACATCAGGGCGAGGCTTAGCGGTACGAAGTTCACGAATGTTGTCACGACGAGCGCCGCGGGGAGCGGCAATGAGGCGAATACGAGAGGATAGATCGCAGGCACCGCGGCGACCGCAACCGACGACGCTGACAACGCGACGATCCACAGTCCGATCACGGCGGCGAGAAACAGCAGGGTTCGCCAATCGAATTCGCCCCCGCGGATGACGCGGCGGCCGAACGCCAATACACACACGACGACGCCCGCCAACGCTATCAGCGCCACCGGCACGTTGCCTGGGAAGCGGTGGTCGAGCATGACGACCCCCGCGGCGGCCGCGGCGCACATGCCCACGACGTAGGCGTCCCACAGCCAGTGCCACTCACCGGAACGCCCGCCGATCATCGGGCGATGTCCCCTAGCTCCGCTGTGGGCCCAAACCCTCGGTCGGCACCCAGTTGCCGTGAAAACCATGCGGCACCCGGGCCGGAAGGTGCACGGTCGCGACGGTTTCCAGTGTCTGCCCGTCCAGCAGCACCAGGTCGCTTCGGTCGGACGAGCGGTCGTACACAAAACCCATGGCCACACCATCGTCTTCGGCGGCGTCGGGCGTCGAGGGAACGAAGACGAACTCGCCAGGCTCACGGCCGGCTCCGAACCCCACCGATTGGGTGCGCCGTGTTGCGGCATCGTGTTTGAGGATCGCGTCGGGTGTTCCCGTGGTTCCGTCGGAGTACCCGACCGCGTAGCCATACCGGTGGCGCCGGCCGACCAATCGCTCATCGACACGCGGGAACTCCTGCGGCGTGTCATCGAGCCGTTCTTCGGCGACCTTCCCGGCGGTGAGATCGACGGTCCACCGGTCGAGCGATGGCTTTTCGGGGACGATGCGCAGGCCGCTGTTGAATACCGACGCGTGGCGGACGACATCGAGCACGACGCGGTCGCCGTCGTCGTAGGCATTGAGCGGATGGAAGACGTAGCACTGCGGCACCTCGAACCAGCGGATCTCGGATGCTGTGCCCTCGCGAGGCAGCACCCCGACGCGAGCCTGTCGTTCCGGCGCCCACCGGTATGGCATGCCGCCGCTCGGCGGACCCGAGCGCTCCGATCCACGCATGATCGCGCGCACTACGAAATCCGGTGCGGCGTGGCGTTCGGCGACCCGCGTCAGCATTCCGGCGACGGCTTTGGCGGGCCTGCTCCGCAGCGTTCCGCCAAGGTCCAGCGCGACGGGCAGGTCGTAGAGCACGACGTACTTCTCGGTCAGCGAGAAGTCGTGCATCATCGTGTGCGCCCTGAGTCGGATGTTCACTGTGCGGCGAACTTTGCCGTCGACGCCGGTGACGGTG
>DASRJA010000607.1:0-2590 GCA_035649695.1 Mycobacterium sp. | reverse complement strand
ATCGCAATGCCATCGACACCGGCCAGTTGCGGATCAGCGGGTACCCAGAGATCTAGCTCTTTTGCACCAGGCTTGAGGCGATGGATCCGATTGGCGAACGACTCGGTCGCGTAGACCGTGCCGTCGGGGGCCACGGCCATGTCGTTACACACACCGCCATTGCTCGGAAAGGGATAAGTGGCCTTGGCAGCACCGCTCTTCAAGTCGAACGATCGCAGTGCGGTCTGCCCGACCACGGGCGCACCGCCTCGGCCCCCGGTGTTGTTCTGGCAGACCCACAGCGTGTTGCTCTTGTCGTCCGCGAGCACGCCAAGCACGTTGGTCAGGCCGGCGGTCGCTGCCTGAATCCAGGGTTCGGCTTGCGACGCGCCCGGCGCGGCGCGGTAGATCGTGCCTTTCGCGGTGCTGCCGAAGTACACCGAGCCATCCTGACTCGACGTCAGGTTCTCGGCCTGAGTCCCGGTGTCGTTGATCGTCACTTCCTTGCGGTCCTGCGCTCGCACGAGCACCGAGAGCGATGCGACAGCGGCGGTGGCGAGAAGTAAGCGACTGACAGTCTGCCGAGTGGTGCGCATAGCGGTCTCCGAACGGTAATGGCCAAGTGTGGCTGCAGAAAACTCTGGCAGCCAAGGCGCGCACAGCGCGCCTGCGAGGAGCGGCGCGGGGCGCAGGGGTCCCCGCAAGCGACGAGCCGGGGTGCGGGGCAGGGCCCCGACTTTAAAGACGGTAGCTCACACGGATCAGGCGATTGCCGCGGTCGTCGCTGATCAGGATCGAGCCGTCGGGCATCTGCAGCACGTCAACCGGGCGGCCGGCGGCGACCTTGGTGGCGCCCCGTCCGCCCGAGCCGTCGGCTTTCGGCAGAAACCCTTCGACGAGCGGTTCGTAGCTGATCACGCGGCGGCCCTCGGTCCGCGCCACCATGACGCGATAGCCGCTCGGCGTCGATCGATTCCACGAACCGTGCTGGGCGATGATCGCCGCGTTCTGGTAGCTGGCCGGGAACATCTTGCCGGAGTAGAAGGCGAAGCCGATCGCCGCGACGTGCGCCCCGAGCTTCTGCACCGGAGCCTCGGTCGTCGAACACGCGCGCTGAGCCCCGAACTCCGGGTCCGTGACGTCGCCCTGATGACAGTAGGGGAAACCGAAGTGCAGGCCTGCCTTGGGCGCAACGTTCAGCTCGTCGTTCGGCACGTCGTCGCCCAGCATGTCGCGGCCGTTGTCGGTGAACCACAGCTCGCGCGTCACCGGATGCCAATCGAATCCAACGCTGTTACGCACGCCCTCTGCGAAGGTTTCCATGCCTGATCCATCCGGCTTCATCCGCACGATGGCCGACACCATCGGCGGCGAGAGACACACGTTGCACGGAGCGCCGACCGTCATGTAGAGCATGTCGTCCGGGCCGAAGCCGATGAACTTCCACGTGTGGCCGGCCTTCGGGTTCGGCAGATCGTCGCGAAGAGTCACCGGCGCGGGCGGCGCGTCGAGGTGCTTCTCGATGTCGTCGAACCGCAGGAGCCGGCTCGCGGTCGCCACATACAAGGCGCCGTTCCGCATCGCGACGCCATTGGGTTGATCGAGACCGCTGGCAATGACCACGACGCGATCGGCCTTCTGGTCCCTGTTGCCATCCACAACGGCGTGCACCTTGCCGACATATTGGGAGCCGACGAACACCGTTCCTTGCGGGCCGATCGCCATCGAGCGGGCGTTCTCCACCTTCTCGGCGAACACTTCCGCCTGAAATCCCGCGGGCAGCACCAATGGCGGAAGCGGCGACGCCTCTTGGCGGGCGGACGTGGTCAAGCCGGTGGCCAGCAGGGCGGCGCCGAGAACGACGATGAAGGGACGCGTTGAGATGGACATGTTCTGTTTTCCAGGCGTCGTGCTGAGTGTCACCGGATGCTCGTGATTCGGCGGATGAGGCCGTCGCTCTTCGTCAAGATGTAAATCTCTCCGGCCTCATCTGTTGCGATGCGCACTTCGACCCGCAATGGCCGGGGAGCGAAGGCCCCACCCGCGGGCGCAGCGCCAGGTCCACCCGGTGGAACCACTCCGGGTCCGGCCGGTGACACCGCTCCAGGTTCACCTGTACGCCCAGCCCCAGGGCCGGCCCCAGGCATCGGCCCGGGTCCACCCGGACCCCCGGCTCCGAATCCAGGCGCAGGCGGATTCAACCGGATGCGCTCCTGCACGAGTGTGGGAAGGGTCGTAGTGATCTCTGAGTACGCCGCTAGTGTCTTGGGGTTGCCGTCCGTGGCCGCAATGAGATCCGCCATCCGCGCGTAAAACAGTCGTCCACTGGTGATGTCACCAAAGACGACGGACCCTTGCAGCTGAGGCCACCTCTTGCCGCGATAGACGAAGCCGTTGGCGATCGCCAGGCCCTCGACACCCGTCCGGTATGCGAGTGCCGAGTCCTCCATCGGAACTCGTTGATCAAGAGTGACCGTATCGGAGATTCGCAGTGGCAAGGTGTTGTCGGCGCTCAGGGGACCATAGATCGGGCTCTCTGGCTTGAATTCCGGTCCCTCTCGCAGCGGGTATCCGAAGTTGGCTCCTCGACGGACGATGTCGATCGTTTCGT
>DASRJA010000606.1:0-7813 GCA_035649695.1 Mycobacterium sp. | reverse complement strand
AATGCACCTCGAGGAACTGGAGTGGTTCGTCGCGCTCGCCGAGATCGAGCACGTCACCGAGGCCGCCGCGGAGTTGGGCGTCAGCCAGCCCACGTTGTCGCGCGCCTTGAGTCGATTCGAAGCGCAGGTGGGCACGCCGTTGTTCGACCGGGTCAATCGGCGGCTGCGCCTGAACCCGTACGGGCAGATCATGCTCGAGCATGCCCGGCGCAGCATCACCGAGATGCAATCCGCTATTGACCGCATCGACGCCCTTCGGGATCCAGACACCGGACGAGTGCGACTGGCGTTTCTGCATTCGCTGGCGAGTTGGTATGTGCCGGAACAACTTCGCCGCTTCCGCGAGTCGGCGCAACGGGTTGCGTTCGACTTGTTTCAGGGGCCCGCCCACGAGATCGCTCAACGCGTCCTGAGCGGTCAGGCCGATATCGCCATCACCTCGCCGCGGCCGAAGATGGAAGGCCTCGTCTGGCACCGGCTGTACGAGGAGCGGCTGTGCCTGGCTGTTCCGCGCGGGCACCGGTTGGCGTCGCGCGCCCGTGTGCGGCTATCCGTGGCCGCCGACGAGCCGTTCGTTGCGCTTGGAGCCCAGGCCGGTCTGCGGCAGCTCACCGATGAACTGTGGGCCGAGGACAGCATCCACCCCGACATCGTTTTCGAAGCCACCGAGATTCCCACGATAGAAGGCCTTGTCGCCGCGGGATTCGGTGTCGCCGTCGTGCCGGTGCCGCGCGATGCCGACGAACCCAAAGTCGTTCACGTCCCGCTCACGAACCTCGGCGCCAAGCGTGAGGTCGGTTTGGTGTGGGACCGGAACCGAGCGCTGTCTCCGCCGGGGGAGCGCTTCGTGACTTTTCTCAAGGCAACGCCCGCCTGATTGCGGTGCTACCGACCAATGATGCGGTAGCAGTATGAACATACAGAAAGTCATGCATTAGACACATCACTGCACGGCGCTTACCGTGCCAATGGTGTCGACCGAACAGCTAGCTCCATCCGGGTGGTCCGGGCATGCGCGTGGCTCCACCGCTTACGGCCGGCTGCTTGCCGCGCTGTTCTGCGCCGGAGTGGCGACGTTCGCTCAGCTCTATTCGCCGCAGGCTGTACTGCCGCTGATCGCAGCCGACCTGGGTGTGGGTGCGGCCAGTGCGGCATTGATGGTCTCGGCTTCGACCGTCGGCCTGGCGATCGGAGTGATTCCGTGGTCGACGCTGGCTGACCGTATCGGTCGCGTCAAGGCGATCTCGATCTCGGTCACCGGCGCGACGACCGTCGGTCTTCTGGTGCCGTTCGCGCCCACCTTTCAACTTCTTCTGGCCGGGCGCTTCCTCGAAGGGCTGATTGTCGGCGGCGTGCCTGCCATCGCCGTCGCATACCTCACCGAGGAGATCGATCCCGCGCACGCCGCCAGGGCGGCAGGCACCTTCGTCGCTGGAACGACGATCGGTGGGCTGACGGGACGGTTGGTGGCCAGCCCAGTCGCCGAAATCGCCGGCTGGCGTGTCGGCGTCTTCACCGTCGCGGTGCTATGCGGAATCGCCGCACTGAGCTTCGTCAAGCTCGCCCCGCAGCCTCGAGGCTTCGTTCCCTCGAACCGGTCTGGCGCCAATCCCGAAGGCAGCCTTGCGCAGCGGTTGTTCGCCAACCTGCGCTCGCGCCACCAGCTCACCCTGTTCGCCCAGGCGTTCCTGTTGATGGGTGGATTCGTGGCGCTGTACAACTACCTGGGATTCCGGTTGTCGGGAGCACCGTTCTACCTACCACCGTTCGTCGTCAGCCTCGTGTTCCTGGCGTATCTCGCCGGAACGTGGGCATCGTCTCGCGCCGGTGCGGAGGCGTCGCGGTTCGGGCGCAAGCCGGTCCTGCTGGTGTCCGTTGCGGTGATGATCGCCGGCGTCGCTATTACGTTGAGTGACAACGTCATCGCGGTTCTCATCGGCCTGGTGATCGCCACCGCGGGGTTCTTCGGCGCACACTCGATTGCGTCAGGATGGACGGGTCGATCGGCGCCAGTGGGCAAAGCGCAGGCATCCTCGCTGTACAACCTGTTCTACTACGGCGGTTCGAGCGTCATCGGCTGGTTCGGCGGGCTGGCCTTCGACGGGTACGGCTGGACCGCTGTCGCGGTGACGATCATCGCGCTGGCCGTCATCGCAGCCGCCGCGGCAGCAGTGTTCCTGCCGGCTGATTAGCCCGCGGCTAGAGGATCTCGGTGATGTCGTTCTTCAGGGCCTCGGCGTCAGTACCGAACACCGCTTGGACGCTGTTGCCCACCTCGACGACACCGGCCGCCCCGAGGCGCTTCAGATGCGCCTCGTCCACCTTGCCCTTATCGGCAACCTCCACCCGCAGGCGCGTGATGCAGGCGTCGACGTTCACGAGATTCTCCCGGCCGCCGAAAGCCTCGATGACCTGCTCGGCCTTGCTTTGCGTCGCGGTGGGTGCGGTCAATGTCGCTGTGCCGGATCCGCCTGCCGTCACAGCGGTGACCGCGTCGCCGCCCTCGCCGAGGTTCGCTTCTTCCTCAGCTTCGAATTCGGACTCCGGCTCGCGCCCTGGAGTTCTCAGGTTCCACTTCGTGATCGCAAACCGGAACAGCAGGTAGTAGATGACGAAGAAGACAACACCCATACCGATGAGCAGCGGGATGTTCTTTGCCGCGGGCGCCGTGAAGTAGAGCAGTAGATCTATGAGGCCCGCGGAGAAAGAGAATCCGAGGTGGATGTCGAGCAGGTACGCGATCGCCAGGGACAGCCCCGTCAGAACGGCGTGAATGAGGTAGAGCGGGAACGCCACGAACATGAACGCGAACTCGAGAGGCTCGGTTATGCCTGTCACGAACGCGGTTAGCGCAGCTGCCGCCAGGATGCCGATGGCGACCTTCCGCTGCTTCTTGTTGGCCACGTGGATCATCGCCAGCGCGGCGGCGGGCAGCCCGAACATCAGGATGGGGAAGAAGCCAGCGGTGTAGGCGCCGCCCGTGGGGTCGCCCGCGGTGAAGCGGGGAATGTCGCCGGTGACGACTTCGCCGCCAGGAGTTTGGTACTCGCCGTAGAGGAACCAGATGTAGGAGTTCGGAATGTGGTGCAGGCCGAGCGGAATCAGCATGCGGTTGGCGAACCCGTAAACAAAAGCGCCGAGAGCCCCCGATCCCGCGATGAACTTGCCGAGGCCGGTCAGTCCGGCGTCGAAGATCGGATAGAAGTAGCTCATCGCGAACGCGAGGAAGAGCGACGCCACCGACACGACGATCGGAACGAACCGCCGACCGCCGAAGAATCCGAGGTAGGAGGGCAATTGAATGGTGTGGTAGCGGTCGAAGAGCCAAGCGGTGAGCAGGCCGACCACGATGCCCGCGAACACACTGTAGTTGATCTGGGCCTGATCGCCCGATTTGTCGATCTCGCCTGCGAGCACGATCGGCGACATCGTCTTGAACACCGCCTGCACCACGAGGTAGCCGACGACGGCGGACAGCGCGGTCGAACCGTCCGCCTTCCTGGCGAATCCGATGGCGACGCCGACGGCGAAGAGCAGCGGGAGGTTGCTGAACAGCGCGTCGCCCGCGGCGCTCATCGCCTGGAAGAAGGAGCTGATCACCGGCGCGTGAATCTTGCCGAGCACGTCGGGCTGGCCCAGCCGCAGCAGAAGGCCCGCGGCCGGCAACACCGCAATCGGCAGCATCAGGCTCTTGCCCAGCCGCTGCAGTTGCGCGAAGCCGGGAATGCGCCGACTCGACTTTGCGGCCGCCCCTTGAGGTTTCGCCGTATCGCTCATTGCCTCTGTCCCTCCTCTGCCGCAACCGCCGTCCCGCCGCCCAAGCTCAGCGGAAGCCTAGACCAGAACCGGTGAACCTGAGACCGTCTTCGCGGCACGCTCGTATTGTTGGTGCGTGAGCACGACGCCAGTCCTGGCCCCGGTCGCGGGGCGTGCGGTACCGCTTGCGGACGTCCCTGATCCCGTTTTCTCGAAAGGCATGGTGGGCTATGGCGCCGCCATCGACCCGCCCCGCGGGGTGATCGACGCGGTGGCTCCGGTCAGCGGCAAGCTCTTGAAACTCATGCCGCACGCCTACATCGTCATGACCCCGGAGAACGTCGGAGTCCTGGTCCACCTGGGTCTTGACACCGTTCAGTTGAAGGGTGACGGCTTCACGACGCACGTCACCCAGGGCGACGACGTCACCGCGGGCCAGGTCGTCATCACCTACGACGTCCCGTCGGTAGAGGCCAAGGGGCTCAACCCCATTGTGCCCGTTGTGGTCATGGACGAACGCGAACCCGCCAACGTCGTTCCGTCCGAAGCGGTGTTTGAGGGTGCCGAGATCGCCTCCGGGGCAAGCCTTTTCACCGCGAACAAGTAGACGACAGCGTGTTGCTGACCGCCGACACCCTGCTCACCGGGCGAGAACTGTTGCGGCCCGGGTGGGTTGACGTGTCCGACGGGGTTGTGCGTGCGGTTGGTGCCGGCCCAGCGCTGCGGCGCGCGGATCGCGAACTCGGTGCGGTCACGGTGGTACCGGGCTTCGTCGACACCCATGTGCACGGCGGAGGTGGCGGGAACTTTTCCGCCGCATCGCACGCCGACACGTCCACCGCCGTGGCATTGCACCGTAGGCACGGCACCACCACCCTGGTCGCCTCGCTAGTCACCGCCGACCCGGCCGAATTGTTGTGCCAGGTAACGGAATTGGCCGATGACGTGAGTGCCGGGCTGCTCGCCGGAATCCACCTGGAAGGGCCCTGGCTGTCCATCAAGCGGTGCGGCGCCCACCAGCCGTCGCTCATGCGTGACCCGGATCCTGCAGAGATCGATCGCGTACTCGAAGCAGGCGGCGGGGCGATTCGGATGGTGACCCTGGCCCCGGAACGCGACGGCGCCCTTGCGGCGATCGAGCGCTTCGTCGAAAGGGGTGTGGTGGCCGCCGTCGGCCACACCGAGGCGACCTATGAACAGACGCGGGCAGCGATCGCGGCGGGCGCGACCGTGGGCACGCACCTGTTCAACGCGATGCGCCCGATCCACACTCGCGAGCCCGGCCCGGTGATCGCGCTTGTCGAAGACGCCCGGGTGACCGTGGAACTGATCGCCGACGGTGTGCACGTCGACCCCGCCCTGTACCGACATGTCTCGCACAGCGCGGGCCCTGACCGGGTGTCGCTGATCACCGACGCGATGGCGGCGACCGGGATGGCCGACGGGGTCTATCACCTCGGACCGGTAGCGGTGGACGTCGTAGACGGGGTGGCGCGAGTGGCGGGCACGGACACCATCGCGGGCAGCACGGCGACCATGGACCGGGTGTTTCGGTTCGCTGTGGCGCACAGCGGTTTGCCCCGAGACGAGGCGCTGATGCTCGCCGTGCGTCAGGCGTCGATCAACCCGGCGCGTGCGCTCGGTCTGCCATGCATGGGACTCGTCCCGGGGGCTGCCGCGGACTTGGTGGTGCTGGACGCGGACCTCGCAGTGGCGGGTGTGGTGCACCAGGGATCGTGGGTCGACCCCGCTGCCTGCTGACGCCTATGTCTGCAGCTCGCCTCGCAATACCTTGCCTGCTGGGTTGCGAGGAATCTTGGTGACGATCTCGATGTCACGCGGTTGTTCATAGCGAGACACCTTGTCCTTCAAGTAATTCCGAAGCGCGGTCGTGTCCAGCTCGGCCTCCGCACGGGGGACGACGAATGCGGCGAGTCGTTCACCGTAGTCGTCGTCCGGCACACCGATCACCGCATTGTCGGCGACATCGGGATGTTCGGCGAGGGCGTTCTCGACGGCGCGCGGGTAGACGTTCTCGCCCCCGGAGACAATCATGTCGTCCCCACGGCCCACGATGTACAACCGACCCGCCTCGTCGAAGTAACCCATGTCGCCGGTGCCGGTCATGTCGGCGACCACGTCCTTTGTTTCCCCGCCGGTGTAGGCGTCGAACGTCAACTCGCCGCCGACGAAGACGCGACCAGTAACTTGCGGCCCAACGGGTTTGCCGTGTTCGTCGAGAATCCGCACGGGGCACCCGGCGACGGGCCTGCCCACCGTCTCGGGCGCTTCGCGCAGGTCTGCCGGTGTCGCGAGGGAACCGATGCCGACTTCCGACGAGCCGTAACCGTTGTAGATCACGTCGCCGTATGCGTCCATGAAGCGGCGCGCCAGGGTGGGATCCAGCCTGGCTCCGCTTGAAATCACCACACGCAAGGACGGTAAGGGGTGACGGTCCCGCACGTCCTCGGGTAGGTCGAGGATGCGTGCGAGCATCACCGGCACCGCAGTCAATGCGTCGGCCCGGTGCTGCGACGCCTTGGCGAGGGTGGCTTCGGCGTCGAAGCGCCGCAACGTCAGCACCGTCCCGCCGAGGGTCATCGTCAGGATCAACATCCCGAATCCCAGGCCGTGAAACATGGGCACCGGCACAGCGATTCGCGAACCGACCCGCAGTCCCGTGCGATCGAGGATCGACGCGCCTATGCCCAGTGCCGACGCGATCTCGGGCTTGCGGGGAACGCCTTTGGGCTTGCCCGTGGTCCCGGAGGTGAGAAGCACGATCCGACCGGCCGCCGCGACGTTGGGTCGTCGACTTTGATGTGTGTCGACCGCGCTGGGATTGACGACGGTGACGGAAGCGTCTGCGGCCCTGGCGCGTTCGGCGAATTCGTCGTCACAGATCACCGTCTTGATTCGATGCGTAGTTAACACGGCCGCCAGTGCGTCAGTGTGAAAGTCCGTGTTGAGGAGCACGACGTCCGCACCGAGCAGGGCCGGCCCGAACACCGCTGGGATGAAGGCGCGCCCATTGCGGCACAAGATTCCCACTGCTTGTCCCGGTCCAACGCCGCGGAGCTCCTTGGCGACCGCTTCGGACCTTGACCGCAATTCGCCGTAGGTGATTTCACCGTCGTCATCGATCATCGCCGGCCGATCGGGCCACCGGGCGGCTGCAACGGCCAGCAGCGTGAACGGATTCGTGCGCCCTCGTGCCGCCTCGCGAAGAACGCCGACCAGTGCTCCGGGCGCCATGGGCGTCAGCAATCGGGAGCGCAGCAGCGCACGCCCGGCCGTGGTCACCACGCTTCCGGTAATCATCGCCCGGCCTGTCGCGCGTCACCGGAATCGGTGGTGTACCGGTACCACAGCTTCGCCGCGCGGTCGATCGGACCTCGCAACAGCACCGAGGTGACTTCGGCGGGCCACGTCCACCATGGCTCGATCGTGGCCGGCCGTTCGATGATGGCCTTCGCAACAATGTCGGCGGCCTGCTCCGCGGAGAGGCCGGGCACATTGCGCAGGGTCGGTGTGGGCTCGACCATGCGAGTGCGGATCAACCCCATGTACACCGAGGTCACGTCGACGCCGTCGTCGTGCAACTCCGGCGCGACGCTGCGCAGCCACGTGTCGAACGCACCCTTCGATGCCTGGTATGCGCCCCACCGCGGACCGGGCGGAACCCGCACGCCGATGCTGGAGATGTTCACGATGTGCCCGCTGCCGTGCTGCCGCATCGCCGGAATCAGCCCCAGTAGCAAGCGAATTGGCCCGAGATAGTTGACGTCGATGGTGCGCACGAAATCGTGCGGTCGTTCGTACTGCAGATGTAGCGACCGGCGGATCGACTTGCCCGCGTTGTTGACGATGATGTCCAGCGCGCCGTGATCCTCGGTGATTCGGTTCACCAGGTCGTCGACGGTGGGCTCGTCGGTCAGGTCGGCGGCGTACACCACCGCTCGGCCGCCGCTGTCGGTGATCGTCGCTGCGAGCTCGTCGAGCTTGTCCGCCGTGCGAGCGACGAGCAACGTCGTGGCGCCGGCGGCGGCGAGCTTGT
>DASRJA010000605.1:0-4356 GCA_035649695.1 Mycobacterium sp. | reverse complement strand
TACCACCAGACCGATGGCGACGCCGGCGAAGCCCGCCGAGGCCTTGCGATGTATCACGCCGAAGACCGTGAACACAAGAATGAACGTACCCACGAACTCGGCGAAAAAGGCCTGTACTGCACTCACACCACCGGAATACGTCGCGACCCCAAGGCCGGCGTCGCGGGCGGCCATGCCGAGCACGCCGAGGATGGCGGCCGCGCCGACGATCGCGCCGACGACCTGCGCGGCGATGTAGGCGGGCACGCGCGACCACGGGAACTTGCCGGTGACCGCGAGTCCGAGGGTGACCGCCGGGTTGATGTGGTTGCCGGAGATGTGTCCGAGCGCGTAGATCGTGGCCACGACGACGGTGGCGAACGCGAACGAGATCATGCCGAGGTCGGCCATCGTGAACGGCGCGTCCCCGTTGACGATGATCGTGGCGGGCACCGATCCCACGCCGATGAAGACCAGGAAGGCGGTGCCGAATGCTTCGGCCGCGAGTTTCTGGGTGAGGGAAGGTTCGTCCATGACGTTCTCCTGAGACCTGGGTCGAAGCCGGCTGCCGTGTGGTTGTCGACTATCTCGGATAGCATTCGATAATGTCGAATGTGATCTGGACCATACGCTTATGCTTCGGTCATCACAAGGGCCGATTTCGGCGGAAGGTGGACGGATGATCCAGGCCGTGGATCGCGCGCTGCGCATCCTCACGGTGCTGCAGGGCGGCCGGCGGATGAGCCTGGGCGAGATCGCGACCGCCATCGACCTGGCTCCGTCGACCGTCCATGGTCTGGTTCGCACGCTATTGGCGCACGGCATGGTCCAGCAGGAAATCGACTCGGGTCGCTACCGACTCGGGCCGGCGACGTTACGGCTCGGCAACGTCTATCTCGACACGCTGGAACTGCGCTCACGGGTGGCGATCTGGGCCGAGGGTCTGGCCCGACGGACCGGCTGCGCGGTGCGCACCGCCGTCTTGCTCTTCGACGAGGTCGTGGTGGTTGCGCACGAGCCACGTCCCGACGGCACTCGTCAGATGCCCGAGGTGGGCATCGTGATTCCGGCGCATGCGAGCGCTCTTGGTAAGGCGCTGTTGGCCTTTCAATCCGACTACAAGGCCGACGAGTTGCGCAGCATGACCGGTGAAACCATCATCGATCCGGTGGCGCTCGCCGATCAGTTGGAGCAGATCCGCTCGTCCGGCATCGCGACAGAGGCGGAGGAAGCAGTGTTGGGCGAATGCGCCGCAGCCGCACCGGTTTTCGATTCCTCCGGCGAGGCGACCGGGGCAATCGGCCTCGTGGTACCCGCGGCACGCTGGCCGTTGGAAGCCGAGGCTATCGACGCGCTGCGCGACACCGCCCGCACGGTGTCACGTGAACTCGGATCGCCGGTGTGGCCGCCACGCCGGGTCTAACAATCGAAAGGATGAGGTCATGAGCGTGTGGTTCGTCACCGGTGCGTCGCGCGGCTTCGGCGCGGAGATCGTCGAAAAGGCGCTTGCCGCAGGGCATTCGGTCGTCGCAACCGCACGGGATCCGCGCGGCGTCACGGCCCGGTTCCCTGACGCGGGAGAGCAGCTCCTGCCGGTGGCGCTCGATGTGCTGGACGAGGCGCAGGCCGCCGCGGCGGTGGATGCGGCCGTGCAGCGGTTCGGCCGCATCGATGTGGTGGTCAACAACGCCGGCCGAGGCCTGCTGTCGGCGGTCGAGGAAGCCAGTGACGCCGCCGCGCGGGCGGTGTTCGACACCAACGTCTTCGGCATTCTAAATGTGCTGCGCGCGGTCCTCCCGACACTGCGGGCGCAGCGGTCGGGGCGGATCGTGAACCTGTCGTCGATCGGCGGATTTACCGCCTCGGCCGGCTGGGGTATCTACTGCGCCACCAAGTTCGCGGTCGAGGGGTTCTCGGAAGCGCTTGCGCACGAGGTGGGTCCGCTCGGCATCGACGTCATCATCGTGGAGCCCGGCTACTTCCGTACTGACTTCCTCGATGCGTCGAGCTTGAGCACCGAAGGCACCGTCATTGACGACTACGCCGAGACCGCGGGCGCCACCAGGCGGCACGCCACCGATGTCAACCATGCCCAGCCCGGCGACCCGGTCAAGGCCGCCGCGGCGATCGTCGAAATCGCTTCGGCGGAGCGGCCGCCGTTGCGCGTCCAGCTGGGCCGCGATTCCTTCGGCGGGGTCGCCGACAAACTGCGGTTCGTCGCCGACGAGCAGCAGGCCTGGCGCGACCTGTCGGTGTCAACGGATCACGACGACGTGGCGGTTGGCCGAACGTGAGCTTGTGTGCGAGATTTTCGCGATCCTTCGAGCACAAGCTCACGTTCGACGCATCGCAATGTCCAGCACCTCCGTGTTCGGCAGCGACGCCAGAACCTCCGTCGCGGCCAATAGTTTCGACCCGCGAATCCCGCTCCCGATGATCACGTGCTGCTGATCCATCACGTTCAGGTCCACCAGTAGTGGCCAGTCTGCGGGCAGGCCGACGGGGGTGATGCCGCCGTATTCCATTCCGGTGACGGACACCGCACTGTCCATCGGGGCGAATGAAATCTTGCGCGCACCAAGGTGTTTGCGGACGATGCCGTTGACATCGGCGCGTGTCGTGGCGAGCACGAGACAGGCCGCGAACCATTCCCGGTCGGCGCGCCGCGCCTCGACGACGACACAGTTGGCCGAGATGTCCAGGCCGATGTCGTAGTGCTCGCAGAATGCCGCGGTGTCGGCGAGGTCGGGGTCGATCGGGCTGACCCAAAGCCCGTCGCGCAGGTGTGGCCGCACGGGTTCGGCGACCAGCTCGGGCGCTTCATGCGCCGGGACAAAGGTCAGCTTTCCCAGGTCCATGGTCAGTCCGCGCTGCTCTGTCGATCGCCGATGAAGGCCAGCAGCCGGGGATCGTCGGAGCTGAACCGGTCGACCTCCTCGCCGCCGTCGCAGCGCAACAGGGCCACCGTCACACCGCCGCCCTTCCGGGAGATCACTTCCCACACCGCGCCGGAGTCCTGCCAGCGCTGCAGTTCTGCGGCCCGATCGATGTCCATCCTTCTACGATTCCACCGCATGAGTGCCAGTCGCCGCATCCGGGTTGCGCGGGTGTACGACGATCCCGGTCCCGACGACGGTGAGCGGGTGCTGGTCGACCGGCTGTGGCCGCGGGGTTTCCGAAAGGGTGACCCGCGGGTCGGCACGTGGATGCCAAAGGTCGCGCCGTCGACCGAGCTTCGCAAGTGGTATTCCCACAAGGCCGCCCGGTTCGACGAGTTCGCCGCGCGCTACGCCGCAGAACTGGAGACCGAGGAGGGGGCCGCGGCGCTGGCCGAGTTGCGCGACGTGCTGCGAGGCGCCCCCGTCACGCTCGTGACTGCCGCCCGCGATCTGGACGGCAGCCACGTCGCAGTTCTGACTCGCCTGCTGTCGTAGGCTCCAGCCGTGGATACAGCTCGTGCCGTCGCTGTTGCCACGGTGTTCGTCTGGCTGGGCATGGTGTTGGCGATCTCGTTGATAGAGACCCCGCTGAAGTTTCGGGCGCCCGGTGTCACGCTGCAGATCGGACTTGGCATCGGCCGCTTGATCTTTCGGGCACTCAACGCCTGCGAGCTCGCGCTGGCCGCAGTCGTTGCCGCGTGCTTCGCAGTGACGTCGCCGACCTTCGGCGTCGCGGTCGCGGCAGCCGTCGCCGTCGTTGCCCTGCTGGCGCAGGTGCTGGCGGTGCGGCCGCAGCTCACCCGCCGGTCGGACGCTGTGCTCGCCGGCGGGGAGGGACCGCGGTCAAGCGCGCACTGGGTCTACGTCGGTCTGGAGATCGTCAAGGTGGTTGCGTTGCTGATCGCGGGGGTCTTGCTGCTCGCCGCGTGAGACGATCGCCGGATGCGGTTGGGACTGCACGCACTTGGCATCGGTTCGGGCGCGACCCGCAGCGTCATCGACGCCGTCGCGGCTGCCGCCGAAAAGTCTGGTTTCGCGACGCTGTGGTCGGGCGAGCACGTCGTCATGGTGGACCGGTCGGCGTCGCGCTATCCGTACTCCGACGATGGACAGATCGCCGTGCCGGCCACGGCCGACTGGATTGACCCGCTGATCGGGCTGAGCTTCGCCGCCGCGGCCACGTCCACGATCGGAATCGCGACAGGGGTACTGCTCCTGCCGGAGCACAATCCCGTGCTTGTCGCTAAACAGGCGGCCACACTGGACACCCTCTCCGGCGGCCGGCTCACGCTCGGCGTCGGCGTCGGCTGGTCACGCGAGGAGTTCGACGCACTCGGCGTTCCGTTCGAGCGGCGGGCGGCGCGCACCGCCGAGTACGTCGCTGCGATGCGGACGTTGTGGCGCGACGACGTCGCGTCGTTCGACGGCGAGTTCGTGC
>DASRJA010000604.1:0-13084 GCA_035649695.1 Mycobacterium sp. | reverse complement strand
CCGGTGATGCTGGTTCACCCGACGCCGGAGATGGATGCGGTTCCGATTACAGACTGGGTGCCGTTCGCGGACTGGGCCGACGGCCGGGTGCTGCTGGGCGACCGTAGGCCGACGCAGGCCGACCTCGAGTACCACCTGACCACTCTGTTTCCGCCTGTTCGTCCGCGGCGTTGGCTGGAGATCCGCTACCTCGACAGCCTGCCCGATGCGGTCTGGCCGGCCGTGGTGTTCACCCTCGTCACGCTGCTCGACGATCCCGTCGCCGCCGACATCGCTGCCGAGGCCACCGAGGCCGTAGCCACGGTTTGGGACCGTGCCGCGCAACTCGGCCTCGGCGACCGACGGCTACATGAGGCGGCCACGCGCTGCGTGCAGACCGCCGCCGAGCGCGCACCCGCCGAACTCGAGGAATCGATGGGCCAGTTGATGCGTTCGGTCGAGAAGGGACGATGTCCGGCCGATGATTTCTCCGACCGGGCAGTCAAATTCGGGATTGACACCGCGATCACCCAACTGGCGCAAGGGGAGTTGTGACGGCACGCGAGAAGCTTGCGCGTGAGTTGACGACCGCAAGGGACCGCACGCTACGGCTCGTCGACTTCGACGACGCCGAACTGGGCCGCCAATACGACCCGTTGATGAGCCCGCTGGTGTGGGACCTCGCGCACATCGGCTGGCAGGAAGAGCTGTGGCTGCTGCGCGGCAACAACCCCGACCGGCCGGGACTGCTCGAGCCCCAGGTTGAGCGCTGCTACGACGCATTCGTGAACTCCCGCGCCAGCCGGGTGAATCTGCCTCTGTTGCCGCCCTCGGACGCCCGCATGTACTGCAGCACGGTGCGCAACAAGGTGTTCGACGCCCTCGACAACCTGAACAACGACGACACCGGTTTCACCTTCGGGTTGGTGATCAGCCATGAGAACCAACACGACGAGACCATGCTGCAGGCGCTGAATCTGCGGTCAGGGCCGCCCCTGCTGGATCGCGGATCCGTATTGCCGTCGGGTCGCGCCGGTGTCGCCGGAGAGTCGGTGTTGGTGGCTGGCGGCGAGTTCGTCCTTGGCGTCGATGCGGTGAGCGAACCGCACTCGCTGGACAACGAACGCGACGCGCATGTGGTCGACTTGCCCGCGTTCCGCATCGGACGGGTACCCGTCACCAACGGCGAGTGGCGGCATTTCATCGACGACGGCGGCTACCAACAGCAGCGCTGGTGGTCCGAGCGCGGCTGGACTCATCGGCAGGAGGCCGGGCTGACCGCACCGCAATTCTGGAACCTTGACGGCACCCGCACCCGCTTCGGACACATCGAGGAGATCCCCGCCGACGAACCCGTGCAGCACGTCACCTACTTCGAGGCCGAGGCGTACGCGGCGTGGGCAGGCGCGCGGCTGCCCACCGAGGTCGAATGGGAAAAGGCCGCCGCCTGGGACCCGGTGGCCGGCAAGCGTCGCCGATTCCCTTGGGGCGCTTCAGAACCCACGGAACACCTGGTGAATCTCGGCGGCGACGCGTTGCGTCCCGCCCCGGTCGGCGCCTACCCGGCAGGCGCTTCGGCGTATGACGCCGAACAGATGCTCGGCGACGTGTGGGAGTGGACCTCGTCGCCGCTGCGGCCGTGGCCGGGCTTCACCCCGATGCTGTATGAGCAGTACTCACAACCGTTCTTCGACGGCGACTACAAGGTGCTGCGCGGCGGCTCGTGGGCGGTCGCGTCGAGCATCCTGCGTCCGAGCTTCCGCAACTGGGACCACCCGATCCGGCGGCAGATCTTCTCGGGTGTTCGGCTGGCCTGGGACGCCTGATGTGCCGACATCTCGGCTGGCTCGGCGAACCGCGATCGATCGCATCGCTGGTGTTGGAGCCGTCCTCGGGACTGCTGGTCCAGTCATATGCGCCGCGGCGCCAGAAGCACGGTCTGATGAACGCGGACGGCTGGGGCGTCGGCTTCTTCGACAATGGCGTGGCACGCCGGTGGCGTAGCGCGGCACCGCTGTGGGGTGATGCATCCTTCGCCTCGGTGGCACCGGCCTTGAGCAGTAATTGTGTTGTGGCAGCGGTGCGTTCGGCCAGCATCGGCATGCCGATTGAACCGTCGGCGTCGGCCCCGTTCACCGACGGCGTGTGGCTGCTGTCCCACAACGGGCTCGTCGATCGTGCGGTGCTGCCGTTGTCGTCCAAAGCCGAGTCCACCGTTGACAGCGCGCTACTGGCCGCGCTGATCTTCGAGCGCGGACTCGATGCGCTCGGCGACACCATCGTGGAGGTCGCCGCCGCTGACCCCAACGCTCGGCTGAACATCTTGGCGGCCAACGGATCTCAACTGCGCGCCACCACATGGGGCGACACCCTGTCGGTGCTGCGTCAGGACGACGGCGTGGTGCTGGCCAGCGAACCGTACGACGACAACCCCGACTGGCAGGAGATCCCGGACCGCCATCTGGTTGTGGTCGAGGGCTCTCGCGTCGAGCTGATCCCGATGAAAGGATCGTGATGACTTTCTCGCTGTCCAACTATCTGGCCGCCGACTCGGCCGCGCACGCACTGCGCCGAGATGTCCGCGATGGCCTGACACAGACGCCGAAGACGTTGCCGCCCAAGTGGTTTTACGACGCGGTCGGCAGCGATCTGTTCGACCAGATCACCCGGCTGCCCGAGTACTACCCGACCCGCGCGGAGGCGCAGATCCTGCGCTCTCGCTCGGCGGACATCGCCGCGGCGTCCGGCGCCGACACCCTCGTTGAGCTCGGGAGCGGGACATCGGAGAAGACCCGCATGCTTCTCGATGCCTTGCGTGACAGCGGATCCTTGCGTCGGTTCATCCCGTTCGACGTGGATTCCGGGGTGCTCAACGCGGCCGGGTCGGCGATTCAGCGCGAGTACCCCGGCATCGAAATCGATGCGGTGTGTGGAGATTTCGAAGAACATCTGGGCAAGATTCCGCGTGTGGGTCGGCGCTTGGTGGTGTTCCTGGGCTCCACGATCGGCAACTTGACACCCGGTCCGCGAGCCGATTTCTTGTCCGCGCTGTCGGATACGTTGCAGCCCGGCGACAGCCTGCTACTGGGCACCGACCTCGTCAAGGACGCCGGCCGGCTGGTAAGTGCCTACAACGACGGCGCGGGCGTTACGGCGCAGTTCAACCGCAACGTGCTGGCGGTGGTCAACCGGGAACTCGACGCGAACTTCGACCTCGCCGCCTTTGGGCATGTCGCGAAATGGAACGCAGGCGAGGAACGCATCGAGATGTGGCTGCGCGCCTCGAGCCCGCAACGCGTTCACATCGCCGCGCTCAGCCTGACCGTCGAGTTCGCCACCGGCGAAGAGATGCTCACCGAGGTGTCGTGCAAGTTCCGGTCCGATGGCGTGGCGGACGAACTCGCTGCGGCCGGTCTGCGCCGCACGCATTGGTGGACCGATCCCGCCGGTGACTTCGGGCTGTCCCTGTCGACCAAATGAGCCTCGCCGAGCAGTGGCGGGCAGCCCGCCCGAAGGTCGCCGGCCTGCACCTCGACAGCGGCGCGTGCTCCCGGCAGAGCTTCGCGGTCATCGACGCCGCCACCCAACACGCCAGGCATGAAGCAGAAGTCGGCGGGTACGTTGCTGCGGCGGCCGCCGCGCCGGTGCTCGCCGCGGGCCGCGCGGCCGTCGGCGCATTGACCGGCCTGACCGACGTCGTCTTCACCACCGGGTCCAACAACGCACTCGACATCCTGCTAAGCAGCTGGCCCGGCGAACGCACCGTCGCCTGTCTGCCCGGCGAATACGGTCCCAACCTGGCCGTCATGGCAGCCAACGGATTCCAGATCAGTGCACTGCCCGCCGACGGTCTAGGCCGGCTCGCCCTCGACGACGCTGCCCGGCAGCTTGCGAACGACCCGCCTGCGCTCGTCCACCTCACCCCGCTGGCCAGCCATCGCGGGATCGTCCAGCCGCTGGCCGAACTGGCCGACGTGTGTCGCGATCTCGGCGTGCCATTGGTTGTCGACGCCGCGCAGGCGCTGGGACACCTCGACTGCGCCGTTGGGGCCGCCGCGATCTACAGCTCGTCGCGTAAATGGATCGCCGGCCCGCGTGGCGTGGGCGCGCTCGCGATCCATCCGGAACTCGCGCAGCGCCTGAGGCCGAGGCTGCCGCCGCCGGACTGGGACCTACCGATACCGGTGATGCAACGCCTGGAGATGGGCGAGGCGAATGTCGCTGCGCGCGTGGGTTATTCGGTGGCCCTGGGCGAGCACCTTGCCGCGGGACCCGGTCAGATCCGCGACCGGCTCGCGCAGATCGGCCGGATGACCCGCGCCGCGCTGGCCGGCATCAAAGGCTGGCAGGTGGTCGAACCACTTGACGAGCCGACCGCGATCACCACGCTGGCCCCCGTCGACGGCGCCGACCCGGAACGGGTGCGGGCGTGGCTGATCGCCGAGCGCGGCATCGTCACCACCTACGCCGAACTACAGCGCGCCCCGTTCGAGATGACCGCGCCGGTGCTGCGGGCCTCGCCACACGTCGACACCACCGCGCAGGACCTCGACCAGTTCGCCGCGGCCCTCGCCGCCGCCACCGCTCAGGTGTGACTAGCCCGCTTTGTGGGCCGTCAGCAAAAACGCGGGAAACTTGATCCGGCCCTTCTCGTCGGACTCGTGGGCCGGCATCTCGAATGGTGCGTCGGGGATGACGAGGGCATTGGCGTGGATTGCCGCGGGCCGGATCTCGTCGATCTCCCAGTGCTTCGACACCGCGTCGCGCAACTCGTGCTCGTCGACCTCATTGGGCTTGGTCTCCAGCTCGGCGGGAAACGCGCCCTTGGCGAACACGAGGATGTAATAGCGGGCGCCGGGCGCGGCCGCTTGGTGTACGGAGCGCAGATAGCCGTCGCGGCCCTCGACCGGCAACGAGTGAAACAAGGTGCTGTCGATGACGGTGTTGAAGCGGTCGTCGTAGCCGGTGAAGTTGGTGATGTCGGCCTGGACGAACGACGCGTTCGTCAGGCCGCGCTCCTGTGCCGCACTGGTGGCCGCGGCGATGGCGGTCGGGCTGAGGTCGATGCCGACCACTGTGAGGCCGTCGGCGGCCAGGGCAAGGGACAGCTCGGCGTGTCCGCAGCCGGCGTCGAGCACGTCACTGCGGAATTTCCCGTCGCGGTGCAACGCAGCGAGCTCTGGCTGCGGCTCACCGATGTTCCACGGCGGCGGACCTTCGAACGGCCCCTGCTCCCGGTATGTGTCGTCCCAATTCATCACCTCGTCAGATGCCATGGCACCCAACTTAGTCCGGGCCGTCCCAGGTGTGGACGGGCTCGTTGCTGTGCATTCGCTCGCAGTACAGCCGCAGCATCTCAGCCAGCGCTTTGGGCCGGGTCATGCCGCGTTCCTGCAACGCCTGCACGGTGGCCACCTGCCAGGTGGCGCCGTTGCGTCCGGTCTTGGCACGCCCCTCGATCACGCCGAGGTACCGGTCGCGCACTTCGCTCGCCACTTCCCAGCGACGCAGACCTTCCTCGGCCATCGGCAGCAGCTTGCGCAGTACCAATTCGTCGGGTGTGACCTCGCCGAGAGCGGGCCAGTACAGCCGCGCCTCCATGCCATGTTGCGCGGCGGCAAGGAAATTGTGTTGTGCCGCAGCGAAACTCAATTTCGTCCACAGCGGCCGGTCCTCTTCGGACAGCGTCCGCAGCATGCCGTAGTAGAACGCCGCGCTGGCCAACATGTCCACGACGGTGGGCCCGGCGGGGAGCACACGGTTCTCCACCCGCAGGTGCGGCCGCCCCTCGACGACGTCGTAGACCGGCCGATTCCACCGCCAGATCGTGCCGTTGTGCAGCCGGAGTTCGGCCAGCTTCGGGGTGCGGCCATCCGCGAGCGCGGCGACCGGATCTTCGTCGGACAGTTCGGGCAGCAGCGACGGGAAGTAGCGGACGTTCTCCTCGAACAGGTCGAAGATCGACGTGATCCACCGCTCGCCGAACCAGACCCTTGGCCGGACGCCCTGCGCCTTCAGTTCGTCCGGGCGCGTATCGGTTGCCTGCGCGAACAGCTCGATGCGCGTCTCGGGCCACAGCTGGTGACCAAAGAAGTACGGGGAGTTGGCGCCCAGCGCCAGCTGCGGACCCGCAAGCACCTGTGCGGCGTTCCAGTTGCGCGCAAACTCGGCGGGGGAGACCTGCAGGTGCAATTGCATGCTGGTACACGCCGACTCCGGTGCGATCGACGCCAGCTGCAAGCTCAGCCGCTCGGGGCCCGCGATGTCGATCAGGATGTCTTCACCGCGAGCGGTGAAGATCGAATCGTTGAGCGCCTGGTAGCGGGTTGACTCGCTCATCCACCCACCGGACAAATGTTCGGGCATCAGCGTGGGCAGGATGCCGATCATCACGATGTGCGCGCCGTTGGAATTCGCCTTCTCTTCCGCGGCGTTGAGGCTGGCCCGCACATCGTCCTCGAGCTCCAGCGCGGCGCGGCCGGGCAGCCGCCGCGGTGGAACGTTGAATTCGATGTTGTACGCGCCTAATTCGGTTTGGTAGGCGGGGTCGGCGATCGACGCCAGCACTTCCTGATTGCTCATCGCCGGCTGATATTCACCGTCGACGAGATTGCACTCGATCTCCATGCCGGTCAGCGGGCGGTCGAATTCGAAACTGGATTGGGCGAGCATCGTTTCGAACACGTCGAGGCATAGCTGCACCTTGCGCCGGTATTCGCGGCGGTGCGCGCGAGAAAAGTCGGTCTGCTTCACCTCTTCGCCCACAACGCCGATGGTTCAGCGTTGTCGACGACCGCGCAAGGAAATCGCGGTATCGAGCCCATACTGGCGCGATGAGGCCGGCATTGAACGACGTCGACCAAGGCGGGCTCGAGCAGGTTTCGACGGTCGACCGCGTCGCATCACTCACCGGTGTGCGGACCGTTGCGGCGCTGCTCGTCATGGGTACCCACGCGGCCTACGGCACGGGCAAGTCAACGCACGGATACGTCGGGCTGATCTACGCGCGCATGGACATCGGCGTCGCGGTGTTCTTCGTTCTCTCGGGTTACTTGCTGTTCGGGCCATGGGTGCGTGCCGCCGCGACGGGCGCCGAGCCACCATCTGTGCGGCGTTATGCGCGCAACCGGCTCCGGCGGCTCATGCCCGCGTACCTCGTCACGGTGCTGGCGGCCTACGCCATCTACGAATTCCGCGAGCCCGGCCCGAACCCGGGTCACACCTGGGCGGGTCTGGTGCGCCATCTGACCCTGACGCAGATCTACAGCGGCGACTATCTGTCGCTCTATCTGCATCAGGGCCTGACTCAGATGTGGAGTCTGGCGGTGGAGATGGCGTTCTACGCGGTGCTGCCGCCGACGGCGTACCTGCTGTTGGCGGTCCTGTGTAACCGGCGCTGGCGCCCGGAGCGTCTGCTGGCCGGCCTCGCCGTCGTGGGTTCGGTGACGCCGTTGTGGTTGATCATGATGCACACGACGGATTGGCTGCCAAAAGGCGCCGGGTTGTGGCTACCGCACTATCTGGTGTGGTTCGTCGGCGGGATGGCGTTGGCGGTGCTTCAGGTCATCGGATTCCGTTGCTACGCAGCGGCAGTCATCCCTGTGGCAGTGGTTGCGTATCTGGTGGTGGCCACACCGATCGCCGGCGACGCCGTATCGCCGTCGCCCGATCTCGGCCAGGACCTGTCGCGGTCGTTGTTCTACGCGGCGATCGCGGCGCTGGTGGTGGCGCCGCCGGCGCTGGGTGACCGCGGGGTGTATACCCGCCTGCTGGGCAGTCCGCCGATGGTGTGGCTCGGCGAGATCTCGTACGAGATCTTCCTCGTGCACGTGATCGTGATGGAGATCGCGATGGCGTCGGTGCTGCGCTGGCCGGTCTACACCGGCTCGGTGCTCGGGCTGTTCGCCGTGACGCTGGCGCTGTCGATCCCGGTGGCGTGGCTGCTGCACCGGCTGACCCGGCCTCGGGTGTGAGCTAGCCGCGGCTGGCCACCACGACCTGCGGACTCATCAGGCCGCCGCGTAGTTCGACGTGTATCTCCGGGTCGGCGTGCGTCGCCAGTGCCCGCAGCGCAGACGGGCTGTAGCAGCGCAGTGAACTGATCACGCCGTCGTGCACGAACGGCACAAGCGGCGCCAGGGGCAGCATCGCCGCCAGCCGCAGGATGTGCAGCGGCGACGGTGGCCGTGGCAGGTCGATGATCAGGAGCTTGGCGGCCGCGCGGGTGCCTTCGGCAAACACGCGCGACGCCAGTGACGGCGGCAAGTGGTGAAAGGAGAACGCGAACACCGCGAGGTCGAAGTGCCTATCGGGTACGTCGATCGCGGTCGCATCCATCTCGCGCACCGTGGCCCGCGCGTGGTCGCCGAGGTCGCTGGCCTCGATCGCCTTGACTGATTGCGTCTCGACGTCGGTCACCGTGAGTTCGGCAGTGGGGTGCCATTCGAGCAGCTTGCGTGACAGCCCGCCGTGACCGGAGCCCAGCTCCAGGATCTTCGGGTCGGGCACTTCGGCCACCTCGTCGAGCACGATGCGGGCGAATCTCTCGGTGTTGCCGAAGAATTCGCCCGTCCACTCCAGCGCCCGAATCACACTGCGCTTCACGTTGTCGTCGACGTCGTCGCGATCGAGATATTCCGGTCGATCGGTCTGCAACAGCCGGTCGAGGCAGGAGGCATCGGGCCCGCCGCGGGGCATGCGGTCAATGCCGGCAGTCTTCGAACCCATGTAGACCATGATGGTCGATTGGAGTCGCCATCAGGAGGGAGTGCCAGTGGCAGAGTTCGTAGCGGCCGTCGACCAGGGCACCACCAGCACGCGGTGCATGATCTTCGACCACGACGGCGCCGAGGTGGGGCGCCACCAGCTCGAGCACGAACAGATCCTGCCGAAGGCCGGCTGGGTCGAGCACAATCCCGTCGAGATCTGGGAACGCACCGCATCGGTCATCATGTCGGCGCTGAACAAGACCAAACTGTCGGCCACCGACCTGGCCGCGCTCGGCATCACCAACCAGCGCGAAACCGCACTGGTGTGGAACCGGCGCACCGGGCGGCCGTATCACAATGCGATCGTCTGGCAGGACACCCGCACCGACCGCGTCGCCTCGGCGCTGGACCGCGACGGTCGCGGCGACGTCATCAGGCGCAAGGCCGGGCTGCCGCCTGCCACGTACTTCTCTGCGGGCAAGGTGCAGTGGATTCTGGAGAACGTCGACGGTGTGCGTGCTGACGCCGAAAAGGGCGACGCGATCTTCGGCACCCCCGACACCTGGGTTCTGTGGAACCTCACCGGTGGCCCGCGCGGTGGCGTGCACGTCACCGACGTGACGAACGCCAGCCGGACCATGCTGATGAATCTCGAGACGCTCGACTGGGACGACGAACTGCTGTCGTTCTTTGGGATTCCGCGGGAGATGCTGCCCGAGATCAAACCGTCGTCGTATTCAGAGTCGTACGGAATCACCCGCGACGACGGGCCGGTGTCCGGGCAGGTGCCGATCACCGGGATTCTCGGCGACCAGCAGGCGGCGATGGTCGGGCAGGTGTGCCTGGACGCCGGCGAAGCAAAAAATACTTATGGCACAGGAAATTTCCTGCTGCTCAACACCGGCGAGAAGATCGTGCGGTCGGAGAACGGCCTGCTGACCACGCTGTGCTATCAGTTCGGTAACGCCAAACCCGTTTACGCACTTGAGGGTTCGATTGCGGTCACCGGTTCGGCCGTGCAATGGCTGCGCGACCAGTTGGGCATCATCAGCGGTGCGGCGCAGAGCGAGGCGCTCGCCCGGCAAGTTGACGACAACGGCGGCGTGTACTTCGTGCCCGCCTTCTCGGGGTTGTTTGCGCCGTACTGGCGGTCGGATGCCCGCGGGGCGATCGTCGGGCTGTCGCGGTTCAACACCAATGCGCACTTGGCGCGCGCGACGCTGGAGTCGATCTGCTACCAGAGCCGCGACGTCGTCGACGCCATGGAGGCTGATTCTGGTGTGCACCTTGAAGTTTTGAAGGTCGACGGCGGCATCACGGCCAACGATCTGTGCATGCAGATTCAGGCCGACGTGCTCGGCGTCGACGTTGTCAAGCCCGTCGTCGCCGAAACCACCGCCCTGGGCGCCGGCTACGCGGCAGGCCTGGCGGTCGGCTTCTGGGAGGATCCCGACGACCTTCGCGCCAATTGGCAAGAGGGTCGGCGCTGGACGCCTCAATGGTCAGAGGAGCAGCGCGCCGAAGGCTATGCGGGTTGGCAGAAGGCGGTGCAGCGCACGCTGGACTGGGTCGACGTTGACTGATTAGGCGGCCGCGTCGAGCTGCTGCTTGGTCTCGTCGTCGAGTTCGATGTCGGCGACGGCCGTGTTCTCTTCGAGATGGCTGACCGATGACGTCCCGGGGATCAGCAACACGTTCGGCGCCACCGACAGCGTCCACGCCAGCGCGATCTGGGCGGGCGTGCGGCCGAGTTTCGACGCCTCGCGCTGCACGGCCGGGTGGCCGAGCACGGGATTGTCGGCAGTGAACCCCGACCCGAGCGGGAAGAACGGCACGAACGAGACGCCGTGTTCGACGCACGCTTCGAGCACCGGCTGCGAGGTCCGGTCGACGAGGTTGTACGCGTTCTGCACGGTGACGATCTCGGTGCGGTCGAGCGCGAACTGCAGATGCTCGACAGAGATGCTGCTCAACCCGATGCCGGCGATCAGTCCTTCGTCGCGGGCCTTGATCATCGCGGAGAGCTGCCGGTCGAACAGTTCGCGGTCGAGTGTCCCCGGCACGCTGGCGTCGTCGCCTCCGAACACGCGCAAGTTGACGGCGGCGAGCTGGTCGGTGTCCAGCGTGCGAAGGTTCGACTCGATGTCCGACCGCAGATGGTCGGGCTCCTGGGCGGGTAGCCAGTTGCCTTGATCGTCGCGGCGGCCGCCGACCTTGCTCACCAGGGCCAGGTCCTTCGGGTACGGGTGCAGCGCCTCGCGGATGAGTTCGTTGGAGACGTTCGGCCCGTAGAACTGAGCGGTGTCGATGTGGTTGATACCCAACTCAATTGCGCGCCGCAGCACGGCGATCGCCTGGTCGTGGTCGCGCGGCGGGCCGAACACCCCTGGCCCGGGGAGTTGCATGGCGCCGAAGCCCACGCGGCCGACGTGGAATGAGCCCAGCGGGAAGGTTTGCATATAGATTCCGTACACCACTCCCGCCGGGCTTATTCCGCCTTAGTCGGATTCGCCGAGGATGCCGTAGATCTCGCGGCGGGCGTTGTTGAGGATGTCGACGATCCGCTGCTGCTGCTCTTCGTCGGTGGCATACGCCGATTGCGCGACAGCGCCCATCAGCTGGCCGACGGCGCTGCGCAGGTTCACGTGTCCAGGCGCTTCATCTTTCAAGCCGTCCGTGATCTCTTCCCACGGCGGGGTCTCGACCTTGTCGGCGGCGGCGCGGCCGTCATCGGTGAGCTCGAAAAGCTTTTTGCTGCCTTCGCTTTCGCGCGCGACCAGCAGGCCCTCGTCGACAAGCAGCTGAAGCGTCGGGTAGACCGAGCCGGGGCTGGGCCGCCACAGATTCTGGCTGCGCTCGGCGATCTCCTGGATCATCTCGTAGCCATGCATCGGCCGCTCGGCCAGCAGCTTGAGGATCGCCGCGCGGACGTCGCCGCGCTTACCGCGTCCTCGCCCGCCGCGGCCACGGCCACGCGGACCGCCTGGGCCGCCGAAGCCGAAGCCGAAACCGCCGCGCGGATCGAATCCGAACTCGAAGCCCCGGCCGGGGCCGAAACCGCGGCCCGGACCAAAGCCGGGGCCTGCGTCGTGCTCGCGCAGATGGTCACGAACCTGATCGCGAAACTCGCGGCGGGCCTGGCGGCGCTGCTGATGAAAAGCCCGTCGATCGCCAGGGCCGAAGCCGAATCCGAATCCGCCGGGAGGTGGGGTGAATGGGTTGGTCATGGCTGCTTCCTTACGTGTGTGGGGAAACGCCGTACGCGTTTCCGATACGTTGACGATATATCGAAAACTATCGCGATGCAACGTCGGAATGGTGCGGTCCTCGCAACACACGCCACGAGGACCACACCGGGAGACGGCGATGCTCAGTAGACGGGGTTGAAGAAATCAACGCCACCGACGGGGCATTCGACCTTCGCCTTCCAGGTGGTGCCGGTCTGGATGCCGGGAAACCACAGATTGTGGGATTGATTCGCCTGCAGATAGAACGGCACCTTGTACACCGGCAAAGGCTTCACGGTCGACCACCCGAACCACGGCTCGGCACTGTAGAAGCACAGGCCTTCGCTCCCCGTGGAGGTGATTTCGACCGTAACGCCCAACGCGTCACTAGCCGTGTTGAGCGTCGTCGCCGCCTGCGCGGTGCCCGCGCCGGTGATCAGAGCCGCGGGCACGGCCGCCGCAGCGATTGCCGCGCCGATCGCCGCGAAGGCGGATTTCTTGTGGTCGTGCTTGGTGTTCATGTGGTGCTCCTTCGTCTGGTTGCCGCCCCTTTGGGCTGCTCTCACACGTAGGAGCGATCGCGCCCCAGTTGTCTGACACTTTTTCGACGACGATCACGCCTCGCGCGTGTCGATGGCGTTGACCAGCCAGCGCGCCCAGTCCGCCTCCATCGCGTTCATCCGCAACCCGTACTCCAGCGCGGCGCGGCCGTAGAAGAAGCTTTCGTCTTCGCCCCAGCCGATCGAGTCACGCAACGCTTCCAAGCGTTTGACCTCGGCGTCGGCATGTTCTGCCACCGCAACCATGTGTGCTCGCGCCTGCTCGCGTGGAATCGCATCGAGTAGGAAGACCCGGAGTAGGCCCGCGCTGCGAAAAGGCGGATCGTCCTGCGGGTTCGCCACCCAGCGACGAATTTCTGCGCGTCCGGCCTCGGTGATGCGGTACTCCTTGCGGCCACGCGGACCGATGTCTGACACCTCGATCAGGCCCGCGTCGGCGAGCTTGTTCAGTTCGCCGTACAACTGGCTCTGTGTCGCCGGCCAGACGTTGGCCATCGATTTCTCGAAGTGTTTGAGCAGGTCGTATCCGCTGGCGGGCTCCCATGCCAGAAGGCCCAATGCCGCAATTCGCAAACTCACGCGCTGATCGTACTTCACTATTGACATGTCA
>DASRJA010000603.1:0-2811 GCA_035649695.1 Mycobacterium sp. | reverse complement strand
AACAAGGACGAGGGACGGCGTTCAGGAGGAACCGGATAAGAGGCTCTGTATGTAAACCTCGACTCCCCTCCTGGCGTGTGTTGCAAGAGCTGGTCTGCACCGGGCCCGGAATCGGCCGTTCTGAACCCGACCCGCAGTTCGCGGCCTCGGCAATCAACTGCCGATGGTGTGATCCGACCCCCAGGCTCGTCGGATCCTGGCTGGGGGTCCTTGCCCATCTACGTCCCAGCAGGTTGGAACAGCTCGACCGGGTTGCCAGAGGGATCGTCGAGCAGAATCTGCCGCCCGCCTGGGCCGGTGATGATGTCGTTGCGGAAGCTCACCCCGCCCGCTCGCAGCCGATCCACCTCGGCGGCGATGTCGTCGACGATGAAATGGATCCGGTTCCAACCCCCGGGTTCGGGTTTGCGGCCGTCGGGCATCGCGCGGCCGGCCGAGCTTCGCGGTCCGGCCAGCAGCAGCCGCAGGTTGCCACGAGTGACGTCGGCGAACGCCGGCAACGCCATGGTGTTCACGGTGAAGCCGAAGTGGGTGGTGTAGAAGTCGACGGCGGCCTGCACGTCGTCGACCATGTATCGGACATTGACGGTGCCGTCGGACACGATGCTCATGACTCCTCCACGATCAAACCTGGTGTGATGGGGTGCAAAGCGATGTGGTGCATGAGGAACCCGATTCGGCCAGCCAGTTCGGACGCGACACGCTGGAACGCCGGGTAACCGTCGGGCTCCTCGGCGGGGTCGGGCATGCTCCAGTGGATCGGTTGCGGGTCACCAGGGAACTCCGGGCAGACCTCCCGGACCCGGTCACACAAGGTGATGACGTAGTCGAACCGCTGCCCGATGAATTTGTCCAAGTGCTTCGCGTGGGCCTTGGTCAGGTCGATCCCGTGTTCGACCATCACAGCTACCGCAAACCGGTGCACCTGCTTGGGGTTGCTGCCCGCACTGCACACGTGCAGGGCACCGTCCGCGACTTGCCGCAGCAGCGCTTCCGCCATCTGCGAGCGGGAGCTGTTGCCAGTACACAGGAACAACACCCGAACCCGCGCCCGGCCCCGCTGCCGCACCGACGCGGTGGGTTGGGCCAGCAGCAGCGCGGGGTGCAGCGCCCCGCCAGCGGCGGTCAGCAGCCGCCCGCACCGGGCCAGGTCGACGCTGTAGTAGATGTCGCGGGCGTCAGCGGTACTGCGCCGGGCCACGACCAGGTTCGCCTCACGCAGCCGCCCGAGATGGTAAGAGACCAGGTTTTGCGGCTGACCCACCAGGGCGGTCAACTCGTGCACCTGCCGGTCGCTGCGAGCTAGCTCGCTCAGCAGCCGCCACCGAACGGGATGCCCGGCCACGGACAGGAATACCGGCGGCGCGATTTCACCGTGAACCTGTCGGTGCCCCACAAGCCGGAGAATACATCAAACTGATTTGATGCAACACGTGTGACGGGGGCGTCGCCGACGAAAAGAGCGAACAGGGCCTCCTGCGGCCGGTAGATGTCTCGGAACGCGCAGAGCGACCAAACCTGAGTCTGGCTATCCACAATGGATCCCGACGAACCCTGCTGGCCGCTGGGCGATCCTGAAATCTGTCGTTCGGCTGAAGCGACAGGCTGGGGCCCTGATCGGCAGCTTGACACTGCATGCACCTTATGCGATGCATTCAGCCCGCCACGGCGGTACCGTCTGCTTGTTCCAGTAACCGATTTGGAGTGGACGGCCTGTACGGGGGAAGCCAACCGAGGGGGATGGCGATGAACCCGATGAGGTCTCGGAGTAGAAAGTTCTGGATTGGCGCCGCTGTGCTGGCGACGGCCGCTGCCGTTGTCGTTCCCGCTCGGGTCTGGGTAGCGGACGGATTCGTTGCAGGGGCGTCCGGGCTTGGCGATCCGTTCTTCCCGCTCGGGGGTAACGGCGGCTACGACGTCACGAACTACTCGCTCGTTCTGGACTACAGTCCCTCGACACGTCATCTGGACGGGACTGCCACGATCACTGCGACGGCAACGGAAAACCTTTCAAGGTTCGATCTCGATCTGCGGGGGTTCGACGTCTCGGCCGTCATGGTGAATGATCGCGCCGCGTCTTTCACGCGAGACGGTCAGGAGCTCGTCATCACTCCTCGGACGGGACTCCGGTCGGGCCGGTCGTTCACCGTCGTGGTGTCGTACGGCGGCGTTCCGGTCGTCATCACTGATCCGGATGAATCGATCGAGGGCTGGATCCCGACGGACGACGGGGCGTTCGTGGTCGGTGAGCCGCAGGGATCCCCTGGGTGGTACCCCGCTAACGACAATCCGCGGGACAAGGCGACCTTTGACATCAAAGTCACCGTTCCGGATGGTTTGACAGCGATGGCCAATGGCGTACTCGTGTCGCAGACGTCCAGTGGCGGCAAGGCCACATTCGTCTGGCGGGAGAACTCGCCAATGGCCCCGTATCTCGCAACGGCGACGCTCGGTCGATTTGACTTCACGCAATACCAACTCGCCAGCGGACTACCGGTCTACATCGCCGTCGACCCCACGCTCTCGACCGCGTCGGTGTTGAATAAGCTGCCGGACATTGTCGAGTTCTACAGTTCGATCTATGGGCCCTATCCGTTCGATGCGGTCGGCGCGATCGTCGATGACGCGAAGAATGTCGGGTACTCGCTGGAGACACAGACCAAACCGGTGTTTGACCGGGTGCCGGACAAGGCAACGCTGGCGCATGAACTGTCCCACATGTGGTTCGGCGACTCCGTCACGCTGACGCTCTGGCCGGACATGTGGCTGCACGAGGGTTTCGCGACGTGGTCGGAGTGGATCTGGAGCGAG
>DASRJA010000602.1:0-2802 GCA_035649695.1 Mycobacterium sp. | reverse complement strand
TGCTGTACGGCTACGCGGGCACGCTGAGCCTGTCGGGAATCGCCGACGCGATCCATGCCAACACCGGTAAGGCGTCGCTGGCGCTCATCGGGGTCGGCCTACTGCTCGTCGGTGTGCTGTTCAAAGTCGGCGCGGTGCCGTTCCACTCGTGGATCCCCGACGTCTATCAAGGCGTGCCGACGCCGATCACCGCGTTCATGGCCGCAGCCACCAAGATCGCGGCGTTCGGCGCGCTGCTGCGCATCTTCTACGTCGCGGTACCTGAGATCAGGGCCGACTGGCGGCCGGTGCTGTGGGCGATCGCGATCCTGACCATGGTGGTCGGCACGGTCACCGCGGTCACCCAATCCGACGTCAAGCGGATGCTCGCCTATTCCGCGGTCGCCCACACCGGGTTCATCCTGACCGGCGTGATCGCGCTGAACGAGTCGGGTTTGTCGTCGACGCTGTTCTATCTGTTCGCCTACGGGTTCAGCACCGTCGGCGCCTTCGCGGTGGTCGGTCTGGTGCGCAATCCCGACGGCGAGGAGGACACGGCGTTAGAACGTTGGGCCGGTCTGGGTCGACGGTATCCCGTTGTCGGCATTGTGTTTTCGTTGTTCCTGCTCGCCTTCGCCGGTATCCCGCTGACAAGCGGGTTCGTCAGCAAGTTCGCGGTGTTCAAGGCCGCGGGCGAGGGCGGCGCGATTCCGTTGGTCGTCATCGGCGTCATTGCCAGCGCGGTAGCCGCGTACTTCTACGTGCGGGTGATCGTATTGATGTTCTTCACCGAGCCGCCCGACGACGCACCCGCCGTGGTGGTTCCCAGCGTGTTGAGCACCGCGGTCGTCACGATCACCGCGACCGTGACGTTCGCCCTCGGTGCCCTGCCGCAGCCTCTGCTGGACCTGGCGAACACCGCCAACCAGTTCTTGCCATGACTGAACCGCTCGTCCTCGTAGCCGACCACGGCGCTGTCAGGTTGCTAACCCTGAACCGGCCGGAGGCCAGGAATGCGTTGAGCCGCAACCTGATCCGGGCGACGTACACGGCACTGACCGAGGCCGACGCCAACGAGTCCGTGCGGGCGGTGGTGTTGACGGGCGCCGACCCGGCATTCTGCGCAGGCGTGGATCTCAAGGAGGCGCAGCGCGACGGGCTTGCGTACTTCGAGGAGTTTCGGTCTCAGAGCTGCATCGCCGCGGTCGCGAAGATGCGCACGCCGATCGTCGGCGCGATCAACGGCGCGTGCTTCACCGGTGGACTGGAAATGGCGCTCGGCTGCGACTTCCTCGTGGCGTCGGAGCGCGCGGTGTTCGCCGACACGCACGCCCGCGTCGGCATCCTGCCGGGCGGCGGCATGACCGCACGGCTCCCCCAGCTCGTCGGCCTGGCGATGGCACGGCGGCTGTCCATGACGGGCGAGGTGGTCGACGCGGCGCGTGCGGAGCACATCGGTTTGGTCACCGAGGTGGTACCCCACGAGCAGCTGCTTGACCGGGCACTCGAGCTGGCCGGTCAGATCGCCGAGGTGCCGGGCGCAACGATGTCGGGACTCAAGGAGATCTATACGACCGGCGCCGCTGCGGTCGTCGACCCCGCGTTAGCGGCGGAGGAGAAGATCGCCTTCGCGCAGCATCGGAACTTCGAGGGCCTTGGCGACCAGTTCCGCGCGGTCTCCGAGCGCAACAAGGCGCAAATCGACCATCCGGAATAGCTCGCCTCGACAGCCGGTTGCCCAACACATGACTTCTCTATCGGGCAAGACCGCACTGGTGACCGGAGCATCGCGGGGAATCGGCCGCGCCATCGCCCAACGACTCGCCGCTGACGGCGCGGAGGTCGCCGTGCATTACGGAAGCAACGAAGCCGCGGCGGCCGACACCGTCGCCGCGATCAAGGCAGCGGGTGGACAGGCCTTCCCGGTGCGTGCCGAGCTTGGCGTCGACGGCGACGTCGACACGCTCTTCGCAGCACTGGAACAGGGTCTCGACGGGCGTCCGCTCGACATCCTGGTGAACAACGCCGCCATCGCCACCTATGAGGCGACGATCGAGGCCACGCCAGAACAGTTCGAGCGGGAGTTCGCCATCAATGTGCGGGCGCCGTTCTTCGTCACCCAGCGCGCGTTGCCGCTGCTGCGCGACGGCGGCCGCATCATCAACATCACTTCCGGCGTCACCTGGTTCGCGACGCCGCAGATCGTGTATTCGATGACCAAGGGCGCGCTCAACGTGCTGGGCCGATCGCTCGCCAATATCGTTGGTGAGCGAGGGATTACCGTCAACAACGTCTCCCCCGGAGTCACCGACACTGATATGAATTCGTGGCTGCACGAGTCGGAAGAGGCGGTGTCGGGCATCGCGGGCATCACCGCGCTGGACCGTGTCGGCGCCTCGGCCGACATCGCCGACGCCGTGGCGTTCTTCGCTTCCGACGACAGCCGGTGGGTCACCGGTCAAACCGTCGAGGTCAACGGCGGCCTCTGGCTCGGTCAGCGCGTCGCATTCACTCCGAACGGGTCGAACGGGTAGTCCACCCAAATGCGTTGCGAGGCTTGCTCGGGGTAGCGCGTTGTCGTTGAGCTGACGTCAAAGACCCGGGTGTGTTGCTGCACGGCCTCGTAGGCGGGCCAGCCGGGATCACCGGTGGCAGCGAACGCCCGCCAGGCTGCGCTCATTTCACGCGACACCGCGTCGGCGTCCGGCGCCGACCCATACAGCGCTGAGCCGACGGGTGAATCCAGCGTGCCGAACACAATCGGGATCTCGGTGGTGTGTGCCGCTCCGATCGGCGAGGCGTCATAACAGAATTCGTAGAGAT
>DASRJA010000601.1:0-16115 GCA_035649695.1 Mycobacterium sp. | reverse complement strand
CTGCGCGAGCATTGGCAGGCAGCCGAGGATCGGATTGAATCCGTGCTCCTTCTGGAGCTTCTGCATTTCCAGCGCCATGCGTTGGCGGTCCTTGCCGTACTTCTTCTGCAGCGCCTTGATCTGCGGCTGCAGTTCCTGCATCTGCCGCGTGGTGCGGATCTGCCGAACGAACGGTTTGTAGAGGATCGCGCGCAGCGTGAAGACGAGGAACATCACCGACAGTCCCCACGCGAAGAAGTTCGCCGGGCCCAGGACAAACGCGAACGCCTTGTACCAAACCCACATGATCGCCGACACCGGGTAATAGATGACGTCCAGGCTGAACCAGTTAAACACGAATCTCGCTTTCCAGATCGTCAGCGGCACGTCCGCACTCACGGTCATCAGGCACGGCGCTGCGGCGTTCGGGTATCGGATCCCATCCTCCCCGATGCCACGGCCCACACTTCAGCAGTCGCAGCAGGGCCAGCCAGCCGCCACGCACCAAGCCGTACTCGGTCAGCGCGTCGACCGCGTACTGGCTACAGGTCGGGGTGAAGCGGCACGTGGGTAACCGCATAGGCGAGATCATGTGGCGGTAGAGCTCAATGACGAAGACCACTCCCCGCACAACGGGTGAGCCGTTGCGTCCTACCTGAGCCGCACTCATCGGCTCGACCCACTTCGCGGTCGGGTTCGGCGTATCGCGGTCCGCAGTTCCTGCTCCAGTCGGGCTGAGATGGCGTGCCGGCTGCTCGGCAGCGCGCGGATAACCACCCGGTCCGCCGGCTCCAACTCGTCGATCACCGTGCGCGCGACGTGTCGCAGCCGACGCGCTACCCGATGCCGCTGCACAGCGCTACCCACAGATTTCGCGACGACCAATCCGATGCGAGGTCCGTCGCCGCCGCCGGGTGACCGCAAGGCATGCACCACGAGATCTGGCTGCGCCGCCCGCACCCCATGACTGACGGTCGCGCCGAACTCCGTCGACCGAGTCATCCGGTATCGAGCCGGAAGCACCGCGCTAGATCCCGCGTCGAATCACGCAGTGAGCTTGCGGCGACCCTTGCCGCGCCGGTTCGACACGATCGCCCGGCCGGCCCGGGTGCGCATCCGCAGCCGGAACCCGTGCACCCGCGCCCGACGACGATTGTTGGGCTGGAAGGTCCGCTTGCCCTTGGCCACGGCTGTTCACTCCTTGTTGCGTCTGGCATCCGCAACCCACTCCGATGAATCGATACGGTGGGGACGCGATTGCCGTTGGTAAGCTCGTCCGTCTCGCTAGCCGGCGCGGTCTCCAGAAACTCCTGGGTCGCAGCCGTATCGCCACGTGCGGGCGACTGTTCGAGGGTACTGATGAGATTTACTTGGGTCAAACCTCGTCCGATCGGCGCGCAAAGCTTCACAACCGCCACATCGGTCCCGTGCCGCCGCCGGGCAAAAATCTCCCCCCAAGAATGTTGCAGAACGGTTGGCACCCGACGAGAAAACTGTTAGCTTCTGCCAATGCCGATTCGATAACGAAACGGCGACAGACAACGAAGCGGGGATGCCCACACAGCCGCGAGCCCACAGAACGCCACACCACTGTGACGAGCCCCGGCCCGCGGCGTCCTCGCCGGTAGACAACAGAGCGGCGGCGACTGTCCTGTCTCCACAACCTGTGGATAACTATGTGGACAGTTCGTCATCGTTCCTTTGGTCGTCTCTAGATCGGCCTCAAGGGGGTACTAGCCATTGACAGCTGACCCCGACCCACCCTTCGTCGCCGTCTGGAACAACGTGGTTGCCGAACTCAACGGTGAGTCCGACACCGGCGAAATTCATAACGGGGATTCCAGCCTCCCTACCCTGACCCCCCAGCAAAGGGCCTGGTTGAAGCTGGTTCAGCCGCTCGTCATTACCGAGGGATTTGCCCTGCTGTCGGTGCCGACACCGTTTGTGCAAAACGAGATCGAACGCCACCTGCGCGAGCCGATCATCACCGCACTCAGCCGTCAGCTCGGCAAGCGTGTCGAGCTCGGCGTCCGCATCGCCGCCCCGACTTCCGACGCCTCCGAGGAGAGCCTCAACGGGTTCACCCCCGCCGCCGTCAGCCCGGAACCCGACGAAGTCGATGAAGACTCCGAGGCCCTCGCGAGCGCCGAGGAAAGCTGGCCGACCTACTTCTCGAGCCGGCTGCAAAACACCCCGTCCGGCGAGCCCACCGCGGTCAATCTCAACCGCCGCTACACGTTCGACACCTTCGTCATCGGAGCCTCCAACAGGTTCGCTCACGCCGCGACACTCGCGATTGCTGAGGCGCCCGCGCGGGCATACAACCCGCTATTCATCTGGGGCGAATCCGGCCTAGGGAAGACCCACCTTTTGCACGCGGCCGGCAACTACGCCCAACGGCTGTTTCCGGGCATGCGCGTCAAATACGTCTCCACCGAAGAGTTCACCAACGACTTCATCAACTCGCTGCGCGACGACCGCAAAGCCTCGTTCAAACGCAGCTACCGCGACATCGATGTGCTCCTGGTCGACGACATTCAGTTCATCGAGGGCAAGGAAGGCATCCAAGAGGAGTTCTTCCACACCTTCAACACGCTGCACAACTCGAACAAGCAGATCGTCATCTCCTCTGATCGGCCGCCCAAGCAACTGGCGACCCTCGAAGATCGACTGCGCACCCGGTTCGAGTGGGGACTGATCACCGACGTTCAGCCACCCGAACTCGAGACCCGCATTGCGATTCTGCGCAAGAAGGCACAGATGGACCGCCTCGATGTACCGGGCGACGTGCTCGAGCTCATCGCCAGCAGCATCGAACGCAACATCCGCGAACTCGAAGGGGCGCTGATTCGCGTCACGGCATTCGCGTCGCTGAACAAGACACCGATCGACAAGGCACTCGCCGAGATCGTGCTGCGCGACCTGATCGCCGACGCGACCACCATGCAGATCAGCACGGCCGCGATCATGGCCGCCACCGCCGAGTACTTCGAAACCACCGTGGAGGAACTGCGCGGACCGGGTAAGACCCGAGCGCTCGCGCAGTCCCGCCAGATCGCCATGTATCTGTGCCGCGAACTCACCGATTTGTCGTTGCCGAAGATCGGCCAGGCCTTCGGCCGCGACCACACCACGGTGATGTACGCCGAGAAGAAGATCCGCGGCGAGATGGCCGAACGCCGTGAGGTGTTCGATCACGTCAAGGAACTCACTACACGAATCCGCCAGCGCTCCAAGCGCTGACCGCTCTTCGTCGACCCGACTCGGCGCGTTCCGCCGAAAAATTCTTCTAAAAACTTTGGCACCGTCGGTATCACTTGTCACACAACCGCGGTGTGGATCGCGGTGTGGACAAGTTGCGGCCAACCGTCGCATTACCCAGCCCTTCGTTCACAGCACGACCGGCGTCCACACTCCACCCGACTGCAACAGCAGGCTATCCACAGTTCACTCACACCCCGGCACGCGTGCCACGCTGGGCCGACAGTGGGTTATCCCCAATGTCCACAAGCCCTAATACTGTTGCTTCTATATCTCCGTAGGTTCTTCTTTGAAGAAGCCAGTTGGGGACACATCGATTCACTGCGCGCAAAACGGCTTTGCGACGCCCAATGTCACCCCCATCGATTAGCTTTCAAGTTGAGCGCGAAAGATCTACGGTGGTTCAGCGACAGCCGTTACGGTCGTCGACACGCATCGGGGAGACGCGTGGTCTGACACCGAGAAACCGCTGGTTAGACCTTATTGTGGTGTGTATCGAAGGGACGCTATGGACGTGGCGACGACAACCGTTGGTCTCACCGATTTGAAATTCCGATTAGTTCGCGAAGACTTCGCCGACGCCGTGGCCTGGGTAGCCAGGAACCTGCCCACCAGACCTACAGTGCCCGTCCTTGCCGGCGTGTTACTTACCGGCACTGACGACGGGTTGACGATCTCCGGATTCGACTACGAAGTGTCGGCCGAAGTTCAGGTTGCAGCCGAAATCGCTTCTCCTGGAAGCGTTTTGGTGTCCGGTCGGTTGTTGTCCGACATCACCCGGGCACTGCCTGCCAAACCCGTCGATGTCAGCGTCGAAGGCACCCGGGTGTCATTGACCTGCGGCAGCGCGCGGTTCTCGCTGCCCACCATGGCGGTCGAGGATTACCCGGCGCTGCCGGCCTTGCCCGAGGACACGGGTGTCATCTCGTCTGAGCTGTTCGCCGAGGCCATCGGCCAGGTCGCCGTTGCCGCCGGGCGTGATGACACGCTCCCGATGCTGACCGGCATCCGTGTCGAGATTTCCGGCGAGAAGGTGGTTTTGGCGGCCACCGACCGTTTCCGCCTGGCGGTACGCGAGCTGACGTGGTCGACCGAATCCGCGGACATCGAGGCCGCGGTGCTGGTGCCCGCCAAGACTTTGGCCGAAGCCGCGAAAGCCGGGGCCGACGGCGCGGACGTGCATTTGTCGTTGGGCGCCGGGGCGGCGGTCGGCAAGGAGGGCCTGCTCGGCATCCGCAGCGACGGCAAGCGGAGCACCACTCGCCTGCTGGACGCCGAGTTCCCGAAGTTCCGCCAGCTGTTGCCCACCGAGCACACGGCGATCGCGACCATCGGTGTTGCCGAGCTCACCGAGGCGATCAAGCGTGTCGCGCTGGTGGCGGACCGCGGCGCGCAGGTGCGAATGGAATTCGCCGACGACGTGTTGCGGTTGTCGGCAGGCGCCGACGATGTCGGCCGCGCTGAAGAGGATCTTCCCGTCGCCTTCTCGGGTGACCCGTTGACCATCGCATTCAACCCGACGTACCTGACGGACGGGCTGGGCTCGTTGCACTCGGACCGCGTGACGTTCGGTTTCACGACACCCAGCCGTCCCGCGGTGTTGCGTCCGGCCGGTGAGGATGATGGGAGTGTCGGCGCAACCGGCCCGTTCCCGGCCGCTCAAACCGACTATGTCTACCTGTTGATGCCGGTGCGGCTTCCGGGCTGACCGGCCCTACCGCCACGAAAGAGGCGCGCACATGCAGTTAGGTCTCGTCGGCCTGGGCAAAATGGGTTTCAACATGCGGGAACGCCTGCGTGAGGGCGCGCATGAGGTGATCGGCTACGACCCGCGTCCGGAGGTCACCGATGTGCCGACGCTCGCGGCGCTTGCCGAAGCGCTGAACGCGCCGCGGGTCGTGTGGGTGATGGTCCCGTCCGGTCCGATTACCCACGAAACCATCGCGTCGCTCGCCGATGTACTCAGTCCTGGTGACATGGTGATCGATGGCGGCAACTCCCGCTACACCGAGGACGGCCCACACGCAAAACTGTTGGGCGACAAGGGAATAGCGTTCATCGATGCCGGTGTGTCGGGCGGCGTCTGGGGATTGAAGGAAGGCTATGGCCTGATGGTGGGGGGCAGCAATGCCGACATCGAACGGGCAATGCCGATCTTCGACACCCTGCGTCCGCCAGGGCCGCGCGAAGACGGGTTTGTTCATGCTGGACCGGTCGGCGCCGGGCACTACGCCAAGATGGTGCACAACGGCATCGAGTACGGCCTCATGATGGCCTACGCCGAGGGCTATGAGTTGTTGGCGGCCGAGGACCTGATCACTGACACCCAGGCCGTCATCCAGGCTTGGACCAACGGCACGGTGGTTCGGTCCTGGCTGCAGCAGCTACTGGCCAAGGCGCTGAAGGAAGACCCGAAATTCGTCGAGATCAGCGGCTACACCGAGGATTCTGGCGAAGGCCGGTGGACGGTCGAGGAGGCCATCAACCATCGCGTGCCGATGCCCGTCATCGCCGCCTCGTTGTTCGCGCGGTTCGCGTCCCGCCAGAATGACTCACCGTCGATGAAGGCCGTGTCTGCGCTGCGGAACCAGTTCGGCGGCCACGCCGTCAAGAGGATCAGCGAGTCCGGCTAAGTGCACGTCCGACGCCTCGCGCTGACTGACTTCCGCTCGTGGCCGCGGATCGAACTCGAACTGGAGCCCGGCCGGACGGTCTTCGTGGCCCCGAACGGCTTTGGTAAGACGAATCTCGTTGAGGCGCTGTGGTATTCGTCGACGCTAGGCTCGTATCGCGTAGCGTCGGACGCACCGCTGATCCGGGCGGGTGCCGAGCGTGCGGTGGTGTCGACGATCGTGGTGAACGACGGCCGCGAATTGGCCGTCGACCTCGAAATCACCGCAGGACGGGCCAACAAGGCGCGGTTGAACCGCTCCCCCGTCCGCTCGGCCCGTGAAATCCTCGGTGTCTTGCGGGCCGTGCTGTTCGCGCCCGAGGACCTGGCGCTGGTACGTGGCGATCCCGGCGAGCGCCGCCGCTACCTTGACGAACTGGCCACCACAAGACGGCCCACCGTCGGCGCGGTGCGCGCAGACTACGACAGAGTGCTGCGACAGCGCGCGGCGCTGCTCAAGACCGCCGGCGCTGCCCGCCACCGCGGGGACCGCAGTGTGCTCGACACCCTCGATGTCTGGGACGGGCACCTCGCCGCGCATGGCGCCCAACTGATCGCGGCGCGCGTCGAGCTGGTCACTCAACTGGCCCCCGAGGTGGAAAAGGCCTACCAGCTGCTGGCGCCGTCGTCACGACCGGCCGCCATCCAGTACCGCAGCGCCGTCGAGGTGGTCGAGAACGAGGCGGCCGCGGGCAACGACAGCGTGGAGGTGTTCGAGGCTGCGCTGCTCGACGCGCTGGCCCGGCGCCGCGACGCGGAACTCGAGCGCGGGGTATGCCTGGTCGGCCCGCACCGCGACGACCTCGAGCTGCGGCTGGGCGATCAGGTCGCGAAAGGCTTTGCAAGCCACGGAGAATCGTGGTCGATGGCGTTGGCGCTGCGGCTCGCCGCGTACGAGCTGCTGCGGGCGGACGGCGGCGACCCGGTGTTGCTGCTGGACGACGTGTTCGCCGAACTCGACAACGCGCGTCGGCAGGCGCTGGCTAATGTGGCCGCGTCCGCGGAACAGGTGCTGGTCACCGCCGCGGTGCACGACGACATTCCCGCCGGCTGGGATGCGCGCCGGATCGAGATCACCATGCGCGACGACGACACCGGCCGGATTTCGATGGTGCAGCCATGACTTCTGAAGACGAAGGCGAGTGAGGATCGCAGCGAGGGACGAGCGAGGACCGGAGCGAGCGGGGAGTCGAGCCAATGACTAACGACGACGAGGACGACGACATCGAAACAGGACCGCCCGCCCACTTAGCCGGCCTTGCCGGGATGGACCTGGTACGGCGCACGCTCGAGGAGGCGCGCGGAGCGGCGCGGGTGCAGGGTAAGGACGTGGGGCGTGGCCGCAGCGTGCCGGTCCACCGCCGGGTGGCTGGGATCAGCCGACGACGGTGGTCGGGCCCGGGCCCGGATTCGCGCGATCCGCAGCCGCTCGGGTCAGCGACGCGCGACCTGGCGCGCGCCCGCGGTTGGTCCGGGCGGGTTGCCGAGGGCTCGGTTTTCGGCCGCTGGACAGCGGTGGTTGGGGAGCAGATCGCCGCGCACGCCACACCGACCGCGCTGAACGACGGAGTGCTCACGGTGTCCGCCGAATCGACCGCATGGGCGACGCAGCTGCGGATGGTGCAGGCGCAACTGTTAGCCAAGATCGCGACGGCGGTCGGCGACGGGGTAGTGACATCGCTGAAAATCGTCGGTCCGGTGGCTCCGTCGTGGCGCAAGGGGCGCTATCACATCGCTGGCCGCGGGCCCCGCGACACGTACGGATAGCGGCCTACCGGCTCATTCCCTGAGAGCCGCCAGAAAGCCGCGATCTTAGCTCGCAAGCGTCTTGACGCACCTCGGATCGAGAAATTCCACAGGCGACGCAAATAGGTGTGTAGAAACGCCGCCTCAGAATCGGTCCTGGCGCTACTTCCCGGTAGACTGTCCTCATGACTTGCCGGCGGTAACGACTACCGCCGCTGCGACCCCCAAGGAGACCCTTCCGCCCGTGGCTGCTGCGAAGAAGAAAGCACAACAGGAATACGGCGCTCAGTCCATCACGATTCTCGAGGGGCTAGAGGCTGTCCGCAAACGTCCGGGCATGTATATCGGCTCCACGGGCGAGCGCGGTCTGCACCACCTCATCTGGGAGGTGGTCGACAACTCCGTCGACGAGGCGATGGCCGGCTACGCCAGCCGCGTGGACGTGCGGCTGCTCGAGGACGGTGGCGTCGAGGTCACCGACGACGGCCGCGGCATCCCGGTCGCCATGCACGCCTCCGGTGTACCGACCGTCGACGTCGTCATGACGCAGTTGCACGCCGGCGGCAAGTTCGACTCCGACTCCTATGCAGTGTCGGGCGGCCTGCACGGCGTGGGCGTCTCCGTGGTCAACGCGCTGTCCTCCCGCCTCGAGGTGGAGATCAAGCGCGACGGCCATGAGTGGTTCCAGTACTACGACCAGTCGGTGCCCGGCACGCTGAAGCAGGGCGAGGCCACCAAGAAGACCGGTTCGACGGTGCGGTTCTGGGCAGATCCGAACATTTTCGAGACCACGAACTACGACTTCGAGACCGTGGCACGACGGCTGCAGGAGATGGCGTTCCTGAACAAGGGGCTGACCATCACGCTGGTCGATGAGCGGGTGACCGCAGCAGAAGTGGTCGACGAGGTCGTCAGTGATACCGCCGAGGCGCCGAAGTCTGCCGAGGAGAAGGCTGCCGAGGCGGCCGGCCCGCACAAGGTGAAGAACCGCACGTTCCACTACCCGGGCGGGCTGGTCGACTACGTCAAGCACATCAACCGCACCAAGACCGCGATCCACCAGAGCATCGTCGACTTCTCCGGCAAGGGAGAGGGCCACGAGGTCGAGTTCGCGATGCAGTGGAACGCCGGCTACTCGGAGTCGGTGCACACCTTCGCCAACACGATCAACACCCACGAGGGCGGCACCCATGAAGAGGGGTTCCGAGCGGCGCTGACGAGCGTGGTGAACAAGTACGCCAAGGACAAGAAGCTGCTCAAGGAGAAGGACGCGAACCTTACCGGCGACGACATCCGTGAAGGGCTGGCGGCAGTCATCTCGGTGAAGGTGGCCGAGCCGCAGTTCGAGGGTCAGACGAAAACCAAGCTCGGCAACACCGAGGTGAAGTCGTTCGTGCAGCGCATTTGCAACGAGCAGCTGGGCCACTGGTTCGAGGCCAATCCGGCCGAGGCGAAAACGGTTGTGAACAAGGCGGTTTCGTCGGCACAGGCGCGCATCGCGGCGCGCAAGGCCCGCGAGCTGGTGCGCCGCAAGAGCGCCACCGACATCGGCGGGCTGCCCGGCAAGCTGGCGGACTGCCGCTCCACTGATCCGCGCAAGTCGGAACTGTATGTGGTGGAGGGCGACTCGGCCGGCGGCTCGGCCAAGAGCGGCCGCGACTCGATGTTCCAGGCGATCCTGCCGTTGCGCGGCAAGATCATCAACGTCGAGAAGGCCCGCATCGACCGGGTGCTGAAGAACACCGAGGTCCAGGCGATCATCACCGCGCTGGGTACGGGCATTCACGACGAGTTCGACATCACCAAGCTGCGCTACCACAAGATCGTGCTGATGGCCGACGCCGACGTGGACGGCCAGCACATCTCGACCCTGTTGTTGACGCTGCTGTTCCGATTCATGAAGCCGCTTATCGAAAACGGCCACGTGTTCCTGGCGCAGCCGCCGCTGTACAAGTTGAAATGGCAGCGCAGCGAGCCGGAGTTCGCGTATTCCGACCGTGAGCGCGACGGACTGCTCGAGGCCGGCAAGAAGGCCGGCAAGAAGATCAACGTCGACGACGGCATCCAGCGGTACAAGGGTCTTGGCGAGATGGACGCCAAGGAGCTGTGGGAAACGACGATGGATCCGTCGGTGCGCGTGTTGCGACAGGTGACTTTGGACGACGCGGCGGCGGCCGACGAGCTGTTCTCGATCCTGATGGGCGAGGACGTCGAGGCACGCCGCAGCTTTATCACCCGGAACGCCAAAGACGTTCGCTTCCTAGACGTTTAGGACAAATTCAATGACTGATACCACGTTGCCGCCCGGCGACGAAGCCGGAGACCGCATCGAGCCGGTCGACATTCAGCAGGAGATGCAGCGCAGCTACATCGACTATGCGATGAGCGTCATCGTCGGCCGTGCGCTGCCGGAGGTCCGCGACGGCCTCAAGCCGGTGCACCGCCGGGTGCTCTACGCGATGTACGACTCGGGCTTCCGGCCGGACCGCAGCCACGCGAAATCGGCGCGCTCCGTTGCCGAAACGATGGGTAACTACCATCCGCACGGCGATGCGTCGATCTACGACACCCTAGTCCGGATGGCGCAGCCGTGGTCGCTGCGCTATCCGTTGGTCGACGGTCAAGGCAACTTCGGCTCGCCCGGAAACGATCCACCGGCGGCGATGAGGTACTGCGTCACGGGTGATGCATTGGTGCGTTTGCCGTTTGGGCAGTCCGTCCGGATCGCCGACATCGTTCCTGGAGCACGACCGAACTCCGACAACGTCGTTGACGCGAAGGTGTTGGACCGGCACGGCAACCCAGTGGTGGCCGATCGCCTGTTCCACTCCGGCGATCATCAGACCTACACGGTGACGACGGCCGAGGGATATACGGTCACGGGTACCGCCAACCATCCCCTGCTGTGCCTGGTCGACGTGGCCGGCGTGCCGACCTTGTTGTGGAAGTTCATCGAAGAGGTACGGCCGGACGACCGCGTGGTGATCCAGAGGACACCGCCGACCGAGTTCGGCCCTGGAGACTGGCACGACACGCTGGAGGCGCTCCTCTTGGGCGCCTTCATCAGCGAGGGATTTGTCTCGGAGCGGCGCGCTGGCTTCAACAACCTCGACCGCGAATACTTCAACATCGTCGTTGCCGCGTACGACGCCGTAGTTGGTGGTCAGCGCTATGTCTCGGAGCGAACGATCGCTTCGGGATCGAACCTCCTTGAGCTCGATATTCACAATCTGGACGCCGTGCGGACGAGTCGGCTCGCCGACCTCATCGGCCAGCGGTCGGCGGACAAGGTCGTGCCGCAATGGCTCTGGCAATCCCCGGCCGCAGTCAAGCGCGCATTCCTGCAGTCCTTGTTCGAAGGCGACGGATCCTGTTCTGCGCTGTCGCGCAATACGATTCAGATCTCGTACTCCACGCGCAGCGGGCGTCTCGCGAAGGATGTCCAGCAGATGCTGCTGGAATTCGGCGTGATCTCGCGCCGTTACCTGCACGCGACGGGCGAGCACAAGGTCGTCATCACTAACCGTGCTCATGCCGAGGCGTTCTCGGCCCAGATCGGCTTCGGCGGGGCTAAGCAGACGAAGCTCAAGGCGCTGCTACAAGCCTTGCCTCCAAAGGCTGCAGGCTTGGACACCGACCATGTTCCGGGCCTCGCCGCCTTCGTTCGTGCGCACGGCGGCGGACGCTGGGTCGACAAAGAGTGGTTGCGCAAGCACAACATCGACCGGCTGTCCCGGTGGCAGCGCGACAGCGCTGAGATCCTCAGCCACATCAGCGACTCCGACGTCCGCGCGATCGCTTCGGACCTGACCGACGGGCGGTTCTACTACGCGCGCGTGGCCTCAGTGACCGACGCTGGCGTGCAACCGGTCTACAGCCTCCGTGTCGACACGGAAGACCACGCCTTCATCACCAACGGCTTCGTCAGCCACAACACGGAAGCGCGGCTCACTCCGCTTGCGATGGAGATGCTGCGTGAAATCGACGAGGAGACAGTCGATTTCATCCCGAACTACGACGGGCGCGTGCAGGAGCCGACGGTTCTGCCGAGCCGGTTCCCGAATCTGTTGGCCAACGGTTCGGGCGGTATCGCGGTCGGCATGGCCACCAACATTCCGCCGCACAATCTCGGCGAGCTCGCCGAAGCGGTGTACTGGTGCCTGGAGAACCACGAGGCCGAGGAAGAGGCCACCCTGGCCGCGGTCACCGAACGGGTCAAGGGCCCCGACTTCCCCACTTCGGGCCTGATCGTCGGGTCGCAGGGGATCAACGACACCTACACCACCGGGCGCGGATCCATTCGTATGCGCGGTGTGGTGGAGATCGAGGAGGACTCGCGCGGCCGCACCGGGATCGTCATCACCGAGCTGCCGTATCAGGTCAACCACGACAACTTCATCACCTCGATCGCAGAACAGGTCCGCGACGGAAAGCTGACCGGTATCTCGAACATCGAGGATCAGTCGAGCGACCGCGTCGGCCTGCGAATTGTGGTCGAGATCAAACGCGATGCGGTCGCGAAGGTGGTCCTGAACAACCTCTACAAGCACACCCAGCTGCAGACGAGCTTCGGCGCCAATATGCTGTCGATCGTCGACGGCGTGCCGCGCACGCTGCGGCTCGACCAGCTGATCCGGCACTACGTCGACCATCAGCTCGACGTCATCGTCCGGCGCACCACCTACCGGCTGCGCAAAGCCAACGAGCGGGCCCACATCCTGCGCGGTCTGGTCAAGGCGCTCGACGCGCTCGACGAAGTCATCGCGTTGATCCGGGCATCCGAGACGGTCGACGTCGCCAAGCAAGGCCTGATCGAGCTGCTCGACATCGACGAGATTCAGGCCCAGGCGATCCTCGACATGCAGTTGCGTCGCCTGGCCGCCCTGGAACGGCAGAAGATCGTCGACGATCTGGCCAAGATCGAGGCCGAGATCGCCGACCTGGAAGACATCCTGGCCAAGCCGGAGCGTCAGCGCGGCATCGTGCGCGACGAGCTCAAGGAGATCGTCGACAAGCACGGTGACGAACGTCGCACCCGCATCGTCCCGGCCGATGGCGAAGTTTCCGACGAGGACCTGATCGCGCGCGAGGACGTCGTCGTCACCATCACCGAGACGGGGTACGCCAAGCGCACCAAGACTGACCTCTACCGCAGCCAGAAGCGTGGCGGTAAGGGCGTGCAGGGCGCCGGTCTCAAGCAGGACGACATCGTCAACCACTTCTTCGTGTGCTCGACGCACGACTGGATCCTGTTCTTCACCACGCAGGGCCGGGTGTACCGCGCCAAGGCGTACGACCTGCCCGAGGCCTCGCGCACGGCGCGCGGTCAGCACGTCGCGAACCTGCTGGCCTTCCAGCCTGAGGAGCGCATCGCGCAGGTCATCCAGATCAAGAGCTACGAGGACGCGCCATACCTCGTGCTGGCCACCCGCAACGGGCTGGTGAAGAAGTCCAAGCTCACCGACTTCGACTCCAACCGCTCGGGCGGCATCGTCGCGGTGAACCTGCGCGACGGCGACGAATTGGTCGGCGCGGTGCTGTGTTCGGCCGAGGACGACCTACTGTTGGTGTCTGCCAAGGGCCAGTCGATCCGGTTCTCAGCTACCGACGAGGCCCTACGTCCGATGGGTCGGGCCACCTCCGGTGTGCAGGGCATGCGGTTCAACGAGGAGGACAAGCTGCTCTCGCTGAATGTCGTGCAACCCGACACGTATCTGCTGGTCGCGACGGCCGGCGGCTACTCCAAGCGGACCGCGATTGACGAGTACCCGGTCCAGGGCCGCGGCGGCAAAGGGGTGCTGACGATCCAGTACGACAAGCGTCGTGGCACTCTGGTCGGAGCGTTGATCGTCGATGACGACACCGAGTTGTACGCCATCACCTCCGGTGGGGGCGTCATCCGGACGGCGGCTCGCCAGGTCCGCAAGGCGGGGCGGCAGACCAAGGGCGTTCGGTTGATGAACCTGGGCGAGGGCGACACACTGGTTGCTGTTGCGCGCAACGCCGAGGAGAACGAAGCCGACGCCGCCGAGGCCGACGCAACGTAACGACGGTAAGGAGCCGTAGGTGAGTTCACCGAACGAGCCGGGATACCCGCGCGCGGGTGAAGCCCCCGGTAGCGCCAACGGCTCCCCGCCGCACGATGGTGGTTCGCTCGGCAACGCGGCGTCGCGCACCGGCGGCGACGTCCCCCCTTGGCAGCGGGGTCCGGCGGCGCGGGCGGCTCGGCAGCCACAGCGCCAGTCGCCGGACGCCGGTCACCCCCCGGGCGTGGATGCCCGGCTGAACCGCTTCATCGGCGGCGGAGCGGGATCGCCGGCGCCGGCGCCGACGCACGAGCAGAGCGCCCCGCCACGCGGGGAGCGCACGGAGACCGTGCGGCCCGAGGCGTATGCCAGCGAGCTGCCTGACCTGTCCGGACCGATGCCTCGAGAGCGCAAGCCGGCGGCCGACCGGCCCGCGCCTGAACCGGCTCGGCCGGCGAGTCAGAGCCCCGGCCGCATCCAGGTCGGCACCCGGCAACACAAAGGCCCGGTGCGGGCCAGCATGCAGATCCGGCGGATCGACCCGTGGAGCACGCTCAAGGTGTCGCTGGTGCTCTCGGTTGCGTTGTTCTTCGTGTGGATGATCGCCGTCGCCTTTCTGTACTTGGTGCTCGGCGGCATGGGCGTGTGGAGCAAGCTCAACAGCAATGTCGGCGACCTGCTCACCAGCGCCAGCGGGCAGACCGGCGGCGAGCTGGTGTCCAGCGGGACGATCTTCGGCGGCGCGGCATTGATCGGGTTGGTGAACATCGTGCTGCTGACCGCGATGGCCACGTGTGCGGCCTTCATCTACAACCTCACCACCGACCTGGTCGGCGGGGTCGAGGTCACACTGGCGGATCGGGATTGAGTTTGGGCCGCAGCTTACGATTGCGGTAGTCTCGTCGCTCGGTCCGTGCGCGATTACGGGGCTATAGCTCAGGCGGTTAGAGCGCTTCGCTGATAACGAAGAGGTCGGAGGTTCGAGTCCTCCTAGCCCCACGGAAAGGTCCACACCATGAGGCTCGTGGTGCTGTTCGCAGCAGTCGCGATCGCCGTGATCGTCTGGCGATCGCGACACGGCGTCGAGGTGTGGCATGCAGCGGCCGACGCTCCATCCTGATCAATCAGGGGCCTTAGCTCAGTTGGTAGAGCGCTACCTTTGCAAGGTAGATGTCAGGAGTTCGATTCTCCTAGGCTCCACTCCCCCGCACGATTTCAGCCATGCCGGCCTCGGTGATGGAACAGCAGTCCGCCGTACTCGCCGAATGGGTACTGCGCCTGGTAATCGATCGTGGGCGGCAAGGCACTCACCTGTGCGTTCCCCTCCGTCTGGCAGACGCTCGCGTTACCAGTGAAGCTGCACGGCGGTGGAGTGGCGTCCGCCTGCGCCAGCGGCGCGATCGCGATTGCGGCAGCGCCACCTGCTGCCATTAGCAGCGGAGCAACGAATGTCCGGATTTTCATTAGTTCGACCTTTCTTGTGCGAGCAGTTCGGGGTGAACTTGCTTGCGGCCGAAGCTATGTGCCCGAGGTAGCCGTTGGCTCTGTTGTGCGCACAACCCGCACAACAGGCGATTATCAGCTTTTGCGCATTGTGCTCAGGCGGGCTGCCCATTGGCGATGTGGTCTGTCCCATGCCAGGCATCGACGGCATTCTGCAGGGGCAAGCCGAGCGCGTTGCAGAGTCCAATCACTGTGCCGAAGCTCGGGCTGGGCATTCTGCCGACCTCAATCTTGCGCAGTGTCTCCGGCGAGATGCCGGCGTTGCGCGCGATCATCTCGGGGTCGCGACCGGCTCGGGCTGTCCTCATCAGCGCGCCGAGACGTTGCCCGGCTCGCACCTGCTCTGGGCTCAGAGGTACACGCACCATGTCGGTCAGCATAGCCGGTATTTAAGTACCGGTACTGGTACCGTCGCTACGGTATAAAAATACCGATCGGAAGGCCCAGCATGATCGAACTCAAGACCGCTCGAGAGATCGACAAGATGGCGGTGACTGGTGAATTCGTCGCGGAAACGCTGGCGACGCTGTCGCTCGAGGCGCAGCCCGGAGTGAACCTGATGCAGCTCGAGCACCATGCCCGCACGCTGATTACCGACCGCGGTGCGGACTCGTGCTACTGGGACTACGCGCCGTCATTCGGTCGCGGTCCATTCCGGAATGTCATCTGTCTGTCGGTCAACGACGCTGTGCTGCATGGCCTTCCACGCGACTACGTGCTACGTGATGGCGACGTGTTGAGTCTGGACTTTGCGGTGTCGATCGACGGTTGGGTGGCCGATTCCGCGGTCACGGTCATCGTCGGTGACAGAGCCGACGCCGGTGACAGAGCCCTGGTCGAGTCGACGCAAAGAGCCCTTGACGCCGGTATCGCCGCAGCGGTCCCCGGCGGTCGTCTCGGTGACATCTCCGCCGCAATCGGCGAAGTCG
>DASRJA010000600.1:0-3983 GCA_035649695.1 Mycobacterium sp. | reverse complement strand
TCTCGTTGAGGTGCTTGGGCAGCGGCAGCTGCACGATGTAACCGGTGCACTCGGGATTGGCGTTCAGCTCGTCGATGGTCGCGTCGAGCTCGGCCTGGCTGATGTCGGCAGGCAGATCGCGGCGGATCGAGTTGATGCCGACCTTCGCGCAATCGGCGTGCTTGCCGCGCACGTACGCGTGCGAGCCGGGATCGTCGCCGACCAGGATGGTGCCCAGCCCGGGCGTCCGGCCGGCCGCGGTCAGCGCCGCCACCCGCTCCTTGAGGTCGACGAAGATCTCGTCGCGCGTGGCCTTGCCGTCCAGTGTGATCGCACCCACGGCAGCCATTGTGGCAGGCTCACCTTGTATGAACACTCAGCCCAATGTGTTCACCCCGGCCAAGCTCGGCCCGGTGACGCTGCGCAACCGCATCATCAAGGCGGCGACGTTCGAGGCGTCGACGCCGAACGCACTCGTCACCGAGGATCTGATCACCTATCACCGGTTGCCGGCCGCAGGCGGCGTCGGCATGACGACCGTCGCGTACCTGGCGGTGTCGCCGGGCGGGCGCACCGAGGGTCGGCAGATTTGGTGGCGGCCCGAAGCCGTCCCGGGTCTGCAGAAGCTCACAGCGGCGATCCATGCCGAGGGCGCCGCGATCAGCGCCCAGATCGGCCACGCCGGCCCGGTCGCCGATGCCCGCTCCAACAAGGCCAAGGCGCTGGCGCCGGTGCGGTTCTTCAACCCACTCGCGATGCGCTTCGCGAAGAAGGCCACCAAAGACGACATCAGAGACGTCATCGAGGCGCACGCGGACGCCGCCCGCTACGCGATCGAATGCGGCTTCGACGCGGTCGAGATCCACCTCGGCCACAACTATTTCGCCAGTTCGTTCCTCAGCCCGCTGATCAACCGTCGCGCCGATGAATTCGGCGGGTCGCTCGAGAACCGCGCCAAGGTGGCCCGCGGCATGGTGCTGGCGGTGCGGCGTGCGGTCAAGGACCAGATCGCGGTGACCGCGAAGCTGAACATGTCCGACGGTGTGCGCGGCGGCATCTCGACCGAAGAATCGCTGCAGACGGCGAAATGGCTCGAAGAGGATGGCGGACTGGACGCCATCGAACTGACGGCGGGCAGTTCACTCGTCAATCCGATGTACCTGTTCCGCGGCGACGCGCCGGTCAAGGAATTCGCCGGTGCGTTCAAACCGCCGCTGCGGTGGGGCATTCGGATGACCGGCAAGAAGTTCTTCCGGGAGTATCCGTACCGCGAGGCGTATCTGTTGCGCGACGCCAAGCTGTTTCGCGCCGAACTGAAGATGCCATTGATCCTGCTGGGCGGCATCACCAACCGCGAGACCATGGACCTCGCGATGGCCGAGGGCTTCGACTTCGTCGCGATGGGCCGCGCGCTGCTGGCCGAGCCGGACCTGATCAACCGGATCCAGGCCAACGATTCGGTGCTCTCAAAGTGCACGCATTGCAACCAGTGCATGGCGACGATCTACAGCCACACCCACTGCGTGGTCACGGGATCGCCCGACCGGGTCACGATCGGCTAGTCCCCGTCCGCCTACACGAGCAGGTTGGCGATCAGCAGGGTGATGATGAGCGCGGCACACACGACGAACACCGGGAGCATCGCTCGACCCAGTTTGCCGTGACGCCGGGCAGTGGCCTTCACAGACGGCATGCCTTACCAGATCACGACGTGGCTGGACTGTGCGCACGACGCGCCGAGGCCGTCACCAAACGTTAACTAGACGGTATGAGCGCCAGTTGGCCGGGAATAGGCTCACTCCAGCGGATGTCAGTACCGGGCACAGCCGACAGATGAGGATGGCAATGAAGATCGGAATCTCCACGTTCGTCAACGACGACAGCATCGACACGGTGTCACTCGCGCGCGCGATCGAGGACCGGGGTTTCGACTCACTGGTTATTGCCGAACACACCCACATTCCGGCGAGCCGCGAAACTCCGTACCCACTCGGAGGCGAGCTGCCGCCGATTTACTACCGCACGCTGGATCCGTTTGTCACGCTGGCCGCGGCTGCCGCGGTGACGTCCAGGATCGATCTCTTCACAGGAATTGCCCTGCAAATCCAGCGCGATCCCATCATCACCGCGAAGGAGGCCGCGAGCATCGACCTGATCTCCGGCGGCCGGTTCATTTTGGGAGTGGGCGCCGGCTGGAATCTCGAGGAGATGCGCAACCACGGCACGAACCCCAAGACCCGCGGTGCATTACTGGACGAACAGATCGAAGCCATCAAGGTGCTGTGGACCGACGAGCCGGCCGAATACCACGGCAAGTACGTCAATTTCGACGCCTCGTACCTCAGGCCCAAGCCCGTCCAGAAGCCATACCTGCCGATCTACATCGGCGGCGATTCCGATGCCACAGTCAAACGCGTGATCAGGCACGAGGCCGGCTGGATTTCCAACCCCTTCCCCGTGGAACACCTCAAGAAGCGAATCGATCAGATGCGCGACGGCGCCGGCCACGACGTTCCGTTGGCCATGTTCGGTACTCCGCTGGACCCCGTCTACTGGCGCGGCGTCGATGATTTGGGATTTGGCCAGGTTGCCCTTTTGCTGCCGACGCTACCGACGGACGAGTCGCTGCGACTGCTCGACGAGTATGCCGCAAAGGTGGATGAATACCGCGGCTAGGCGCGAATAAGCGCCCGCGCGCAATCCTCGACGATCGCGTCCGCGCTCGGCGGGATGGCGTGCCGCGCCATCAGGTGCCTGCGCACCACCGCGTACGGAATATCGATCACCGCCGCGTTGACCCGTTCCGGGTCTGCGGCCATGCCCGCCAGTGTTCGACGCAGCGCGCGGTGCAAACGTTTTCGGCGGCTGATCAGTTCGTCGGGCCAGTCCGCGGCGCCGAGCGCGTCGGCACCGACCAACAACACCTGAGCCTCGACCGGGTGATCGCGGCACCACTGCACGGTGAACCGAGCGGCGGCGACGCACCGTTCCTGGTGGTCTGCCGATGTGGCGAGCGCGGCGGTAACGCCGGCGTGGAACCGCTCCTCGGTGCGCAGCCACAGCTCGCCGCACAGGGCGGCGCGCGTGGGGAAGCGGTGATACATCGACCCGCTCGGCGCGCCAGCGGCGCGGGCCACCGCCGACATCGTCACTGCGGACGGCCCGTCGACGGCAAGTAGTGCCGCGGCGGCATCGAGCAGCCCGTCGAGTGTGAACAGTGCAGGCCTCGGCATTGCCCAATCCTATAGTAGAGAGTAGTCTCTAATACTGATTGGAGGTCTCATGCCCACTCCCACCGCAGTAGCGCAACGGCTCTACGACGCGATTGCACATGGCGACGGCCATGCGCTATTCGCTTTGTTGACAGACGATTTCGTCGGCACCGTCAGCACCGGCATGCCGCACGGTGTCGGCGGCGAGCATCGCGGCGCGGCCGACATGGTCACCGGCGTCTGGTCGCGCATCGCATCCGAATACGACATGCACGTCGATCCGCACGACTACCTACAAGTCGACGACGAGCGGGTGGTGGTGCTCGGCCGGTACTGGGGCGCGGCCCGCGACGGTGGTTCGGCCGTCGACGCCGCGTTCGCCCACATCATCACCACGCGCGAGGATCGGATCGCGGCGTTGCAGCAGATCACCGACACCGCCAGATGGGGCGTTGCGCCGACCTCCTGACGCGCCTCACGGACCAGCACTACATCCGGCCCCCGGACCGATAGAGTCGGTGCCGATGAGCCGACCAACCCCGCCCGCGTTGACTGTTCGCTACGAGGGCTCAACGCGCACGTTCGCGCCGGGCAACGACGTTGTGGTGGGCCGCGACCTTCGCGCTGACGTCCGCGTTGCACACCCGCTGATCTCGCGCGCCCACCTGGTGCTCCGGTTCGATCAGGGCCGTTGGGTCGCGATCGACAACGGCAGCCTCAACGGCATGTATGTCAACGGCCGTCGGATGCCAACGGCCGACATTCACGACGGCCTGCAGGTCAACATCGGCA
>DASRJA010000599.1:0-2204 GCA_035649695.1 Mycobacterium sp. | reverse complement strand
GTGGGCGGCCAAGCTGGCCATGCTGCCTCGGCTGCGCGAGCTGGTGCAGGGGGTGAATGTGCAGTCCAAGCAACGGTGTACCGAAGACTTACCGAGTTACTTCAGGATTTCCTCCGGACCGGGATGGGCGCTGGTGGGGGACGCCGGGCACTTCAAGGATCCGGTGATCGCCCACGGCATGCATGACGCGGTCCTGTGGGCCACTGTGCTGGGCGACAAACTCGGACCCGTCTTCGACAAGGATGACAGCACCATCGATGAGGCGATGCGCTCCTACGAGCGAGAGCGTGATGCCGGTGTCTTGCCCAGCCTGTACCTCGCGGGCCGGTACACCCGTACCCATTCCCTCGCCGGGCCAGAGTCCGAGCTGTGGAAGGAATTGGAAACAAGCCCGTCGTTCGTTCAGGAGTTCGGCAACGCGTACACACGCACTCTCTCATTGGACCGTCTGTTTTCGTTTCGGCGCCTTGCGCGATGGTCGGCGACATCGATGATCCGCGCACGCGAGGACCGTGCCGGCGTTGTGCGGTTCAGTGCAGCAGAACTTCGCCTAAAGTTCGGGTTCCTCAGGGACAAGGCCGAACTCGCTCTGCGCGGGCGGGCGCGGGCCGCTGGCGCACGCCGCTGGCGTGACGGCTGGTCGGATGCGGTTGTGCTGGAACGCCGCACCGCCGTCATGCGGAATGCACCGCGGACAACCGGTTATCACGGGAAGGGTGCTTCTCGGCCGGTGGCCTTCAACGAGGCGGTGGGCTTGCTCACCGCCAGCAATAACCATGACAACCTCGCGAGTCTGGAGACACGATGACCACATCACCTAACGGCAAGCCAGCGCAGCGCAAGAAGCTGCGAATCGCCGTCGTCCAACCGCATCTGGCCGTCGGCGCGGTGGAGATGAACCTTCGCCTTTGCGCTTCGTTGGTCCGGGAAGCCTCGGTGATGCATTCGCCGGACGTCATCTTGCTGCCCGAGGCGATGACGTCACCCAACATGTTCCACCGGACAATGCGGCGAGTTCCCCAACCCATCGATGGTGCTCCGTATCAGATGGTCGTACGGCTGGCTAAAGAGCTGCACTGCACGGTGGGCGGGGGATTTCTATCGGTGCGGGGTCAACACGCTCGACACACCTACGTCCTGGCCGAACCCGACGGCACGACACACCTGCATGACAAAGATGAGCCGTCGATGTGGGAAACCAACTTCTACACCGCAGGCAAAGACCAGGGACTGACCTCCACCAGCTTCGGAAACGTCGGCTTGGCAATGGGATTCGAGTGGGGGCGCTCGCGTACCGCGAGACGGCTACGCAACAAGGTCGACGTTGTCCTGGGCGGGTCGTGTTGGTGGGGAGGTCCGACATGGCCGGTGATGCGCGAATGGATGGCGCGCGACCATCAGTACAACGCACTGGCGTGCGGTGAAGCGCCGACCACGATGGCCCGGATGGTCGGCGCTCCAGTCGCGGTCGCGCAGCATGTGGGAAGGGTCGATTCCGATACGCCGTTGCTACCCGGTGTCGGGTGGTCGACCATGTTCAGTGGCGACTCGCAGATCGTCGATGGTTCGGGCACTATCGTCGCGCGCTTGGGTCCCGAGGACTACAACGCAATCGCCTGCGCCGAAGTAGAAGTCGGCCCACAGGAGCCCATCCACCCCATTCCCATCGGCTTCTGGACGCAACCGGCGGCGGGAATCGTCCAGGGCCTCTGGCACTACCAGAAACTGCACGGCCGCATCTCATACAAGGTTCGGCACGCACTGGGCGGATTCCCCTGGCAGCACAATCCACCCACCGATCTGCCGAACTACAACCCGGCCGGCGCACCCTCGCAGCTCGCACTCGACGACCTGCCTGCCGAATCCATCGAAGAAACGATCACCGCGAACGCGGGCGATACGAAGGCCCAGCTGACATGACACAGGCCGCCGAAATGAACTGGCCGGCTGGAGTTGCGGCATCGCTGCGCTTTGAGCAAGTGCTTTAGAGAAGGAGTGTTGATGACTACCACTGATAAGGGCATGGTGAACGTGCCACAAAATGATCAGGCGGAATCGATTGCTGCGAGTGAACTCAGTGAGGTGTTTGCCCGTCAGCGCGCCGCGTTCGACCGCAATCCGGCGCCGTCGCTGCAGCAGCGCAGGGCCACCCTGCTCAAGCTGGAGCGGCTGATCGAGCAGAATCGGCTGATTCTGGCCGAGGC